>JABDPJ010000078.1 GCA_013042835.1 Lysobacterales bacterium
GACATGGATACGGCGCGCAGCCAGCAGCTTGACCGGTTTGTCGACGATATCCGCGCGGTGCTGCGCGACGAGGGTATCCGGTATATTTCTGTCCGCCATGAAGGCAATGGCCTGCTGATGATGTTACGCAGCGACGAGGACCGGGACCGGACCATGAATATCCTGCGCACGGACCAGAGCTTGCAAGGCCTGAATACGAGCCAGTTACCGGCGGGTGAAACTTTCGGTATTTCCGCTACGGTCCAGGAACAGCAGTTGCTCGCCCTGCAGCAAACGGCGTTGAAGCAAAATATCACCACGTTGCGCAATCGCGTTAACGAGTTGGGTGTGGCTGAGCCGGTCATCCAGCAACAGGGCGCCGACCGCGTGGTCGTGCAGTTGCCGGGTGTCCAGGACACGGTCGAAGCCAAGAAAATTATCGGTGCGACGGCCACCCTGGAATACCGTGCCGTCGATGAAACCAACGATGCCTTTACGGCCTCGCAGACTGGCCGCATCCCGCCGGAATCACGGCTTTATACCTATGAAGGCAATCCGGTCCTGCTGAAGAAACGCCTGATCGTATCCGGTGACCAGCTGATCGGTGCATCGGCCTCCTTTGACCAGCAAAGCGGGCAACCCTCCGTCAGCGTCACGCTCGACGGCGTTGGCTCCAAGCGCATGCTGGACTTTACCCGTGACAACGTCGGTAACCGCATGGCGGTTGTTTACATCGAACAGAAGCCCAATGGCCGCAAGATCGAGGATGTGATCAGTGTCGCCGTGGTGCGCGAGCCTTTCGGCAAACGTTTCCAGACGACGGGCCTGGCTTCCATCCAGGAAGCCTCGCAGTTATCGCTGCTGCTGAGGGCGGGAGCGCTTGCAGCGCCGATGGAAATCGTTGAAGAACGCACCGTTGGTCCAAGTCTTGGTGCTGATAACGTTGCCCAGGGCTTCAAAGCCGTGGTCATCGGTTTTGTTTTGGTTCTGGTCTTCATGGCGATTTACTACCGGGTTTTCGGCCTGGTAGCCAACCTGGCGCTTTTTGCCAACCTGGTTTTGCTGGTGTCACTGCTGTCCATGCTCGGCGCAACGTTAACCATGCCGGGTATTGCGGGCATCGTATTGACCATCGGTATGGCGGTTGACGCCAACGTTCTGATTTTCGAGCGTATCCGCGAAGAATTACGCAACGGCAATACACCGCAGGCCAGCATTCGCGCCGGTTACGAAAAAGCATTTTCGACCATCGCGGATGCCAATATAACAACACTGATCGCAGCCTTCGTGCTGTTCCTGTTCGGCACCGGCCCGGTTAAGGGCTTCGCGGTTACCCTGTCGCTGGGTATCGTGACTTCCATGTTCACCGCGATTATGGGTACACGGGCTGTCGTAAACCTGATTTACGGCGGTAAGAAACGTGTCCGCAAGCTGTCAATTTAAGGTACTAGCATGAAATTTTTGAATCGTAAGACCAATATTGATTTCATGAGCCAGCGCAAGGTCGCGCTGGTTTTCTCACTGATCCTGATTGTGGTGTCAATCACATCCCTGGCAACACGCGGACTGAACTTCGGGCTGGATTTTACCGGCGGTACGCTGATTGAAGTCGGCTATCCCTCGGCGCCCGACACCACCGAGGTTCGCGAACAGCTGGCGGGTGCCGGCTTCGATTCGGTTGTGCAGACTTTTGGCGCGGCCACCGATATCGTTGTTTTCATTCCACCCTCAGAGGTGGCTGAGAGCAACGCGGAATTGTCGACCCGCGTACTGTCCACACTGAGCCAGGGAGTGGAAGGAGAAATCGAGGTGCGCAGGGTCGAGTTTGTCGGTCCGCAAGTCGGTGACGAACTGGCCGAGCAGGGTATCCTGGCCGTAATCTATGCCATGGTCGGCGTGTTTCTGTATGTCATGTTCCGCTTTCAGTGGCGCTTTTCAGTAGGTGCCGTGGCCGCCCTGTTCCATGACATCATCATCAGCATGGGCGTGATATCGCTGGTGCAGGTCGAGTTCGATCTGACGGTCGTCGCCGCCCTGTTAGCCGTGGTGGGTTACTCGCTGAACGATACGATCGTGCTGTTTGACCGCATCCGCGAGAACTTTCCGCGCTACCGGAAACGCCAACCCGTCGAGGTGGTCAACACATCCATCAACGAAACCCTGTCGCGCACCCTGATGACATCGACGACAACACTGATCGTGCTGGTGTCGCTATTCCTTTTCGGCGGCGAGATCATCAACGGTTTCGCCTTCACGTTAATCGTGGGTGTCCTGATCGGTACGTACTCATCCATCTACGTCGCCAGCACAACGCTGCTGCTGATGGGTGTCAGTAAATACGACCTGATGGAAGTGGAAAAAGAAGGCGCAAGCCTGGAAGTCAGGCCGTAGCCGGTAGCAATTCGACCCTTTACTGTTAGAAAAATCCCCGCTCAAAGCGGGGATTTTTTTGCTCCTTAATCAGCGCAACGGCCCAACAGCACCGTCATTTTTTAGCTTTCGCCCAGCGTGGTTCAATCATTTGCCGCAGTGGGGTCATCAGCTTGTAGGGTGCGGCCAGAATGGAGTTTGACTGCTCCACCGCGTCGCTGCCTTCGAAATCACTGACCACGCCCCCGGCCTCCCTGACCAGTAAGGCACCTGCGGCGACATCCCAGGCCTTCAAGCCGATTTCAAAGTATGCATCCATTCTTCCGGCCGCCACCCAGGCGAGGTCCAGCGACGCCGCGCCAAAACGCCGAATATCTTCTACCTTCTTGTACACATCGCTGAATATTCCCGTGTAAACACCCATCATGCCGCGCTGACGAAACGGGAAGGCAGTCGCCAGTATGGCGTTATCCAGGGTAAGGCGCGGCGATACCCGGATACGGGTGTTATTCAGGTGCGCACCGTTACCCCGATTGGCGGTGAAAAGCTCATCGCGCATGGGGTCATAAACGACCGCGTGCTCGGTGCGGCCCTTGTGCTGCAGGGCGATGGAGATACCAAAATGCGGAATGCCATGCAGGTAATTGCTGGTGCCGTCGAGCGGGTCTATGATCCAGACATAATCGCTCTCACCCTGGGCCCCGCCTTCCTCTCCGAGTATTGCGTGATCGGGGTGGTAACGTTTGATTTCACGTACAATCTGCTTTTCGCTGGTTTTGTCGATCTCAGTGACATAATCATGCCGCGCCTTCTGCGTGACAGGAATGCTGGCCACCTTGTGGAATTCCTGACGCATCATGTCACCGGCGATGTGGGCGGCGTTGATAGCGATATTCAATATTGGATGGGCCATGGCAAAAAACCTTGAAAGAGTATTAGTTCAATGAACTCGAAGGCGGCACAGGATACCAGAAGCGAAGCGCAGGTGGCAGCACGTTTGTCACATATACGCATAGTTTTGATCAATACCACGCATCCGGGCAACATCGGGGCGACGGCAAGGGCAATGAAGGTCATGGGGTTGACCAACCTCCACCTGGTCAGTCCGCAGGGTTTTCCCTGCGCGGAGGCAACGGCGATGGCTTCCGGCGCTGATGACCTGCTGCAGCGGGCAACCCTGCACGATTCACTGGATTCAGCCCTCGAGGGCTGTTCCCTGGTGCTGGGCACCAGCGCGCGCATGCGCAGTTTACCCATGCCGCAAATGGACCTGCGGGCGGCGGCCAGCAGCGCCATGCATGAGCATGAGGGCCAGGATATTGCGATCCTGTTCGGCCAGGAGCGCGCCGGACTGACCAACGATGAAATTTATCGCTGTCACCAGTTGGTGCACATTGACACCAACCCCGAGTACGGTTCCCTTAACCTGTCGCAGGCGGTACAGGTCATGGCCTACGAGTTACGTATGGCCGTCATCGGAGAGGCGGGCATCAACATCGAACCATCGGACTGGGTGCCGGTGGATGCCGGCCAGATGGAACTGTTTTTCACGCACCTCGAGCAGATGCTGCTGGACATCAGGTTCCTCAACCCTGAACAGCCCAAGCGCCTGATGGCGCGTTTGCGGCGCCTGTTCAACCGTGCCCGTCCGGATCAGAATGAAATGAATATCCTGCGCGGTATATTGGCTGCATCTCAGCGTGCAGCAAAAGGCGATGGCGGTTGATTTTTAGTTTATCGAATCAATCGGCTGGGTTCTAAAAATTTCATGAACACAGCTCATCCAGCTTGAATTGAGCAGGAACTATTGTTAAATTTTGGTTGCTAGCAAGTTGGTTACGGACGAAAGGAGTCGTCTGTCGAGAAAACACGGAGCAAACCTATGAAAACTTTTTTCTCCCTGAAAAGGGCGAGCATTTTTACACTTATTTCCGCATTTATGCTTTGTACTTCCGCGCTTGCGGGGGATCCCCTGATCACGAGCAGTTTCTCGGGTATATGGGATCAACCGGAGCAGGAGAGCCAGGGTATTATCCTGCAGATCGGTGAACAGGCCGAAGATGAAAAAGTCGGCATCGCCTACTGGTTTACCTACGGGCCCGATTTACAGACCAGCTGGTACCTGGGCGTGGGGCCGGTCGTTGGCAATCAAATCGACATGGTCCTGTACACCGCGTCCGATATCGGCTTCATGGCTGATAACCTGGAGGGCAATGAAGAAGTTGTGCCGGTCGGCACACTGGGCCTGATGTTCCAGAATTGTAACAAGGGCGTGGCCACGTTTGCATTCGATGAGGTCGAAGGTGTTATTGATGCCGGTGAATTTCCCATCAAGCGAATCAGCAGCATTTACCGCCAGCGCTGCAGCGGCGGAATCTCTGACGATTCACCCAAGAATGGCAAGCCATTGCAATTGGAAGTGCGCCTGTACCCGGTTGAAGAAGGTGGCAGCGGTGAAGGCAAGGCAAAGTTCTGGGAACGTACCGACAGGTCCGATTTCAAGGTTGAAGTGGAAGACTTAGCGGATGGCGACTACACGCTGAGAATTTGCGCAGACAACGAAGATCCGGAAGTCCTGGTCATGGAATTTGCTATGCCGGTAGTCGAGGGCGAAGGCGAACTTGAATTCCGTAGCCCTGAAATTGAAGACAAGCTGAACCTGAACTTCGATCCGCGCGGCTGCAAGATCGAGCTGCTCGCCGGCGACGTGGTTGTCCTGAGCACCGGTGACGAAGTGCTGAGTGAGAAGACACCCGGCAAACCGGATGACGACGGTGATGACGAAGAAGGCATCGAGATCGAAGCCGACTTTACCAACACCGGTGTCATAGAAGGGGCCAAGGGTGAGGCCGAGTACGAGATGGACGCGGATGAGACCGAATTCTCAGTCAAAATCAAGGATGTGCCAGCAGGATTCTATGGCGTCGAGGTGGCCGGACTTGAGGAAGGGCAAATCGAGGTCGTTGAAGACGATGGCAAGCTGGAAGGAAAAATCAAGTTTACCGATCCGCAAAAAACGGATACGGAAGAACTGGATTTTGTTCCGCTCGGCCAGATCATAGAAATTCGGCCGGTTCCCGCAGACCCTGCAGACCCACTGCCTGCAGTTATCCTCGAAGTGATATTCCCGAGCGAATAAATTTCAAGCATGGAAATGACAGCGGGCCGGCTTAAAGCCGGCCCGTTTTTTTCTGCGCTGACCGCAGGGTGCGGTTAACCGGCTCGCTAACACCGGGGCTGCCGCCCTGGTTGAACTTTACAAGTAGTCCGGCCTGGTAATTCCGGGCAGCAGGTCCGGCGCATCCACCGGCTCTCCGGCGGTCAGTTCCAGCGGCACCACGCCGGCCCAAACCTTGGCGTCGAGGTCGGATTTACTGTCTGATGGCGGACCCGTGCGGCGCTTGCAGCTGAAGGTTTCAATCGGCAGCGCCAGCAGGCTGGTGGCATTGAGTTCCTTGATGGTGGATTTCCTCAGCTCAAGCCTGCGTCCGGGCATCAGGTGGTCGACCAGCGCCTGGATACTGCTGCGTTTTTCATCAATATCGGTGATGGGCCTGGCGATCCCGAACACCATCACCGAGCGGTAATTCATGGACGAGTTGAAGGTCGATCTCGCATATACCAGTCCGTCATAATGCGTGACGGTCACACAGCAGCGTATCCCTGAGGCCAGGCTTTTCATCAACCTGCTGGCGACCGATCCGTGGATCAATAATTGGTCGTCGAGGCGGGCATAGGCCATCGGCACCACGTAGGGCTGGTCCTGCAACGTAAATCCGACATGGCAGACTTTGCCGGCATCCAGTACCTGGCAGGCCTGATTGAAATCATGGCTGCCGCGTTTGGCTTCACGTTTGAATTTTGTGTCAGCTATTTGTGTCATACCGGTCTCTTGATGTGTCAATGAAATGACCAACATGCTACCTTGTCGCGCGCTTCGATAACATGAGTGGTGAAAATGGCACCAGGTTGATTAAAGCGTGTGAAAGCGATTTAATCAACTTGGTCACGGTGCAAGCGAAACCTGGAATAATGAGTTTGGATAAACGTGTTGAAAAATCTGCTGACGTCAATTGGCATCAAAGCGTCTGGAAGGTGGTATCCGAGATACCGTCGGGCCATGTATTGACCTACGGCGAGGTTGCCCGTTTATCCGGTATGCCGCGCGCGGCGCGCCGCGTCAGCCAGGCCATGAGGCGCGCACCCCGCGCCATGCAACTGCCCTGGCACCGCGTGGTTAACGCGCAGGGAAAAATCTCCTTCGCCGAGGATTCAATCGGCTGGAAGCAACAGAAAAGCAAGCTCGAAGACGAGGGCGTGATCTTCCTCGATGGAAAAATCGACCTTGAGCAGTACGGCTACCGCGGTGCAGTAGACCGTCTTTTATGGGGGGATTTCAGCTCGTGACAGGAAAACTGGTATCCGCCTGGAAAGCATTGCGCGGCAATTTCTGGGGCGCATTGATTTTTGACGTGGCATTGCTCATCGCAGCCTTCGTGTTGATCAGCATGTGGCAAACCCGCAATCTTCCCGGCGACGACCACACGCCGCCATTGCAGGCGGTATGGCTGGACGACATGCAGGCAGACTCGGTGATGGTGCCGGGCGAAGTGGGCGTGGTTTACTTTTTTGCCCCCTGGTGTTTCTATTGCAAGACAAGCATAGACAATCTTGATGAACTGGTTGCCAGCGGCCAACTGGCCTGGGCCCGGGTGGTCGCGCTGGAATATGAAAACCTCGAGGAGGTGCGCGAATTTATCAGGGAGACGGCTGTAGAACTGCCCGTTTTACTGGGCAGCTCACAAACCACCTCGGATTGGCAGATACGCGGTTTCCCCACCTATTTTGTCATCAACGGCGATGGCCAGATCGTCAGCCGCTCGGTAGGTTATTCAACCAAGATCGGCCTGCAAACCAGGGTCTGGCTGAACCAGGACTAACAGCGTATCCCAAACCGTTGCAGCCTATTTCAGCAGCCCCAGCGCCCTCGCGTGATACCGCAGGTGATCATCGATAAAACTGGTGATGAAGTAGTAGCTGTGGTCGTAGCCTTCGCGCATATTCACCTGTAACGGGTGGTGGGTGCAAATGCAGGCTTGTTCGAGGCTGCCCGGTTTCAGTTCATCACCGAGGAATTCATCATCGGCGCCCTGGTCAATCAGGATGGGCAGTTGCCTGTCAGTTTTACAGACCAGTTGGGTGGCATCCCATTCCAGCCATTCGTTACGGTCTTCACCGAGGTAGTGGCTGAAAGCCTTGATGCCCCAGCGTGTTTCTGATGGGTGGCAAATTGGCGCAAATGCTGACACTGAGCAGTAATTCTCCGGCTTTTTCAGAGCACACATCAGCGCACCGTGACCACCCATGGAATGCCCGCTGACACTGCGCTGGTCGGTGACCGGGAAGTTTGCCTCGATGATGGCGGGCAACTCTTCGGTCACGTAATCAAACATCTGGTAATGAGCCGACCAGGGTTCACGCGTTGCATTGACATAAAAGCCTGCGCCTGAGCCAAAATCCCAGTCGTCATGTTCCCCGGGCAGGTCGGTGCCGCGCGGGCTGGTATCGGGGCAGACGATGGCGAGGCCCAATTTCGATGCCAGCCTTTGCGCGCCGGCTTTCTGGGTAAAGTTTTCATCCGTGCAGGTCAGGCCGGAGAGCCAGTACAGAACCGGAACCGGTCCGGAAGCGGCCTGCGGTGGCAGGAATACCCCGAAAATCATGTCACAGCTCAGCACCGCGGAATGGTGCTGAATGCGTAACTGCTCTCCGCCGTGGACGCGGTTGCGGGAAATTTCCTTGATTGTTGCCATTCAATTGATCCTAGAAAATGACGACCGAACGTATGCTTTCACCCTCGTGCATCAGGTCGAAGGCCCGGTTGATGTCGTCGAGGCCCATCGTATGCGTCACCATGTCGTCGATATTGATTTTACCCGCCATGTAATTGTCCACATAGCCCGGCAATTCACTGCGGCCACGCACGCCGCCAAAGGCGGTGCCGCGCCAGACCCGGCCGGTGACCAACTGGAATGGCCGCGTGGATATCTCCTGGCCGGCGCCGGCGACGCCGATAATGACAGATTCCCCCCAGCCCTTGTGGCAGCATTCCAGTGCCGAGCGCATGACGTTGGTGTTGCCGATGCACTCGAAAGAATAATCCACGCCGCCGCCGGTCATTTCCACGATCACGTCCTGTATCGGGTCGTCATAATGGGATGGGTTGACGAAATCGGTGGCGCCAAGCATGCGCGCCATTTCAAACTTGTCTTCATTCAGGTCAATAGCCAGAATCCGCGAGGCGCCTGCCATGACGGCGCCCTGGACCACGCTGAGCCCGATACCGCCGAGGCCGAAAACCGCGACGCTGGCGCCGGCTTCAACTTTCGCCGTATTGAGTACCGCCCCGATGCCCGTGGTAATACCGCAACCCAGTAAACAGACTTTTTCGAGCGGTGCCTGCGGGTTGATCTTGGCCACGGAAATCTCCGGCATGGCGCTGTATTCTGAAAACGTCGAGGTGCCCATGTAATGATAGAGCGGCTGGCCACCGAGTGAGAAGCGTGAGCTGCCGTCGGGCATCAGGCCCTGGCCCTGGGTAACCCGTATCGCCTGGCAGAGGTTGGTCTTGCCAGATAGACAGAAGCTGCACTCGCCGCATTCAGGCGTGTACAGCGGGATCACGTGATCACCCGGCTTTACACTGGCGACGCCGGTACCGACTTCTTCAACGACACCGCCGCCTTCATGACCGAGGACCGCTGGAAACAGCCCTTCCGGATCCTCTCCGGAAAGCGTAAAAGCATCGGTATGACACACGCCCGTGGCGACCATGCGCACCAGCACTTCACCCTCCCTGGGGCCCTGTACGTCAATTTCTGTGATCTCAAGCGGGTGGCCGGCTTGCGTGGCGACTGCTGCGCGCGATTTCATGGGTCATAACTCCTTGGTCAAAACTACTTGTCTGGGGGGCTGTGCGATCAAGCCACTGATTGCATATCTTCTCATTATAGCGCCAGCTTACTCCGCCCATAACGGATCGATACGCAACAGGATAAACTCGGTGTTGTCAGGCCGCGTACCGGTCGTATCCCGCGCCTGGCCAAGTGGATAGTTATTATCATTGACAATACCCAGGGTGGTACTGTCCAGGACGACCAGGCCTTCTATGGTCCAGAAGGGAAAAGAAAATACCTGCCGGCCATCGCGGTCCAGGTCATCCGGATCGTTAATATCCAGCAGGTCCGCGAGCATGGTTTTGGCCAGGAAGCCGTTTTCATCCAGTTTTTCAAAATCCACCCGGTAGATTTTTTTGATCCGCGCCTGGTCACCTTCCGCCGAATCACGCTCGATCACCAGTCCGCCGGTTGCCGAATACAGGGTAAAGTCGCCGATGGCCGTGGCGCCCGGATCCAACCGGTAACGGTAGCTGGCATCGCCGGCATGGCTGTTCAGAAAACGCCGCTTTGAAATATCAAAGGTATAAATGTTCAAACCCGGCTCCGGCCCCAGCATTTCGCCCTCCAGCATGGGGTACAGCCTTCGGCCGTCGATTGATTGGGCCATGCCTTCAAACCCACGGGAGCGGGGCAGGGTGGCCTCCTCATCGACAGGGTTGTCAGCGGCGGACAGGCCCTTGAGCCTGAAAGGCGGCGCCAGCAACTCGCCCTGCCGGCTGAATTGCACCAGCGACGGGTTGAACTCCTCGCCGACCCAGAAGCTGCCATCGGCCGCCCGGCGGAACGACTCGGGATCGAGATCCGCGCCGGTAAGCTGCCGGTCGGTCACGCGGGCAATGGCGTAATCCATGTGGCTGTCAGGGTCACCAAGGTGCATGACAGTTTCGATATCAATGGTGCCTGCGCCACCGGCAGCGGTGCGGAAGTCCACGCTGATCTCGTAAATGCTCAACAGGTAGTCGGCAGAGTTGTCGCGCCTGCCGAAACCGTTGTCGCTCAGTACCAGGAAGGTACCGTTGTCTCCCTTGATCACGGCGGAGAAACCCTGGATGGGTTGTTGTTCATGAAATGGTGGCTGGCGCCCGTTAACGGGCTGGATAAATTGTCCCGAACTCGGCCCGGGTGTGAAGGTGTCTGCGGGCAGTACCGCAAAACCGGTTAGTGTCGCGGCCTGCGCTACTGCTACTGTTTGCGACAGTAGCAGTAGCGGCAGCCATGAGCGGGCCAGGCTGCGCGGTTTATGAATGCGCAATGGGCTTGTCGGTGAACAGGTAGTCCTTGAGTTCGCTATCCATCGCAGGATCGCGCCTGCGAATCCATTCCAGGACCATGGCGGCGTGCTCTTTCTCCTCGTCGCGGTTGTGTGCCAGGATCGCTTTCAGTTCAGGATCCTTGCAGGCATCGACGCGCTGGTTGTACCAGTCCACAGCTTCAAGTTCTTCCATCAGCGAAATGATGGCCCGGTGCATATCACGGGTTTCATCGCTGAGTTCAGCAACGGGTTCATGATAGCCTTCGTTTGACATATTGCTCTCCTAGTAAAGCATTCAGTTTCAGCTTGTCGCCTGGTGCAGGTGAACGTCGGTTTGCGGATAAGGAATATTGCAACCGGCGGCTTCGAGTTCAACCTTGGCGGTTTCCAGCACATCAGCCAGCACGCCCCAGTAGTCCTCGCTCTTGACCCATGGCCTGACCACGAAATCCACGGCGCTGTCGCCCAGGTTGTTGATGAAAATCTTCGTCTCCGGGGTATCCAGGACCTTGGGATGCTCGCTGCAGACCTTTTTCAGGACATCCGCGGCAACCTTGAGATCGTCGTCGTAACCCACGCCAATGACCATATCGACCCGGCGCGTATCTTTCGCCGAGTAATTGGTGATGGCGCTGCCATACATCAGTGAGTTGGGAACAATGATCTGCTTGTTGTCCGGTGTCACCATCATGGTGCTGACCAGGGAAATCTCTTCAACGACGCCCATGATACCGCCGGCATCGACAAGGTCGCCTTTACCGAATGGCCTGAACAATACCAGCATAACGCCCGAGGCAAAGTTGGACAGGGAGTCTTTGAGCGCCAGGCCGATGGCCAGGCCGGCGGCACCAAGAATGGCCAGGAAGGATGTTGCCGGAATACCCAGAACATCAACCGCGGCAATGATGGCGGCAATGAGGATCAGCGCATAAACCACCGTGCCGAGAAAGTCGACCAGTACCGGGTCTACAGCTCTCTTCTTGAGTAACTTTTGAAAGGTACTCTGGAGCCACCGCGCTATCCACTTACCAATTATGAAAATGACGATCGCGAGGACCAGGTTGATGCCCCAGCTAATTGCCAGTTCCATCAGGTTGGCGTTTGTTATGAATTCCTTGATTGCGTTCATTTTTCCCTCCAGTTCAAATATTCAATATATCAGGCGATGTCGCCATTGTGCTCGAGCACTTGCTCCATGCGGTCGGCCATGGGTGCCACGTGGCTGATAACATACTCCAGTTCATCCCCGTCGAGTGAACTGTAGGCCAGGTTTTCACACATTTTCACATAAGCGACACCTTCCAGGTCGCCCACGGCCAGGTAGCCGACCCGCAGGATCAGGTTGATACGCAGGCATTTTTCGGCATCGAAATCCTCCAACGGGCAGATCAACGTCTCCACGCGCAGGTAGCGGCGGTTGTCGGAAGACTTCAGCTCCGCCAGAAAAACGGTCTGTTTGCGGTCGCTGTCTTTGATCGGGCAGTCAAATGCAATCTGGAAAGGTTCATCGATGAACAACTGGTGGTTGTCCATCACGTGTTTTCTTACTTCTGCGAAAGTTTCCAAAGATATCTCCTTATTTGGGCGCCAGGCGGACTGCGCCGTCGAGGCGAATGGTCTCGCCGTTAAGGTATCCATTTTCCACGATATGCGCGACCAATTCAGCATATTCTTCGGGTTTGCCCAAACGGCTGGGAAATGGAATCGAGGCGCTCAGTGATTCCTGGATATGTTCCGGCATCCCATCGACCATCGGCGTCCAGAAAATTCCGGGGGCGACAGCGTTGACACGCACGCCGATACGGGCGAACTCCCGGGCGATCGGCAATGTCATACCGACGATGCCGCCCTTGGAAGCTGAATACGCTGCCTGGCCGATCTGACCGTCATATGCGGCGACCGATGCCGTGCTGATAATGACACCGCGTTCGCCGTCGTCATTGGGCGTATTCGATTCCATCGCGACGCCCACTGCCTTGATGATGTTAAAGCTTCCCACCAGGTTGACGTGGATGGTATTGGTAAAAAAGTCCAACGCCATGGGTGCTTCCCGACCGAGTACGCGACCGGCGCCGATGATGCCGGCGCAATTGACCGCCACATTGACGCTGCCCATGTGTTCGACAGCCAGCTTGACCGAATCCTGAACGCCCTGTTCGGAGGTGACATCGGTACGAATATAGGTGGCTGCACCCCCCAGTTCAGCCTCGACGGCGGCACCGGCATCATCATTGATATCGAGTAAAACCGCCTGGCCACCGCTGGCAATGACTTTGCGGGCTACCGCCAGTCCGAGGCCCGAAACTCCACCGGTAATCAGTGCTTTGACATTATTTAATTGCATGGTGAAAACTCCTTTAAGCGTGTTTTGAAGCTAGATATGCAACGCCCGCCCTGCTGTTATTGCGGCGTTGCAGTTGTTTGGAAATCCAGTCACCGGTGGCAGCCAGTGAGCCAAGGTCAATACCCGTGTCCAGGCCGAGGCCATGCAGCATGTAGACAACGTCTTCGGAAGCCACGTTGCCGCTGGCGCCGCTTGCGTAGGGGCAGCCGCCGAGGCCGGCGACGGATGCATCGACAATGCGCACACCGGCATCGAGGCAGGCGAGAATATTAGCCAGCGCCTGGCCATAGGTGTCATGAAAATGCACGGCCAGCTGCTCGACAGGTATCGTTGAGGCGACTTTTTTAACCAGGCCGTTTGCCAGCGCCGGCGTGCCGGTGCCGATGGTGTCGCCGAGTGAAATTTCACTGCAGCCCAGGCGCACCAGCTGTTCGCAAACGTTTACTACGGTGTCGGGATCAATGTCACCTTCGTATGGGCAACCCAGTACGCAGGAGATATATCCGCGAACTTTAATGTCGGCATTTTTTGCCGCCTTTGTAACCGCTCCGATCCGGGTAATGGATTCTTCGATGCTGCAGTTCGTGTTGCGTTGGCTGAATGTCTCGGAAGCTGCTGTAAAAACGGCGATTTCCCTGGCCCCCGAATTGGCCGCGCGCTCGAAGCCGGTCAGGTTGGGCACCAATACGGGGTAGCGTGTTTCGGACTTCATATCAATGCCGGCCAGCACCGCCTCGGTATCGGCCATTTGCGGTACCCATTTCGGGCTGACGAAGCTGCCGGCCTCGATGACAGGTACGCCACAGCCGGACAGGCGCTCGATCAGCTCAACCCTGGTGGCGGCAGGCAGTGTCTGTTGTTCGTTTTGCAGACCATCGCGTGGTCCGACCTCAACCAGTGTGACGAAATCATCCATCTTCGTTCTGCTGCTTTTCAACCCAACCGGGCTGACGCTTTTCAAGAAAAGCTGCCAGGCCTTCCTGGCCTTCCGCTGCAACCCGCAAGCGCGCAATCAGCCCGGCGGTATACTCATCCATGGTTTTCTGTTTGGCCCGGTCGTGACCGGCGACGCCAAATACCAGTTGTTTGCACTGCGTCACGGCCTCCGGGCCGCTCAGCAGCAGTTGCCGGACCACTGCCTCCACGGCGCCGTCGAGTTCTTCCTCCGCTGCGGCCTGTTGGACCAGGCCGATGTCCAGGGCCCGACGGCAGCCAAACCGCTCACCGGTCAGAAAGTAGCGCCGTGCGTTGCCTTCGCCAATGCGCCGGAAAACATAAGGGGAAATCACGGCAGGGGCGAGGCCCAGGCGGGCTTCCGTCAAACCGAAGCGTGCGCTTTCGGCCGCTATGGTGATATCGCAGGCCGCGATCAGCCCGAGCCCGCCGCCAAAAGCAGAGCCGTTGATGCTGGCAATGGTTGGCTTGGACAGGTAATTCAGCGTACGCATCAGCCTGGCCAGGCGTAAGGCATCGGCATGGTTGTCTGCTTCGCTGGCATCCACGAGGCTGCGCATCCAGTGCATGTCCGCACCAGCGGAAAAACACTTGCCGGCGCCGGTGACAACGACGATTCTGACAGCCTTGCTCGCGTCCGCCGCGGTGAGTGCCGCTGTCAATTCGCTGATCATGCGGGCATCAAATGCGTTATGCACTTCGGGGCGCTGCAAGGTCAGCGTCAGGACGCCTCTGTGATCGGTGTTGCTGGTCAGGGTTTGCATGACATAGGGCCTTCGTGTTGCGGCATCACATTCTGAATATGCCGTGCCGTCCATGTTTAAACGGCGCATTCATGGCAGCCGAAAGCGCGAGTCCCAACACGTGCCGGGTGTCGATGGGGTCGATAATGCCGTCATCCCACAGGCGTGCCGTGGCGTGGTAGGGGTGACCCTCTTTTTCATAACTGTCGCGGATAGGTTGCTTGAAAGCTTCCTCGTCCT
Source organism: Lysobacterales bacterium (assembly GCA_013042835.1). Lineage (GTDB taxonomy): Bacteria > Pseudomonadota > Gammaproteobacteria > Xanthomonadales > SZUA-36 > SZUA-36. The sequence continues at coordinate 14,842 of JABDPJ010000078.1, forward strand.
CTACCGTCCAGCTTTCACCGGACGCCTCAATGGCATCCCTGCGAATCGTGGCCAGCACCGATGAGGCCTGTTCGCCGCCCATGACCGAAATGCGCGCATTCGGCCACATCCAGATCATCCTCGGTTGGTAGGCGCGCCCGCACATTGCGTAGTTCCCGGCGCCGAAAGAGCCACCGATGATGACGGTGAACTTCGGTACATGGGAGGTGGCGACAGCCGTCACCATCTTTGCACCATCCTTTGCAATTCCGGAATTTTCGGACGCCTTTCCGACCATGAAACCAGATATATTTTGCAGGAATAACAATGGGATATTACGCTTATTGCAAATTTGTATGAAGTGTGTTCCTTTCAATGCACTGTCGGAAAACAGTATGCCGTTATTGGCGACCACACCAACGGGGTAGCCGTGCAGGCGCCCGAATCCGCAAACCAGGGTTTTGCCATAGCGGGCCTTGAATTCATGAAATTCACTTCCGTCAATAAGGCGGGCGATGATCTCACGCACCTTGTAGGGGTAACGCGGATCCTTCGACACGATGCCGTAGATATCTTCGACCGGGTAGGCCGGGCTGACCGACTCCTGCATTTCCAGCGGATTGCTTTTCTTGCGGTTCAGAAAGGTGATCGCTTCACGGGCCAGCTCGAGTGCGTGTCCGTCATCCTCCGCGAAGTGATCAGTGACCCCGGATTTGGAACAATGGACTTCGGCCCCGCCCAGTGATTCGGCGTCGACGATTTCACCGGTAGCGGCTTTGACCAGCGGCGGACCGCCGAGGAAGATGGTGCCCTGGTTCTTGACGATGATCGACTCGTCGCTCATCGCGGGCACATAGGCGCCGCCGGCCGTGCAGGAACCCATGACGACGGCTATTTGCGGAATATTGCCAGCCGACAGGTTGGCCTGGTTGTAAAAGATCCGGCCAAAATGTTCGCGGTCCGGAAATATCTCGTCCTGCAGTGGCAGAAATGCGCCACCGGAATCCACCAGGTAGATGCAAGGCAGGTTGTTCTCGAGGGCGATTTCCTGGGCGCGCAGGTGTTTCTTCACCGTTATGGGCAAATAGCTGCCGCCTTTGACCGTCGCATCGTTGGCGATGATGACGACTTCCTGGCCTTTGACGCGGCCGATCCCCGTGATAATTCCCGCGGACGGTGCTTTGCCGCCATACATGTCGTGCGCGGCCAGCGGCGAAAACTCCAAAAAGGGTGAACCGGCATCAACCAGCTTCGCTACCCTTTCGCGCGGCAGCATCTTGCCCCGCCCGGTGTGCTTTTCACGGGCTTTTTCGCCGCCACCCAGCTCGACCTGGTCCAGCTGTTTTTGCAGGTCTGCGACCAGTTCACGCATATGCGCATCGTTGGCGGCAAACTCCTGACTGTTGGTATCTACCTGGGACTTGATGATGGCCATCGTTCTGCTCAAGGCAGCTCAAGGGCAACGGCCGTGGCTTCACCACCGCCTATGCACAAGGCGGCAACGCCTTTTTTGAGCCCACGCTGCTGCAATGCGTTGATCAGTGTCACCACCACGCGGGCACCGGACGCGCCTATCGGGTGGCCGAGTGCGCAGGCGCCGCCATTGACGTTCATTTTCGCATGATCGATGTCAAGCTCCTTCATGGCCGCCATGGTTACCGTGGCGAAGGCCTCGTTGACCTCGAACAGGTCGACCTCGTCCATGCTCCAGCCCGCCTTGTCCATCACCCGCTCGATCGCACCGATTGGCGCGGTGGTAAACCATTCCGGATCCTGGGAAAACGTCGCGTGGGCAACGATGGTGGCCAGTGGCGTGATGCCCATATCGGCGGCTTTTTGGGCCGACATCAATACCGTGGCGGCAGCGCCATCGGAAATCTTTGATGAAGACGCGGCGGTAACCGTACCGTCTTTCTTGAAAGCGGCCCGCAGCGCCGGGATTTTATCGATGTTGCAGGAGGGTGGTTCCTGGTCTTCGCTGACAACGGTTTCACCGCGCCGGGATTTGACCGTAACCGGGGTAATCTCATCCTTGAACTGGCTTTCCATGGCGTCCAGTGCGCGCTCGATGGAGGCGATGGAAAATGCATCCTGTTGTTCACGGGTGAAATTGAATTTTTCCGCACAACGTTCGCCGAATGCGCCCATCATCAAGCCGTCATCGGGGTTTTGCAGACCGTCGTAGAACATATGGTCGAGCACCTGGCCGTGGCCCATGCGGTAGCCGCCACGCGCTTTTGGCAGCAGGTAGGGCGCCAGCGACATGTTTTCCATGCCGCCCGCCACGACGATTTCTGAAGACCCGGCGAGTATCTGGTCGTGCCCGATCTGCATGGTTTTCATGGCCGAACCGCAGGCCTTGTTGATCGTGACGGCGCCCGCGCTGGTCGGGATACCGGCCTTACGGGACGCAAGCCGTGCGGGCGCCTGGCCCATGCCCGCGGGCAGTACGCAACCCATCAGGACATCATCCACGGAATCCGGGCCCAGTCCCGCCTGCTCGAGGGCGCCACGAATTGCCACCGCACCGAGCTCATCGGCGGAGACAGTGGAGAATTGACCCTGGAAAGAACCGATAGGAGTGCGTTTGGCACCGACTATGACGATTTTGTTGTTCATTTTTGAGCTCCAATTTGTTTAAAGCGGTTAATTACGCGGAATTTGTATGACCGGAAAGCGTTGGCTCCGGCGTTACTCTTGTCTACAGGGACAGCAATTCACGCCCGATCAGCATCTTTCTGATCTCGTTCGTGCCCGCCCCGATTTCATATAGCTTGGCATCACGCAATATGCGTCCTGCCGGGAATTGGTTGATATAGCCGTTGCCGCCCAGCGACTGGATGGTTTCCAGCGCGACGCCGACGGCGCTGCTGGATGCCTGCAGCAGGCACGCCGCCGGATCGATTCGCGAGCGCTTGCCGGCATCGTAGTCTTCGGCAATCCGGTAAACATAGGCGCGTGATGCCTGCAGGGCCGTATACATGTCCGCCAGCTTGGCCTGCATGATGCCGAATGAGCCGATTGCGCGATCAAACTGTTTCCGTTCGCGCAGGTAAGGCATCGCCAGGTCGAGGCAGGCCTGCATCAATCCCAGCGGGCCGCCGGACAGCACCAGGCGCTCCGTATTGAGGCCACCCATCAACAGCTTGACCCCCTGGTTGACTTCTCCCAGCACGTTCTCCACGGGGATTGGGCAATTTTCGAACACCAGTTCACAGGTGTTGGAACCACGCATCCCGAGCTTGTCCATTTTCGGTTCAGTGCTGAAACCGGGTGTGCCCTTTTCGACCAGGAAACCGGTCATGCAGGCCGAACCCGCCTCCTTGCCGGCGGTGCGCATGTAGACAATCAGGACATCGGCCTCGGGGCCGTTGGTAATCCATAGTTTCGAACCGTTGGCAAGCCAGTGGTCGCCTTTGAGTTCGGCGCGGCAATTCATCGAACCGACCACGTCTGAGCCTGCTCCGGCTTCCGACATTGCCAGCGCACCGACCAGCTCACCGCTGCACAGGCCGGGGAGAAATTTTTGCCGTTGGGCTTCAGAGCCGTTCTTGTTGAGGTTGTCCATGCACAGGTTGCTGTTCGCGCCATAGGACAATCCCACTGAACCTGAGGCACGGGATATTTCTTCCATCGCCACCACGTGAGCGAGGTAACCCAGGTCGGAACCGCCGAAAGATTCCGGCACGGTCATGCCCAGCAGGCCCAACTCACCCAGTTTGGGCCACAACGATTGTGGAAATGCATTGTCCCTGTCAATGTCTTCGGCATATGGGGCTATTTCGAGTTCGGCAAAGCGCCGCACCGTATCCCGCAGTAGTTCGAGGTGTTCGTTCAGGGGCATTTGCACATGCATAGGGTCACTCACTTTCGCTGGCGGGAAACAGCGTTTTATTGTACCTGATAACGGTTTTTCAGGCACCTTGCGAGGGCCTCGTGCGCGTTCCAACCGGCTGGTGGAAGTGAAGTTAATAGCGGTGTTTTTATTAGAAATTACTAAATAATGGTTGACAGCGCTTTTTGAGAATGGGATAAAGCGCTTCATGTTAATGAATTTGCAACACGACAAAAGGTCTTCCGGCAGCACCGCGGCAGCGGTTGTTGATGCCAGGCGCGACGTCGCGACCATTGCAATCAGTGCACTTCTACTAGCCCTGCTTATTATTCCGCAACTTGACGGGGTATTTTTGATCGCCTAGTAGACCAGCAAACAGATCAGCAAAACCCCGCAACCGCAAGGAAGCGGGGTTTTTTTTAGCAATGTGTTTGCTGTAACCGGTTTGGTATCAACAATAGAGAAAAATTGACAATGAACCCATCCAAGCAGTTGGCCCCCGAGCTTCTCAGCGGCTCACAGGTATTGATCGAAGCGCTCGAGCGCAACGGCGTGAAGCAGATCTTTGGATATCCGGGCGGCACCATCATGCCCGTCTATGACGCCCTGGTTGGATCTACCATGAAGCATTATTTATGCCGCCATGAGCAAGGTGCGGCACTGGCCGCCGATGCTTACGGCAGGGTAACCCGGAAAGCGGGCGTCTGCATGGCGACTTCCGGCCCCGGTGCCACCAACCTGGTTACGGGCATTGCCAATGCCTTCATGGATTCAGTGCCGATGGTCGTCATCACCGGACAGGTGCCGTCCGCGTTGCAGGGCACCGACGCGTTCCAGGAAGTGGATATTTTCGGTATCACCCTGCCGGTCGTGAAGCACAGCTACATCGTCCGCGAGATCGCCGACATTCCGCGCATCGTCGACGAGGCCTTCCAACTCGCAGAGAACGGGCGCCCCGGACCGGTGCTGATTGATTTACCCAAGGACATTTCCGCTGGAACCGGCGCAGCGGTGCATATGCCACTGGCGCCGTTGCCGGCGGCGCCAGATCCGGATGCCAGCACGCTGCAGGCGGCGAGCGATATGCTGTCAAAAGCCAGGCGCCCGCTGGTGATTGCCGGCGGCGGTATCGCGATTTCGAATTCGGTCGAGGCCTTCCGGCGCTTTGCCGAGCGCACGGCAGTGCCGGTGACAACCACGTTGAAGGGCCTCGGCATCATGCCGGCCGATGCCGAAGGCTATGTTGGCATGCTGGGTATGCACGGCAATGGCGCTGCCAATCACGCGGTGCAGAATTGTGACCTGTTGATGGTGGTCGGTGCGCGTTTCGACGACCGGGCGACCGGGCACCTGGCCCAGTTCGCGCCGTCTGCGCGTGTCATCCATATCGATATCGACGCGGCCGAGATTTCTAAACTGCGCAAAGCGGATGTGGCAATCGTCAGTGAACTGGCGCCGGCCCTGGATGGAATCCGGCCGCAGCACAAAGCCAATACGGGCTGGCGGGCGCAGTGCGCAGGCTGGACCAGGGAATTCGCTTGGCGTTACGACGCGCCTGCCAAGGGTATCTACGCTCCGAAGTTGTTGCGCGACTTATCAAGGGTACAACCCGCGGGCATGATCACCACCTGTGATGTCGGCCAGCACCAGATGTGGGTGGCGCAGCACTGCAGCTTCGACGACCCCTTGCAGCACCTGTCTTCCGGTGGCCTGGGTACGATGGGTTACGGGCTGCCTGCCGCCATCGGCGCCAAGGTCGCCAAACCCGAAGCCACGGTGCTGTGCGTCTCGGGAGACGGTTCCATCATGATGAACGTCCAGGAACTCGCCACGCTCAAGCGTTACGACATAGACGTCAAGATCCTGCTCTTCGATAATTCAGCGCTCGGCCTGGTGCGCCAGTGGCAGGAAATCTTTTTCGACGGCAATTACAGCGAGGTTCACCTTTCCGATAATCCGGATTTTGCGGGTGTCGCGCGGGCCTTTGGCATACAGGCACGCAGTATCAGTGAGCCTGATGAAGTCAGCGGGGCCCTGGACTGGTTGCTGAAAAGCGACGGCGCCGCCATGCTGCACGTGGCCATTGATTCAATGGAAAACGTCTGGCCCCTGGTGCCGCCGGGCAAGCCGAATCACAAGATGATGCGCTCAAATCCTGACAAGGCGAGGTAGATAAATATGTATCACTCATTGGATATCAGGCTCAGCGCCAGCGAAGGCGCGGTCATCAGGACACTCGGGCTGATCGAGCGCAGGGGCTTCAGCCTCGGCAAGTGCTCGATCAGCGAAGCGGGTTCAAACGGCCGCAGCATGCAACTGACCGTTGCTTCGTCACGTTCGGGAGACCTGTTAAAACGCCAGTTGCAGAGGTTGCACGACGTGCACAGCGTTGAATTGAAACCAGCCGTAAGCATTCAAAAGAGTCCGGGTATCCGGCCCATTAACAGGAGAACATGAAATGAGCCGCAAAATTCATATTTTTGACACCACGCTAAGGGATGGAGAGCAGAGCCCCGGATTCAGCATGAGCCTCGGACAGAAACTGCGCGTGGCGCGGGCCTTATCCGATCTGAATGTCGATGTTATAGAAGCCGGTTTTCCGGCCGCCTCGCCCGGAGATTTTGAAGCGGTCCGAGCGATTGCAGACGAGATACAGGGACCGGTGATTGCCGGGCTGTGCCGGACCATCCCCGGTGATATCGAGCGCACCATCGAGGCGCTGGAACCAGCGAAAAATGCCCGTATCCACACCTTCATCTCGACCAGCCCGATCCATCGCCGGCAGAAGCTGAAGATGAACCGGGAGCAGGTACTGCAGCACGCGATCAACGGCGTCAAGCTTGCCGTGGCAGCCTGCAGTGACGTCGAGTTTTCCGCCGAGGATGCCATTCGCACTGAACGTGAATACCTGGCCGAAGTCATGCAGGCCGTTATCGAAGCCGGCGCGACGACGGTCAATATTCCCGACACCGTCGGTTACTCGACACCGTCGGAAATGTACGACCTGTTCAGTTGGTTGAGCGAGACGGTTCCCGGGATCGGGAACGTGCGCATCAGTACGCATTGCCATAACGACCTCGGCCTGGCGGTAGCCAACTCGCTGGCGGCGGTGGAAGGCGGCGCGAGCCAGATCGAATGCGCCCTTAACGGCATCGGCGAGCGGGCCGGAAACTGCTCCCTGGAAGAAGTGGTCATGGCGCTGCGCACGCGCGCAGACCATTACGACGTCGACGTGGATGTCGATACGCGGCGCCTGACGGCTGCCAGCCACCTGCTGGCGGCAGTAACCGGCAATTTCGTGCCGCGCAACAAGGCAATCGTCGGTGAAAATGCCTTCGCGCACGAAGCGGGTATTCACCAGCATGGCATGCTGGCGTCACCGGAGACCTACGAGATCATGAAGCCCGAAGATGTGGGCATGCTGCCTTCGCAACTGGTGCTGGGCAAGCATAGCGGCCACCACGCGGTCGTGGACCGGGCAAAGCAGATGGGCTATGACCTGGAAGAGGACGAAATCGAGGCCATCATGGAGCGATTCAAGGCCCTGGCGGACGTTAAAAAGCGCGTGTTCGATTCAGATCTCGAGGCCATTATCACCGGTTTCGAAACCGGTACGATCGGTCCCTGGTCACTGAACTGGCTGAGTGTCGTCAGCCGGGTCAACGGTGAAACCGAGCCATCTGCGTCACTGACACTTGCGCATGAGGATGGCACCACATCGACCCACACCGGCGATGGCGACGGCCCGGTCGATGCCATGGTCGAAGCGCTCGAATTGGTAACGGGTTTCAAGATCAAGGTGCTGAGCCTGGCCATGCGCAGCATTTCCCTGGGTGAGGACGCACAGGGAGAGGCCAACATGCGCGCCACGGTGGATGGTGTCGAGTTCAATGGCCATGGTTTGTCCACCGATATCGTCGCGGCCTGCGCCGAGGCCCTGCTTGAAATTATCAACCGTGCAACCCGTAATGCAGAACGGGACAGGCAAACCGATGCTGCCTGAGAGCCGGGCAGCAATTGCGCAATGGACAGGACGGTAAACAATGCACGGAGAAAAGCCGGTGTCTGAACCCGAGTCCCTTTTTGACAAGCTGTGGAAATCGCACCTGGTAAAGGCGCAGACGGATTCCACGCCCGCTGTCATCTATATCGACCTGCATCTCGTGCACGAGGTCACCTCGCCGCAGGGATTCGACTTGTTGCGCGCCAAGGGCATTGGCGTGCGCCGCCCCGGGCGCACGCTGGCTACGCTGGATCACTCGACCCCGACACTGCCACCGGACGCTGAAGGCAGGCGGCCGTACTACACCTCGCAGGCACGCAGGCAGGTACAGACCCTGCGGGACAACTGCCGGGAATTCGGTATTCAATTGCACGACTGGGACAGTCCGTCACGCGGAATCGTGCACGTGATGGGTCCCGAATTGGGCGCCACGCAGCCCGGCATGACCATCGTCTGTGGCGACAGCCACACCAGCACACACGGGGCTTTTGGAGCGTTGGCCTTCGGCATCGGCACGACCGAGGTTGGTCACGTGCTGGCCAAGCAGTGCCTGCTGCAGACCAAGCCAAAGAGTATGCGCATCAAGCTAGAAGGCAAGCTGGCCGATGGTGTTACCGCCAAAGACATGGCGCTGAACATCATCCGCTATCTCGGCATGAACGGTGGTACGGGCTACGTGATCGAGTATGCCGGCAAGGCGGTGCGCGCGCTGGACATGGAAGGCCGCATGACGCTGTGCAACCTGACCATCGAGGCCGGTGCACGGGCCGGCATGATCGCACCCGATCAGACCACCATCGACTACCTGCGCGGTCGGCCCATGGCGCCGCAGGGCGCGGACTTTGAACGGGCCGCTGAAAAGTGGCTGCAACTGGCTTCCGATGCGGGCGCCGACTTTGACAGTGAAATAACGTTGGATGCCAGCCTCATGCGTCCCGCGATAACCTACGGCACCGACCCGGGCATGTCCGTCGCAATTGGCGAACCGGTTCCCCAGGCAGCCACGCACAGCCAAGCCAAGGCCCTCAGGTACATGGGTTTCAGCGGCGGCCAGTCGATGCAGGAAAGACAGGTCGACGTGGTTTTTGTCGGCAGCTGCACCAATGGCAGAATCAGTGACCTGCGCGCTGCGGCCAATGTGCTGCAAGGACGGCAGGTTGCCCCGCACGTGCAGATGCTGGTGGTGCCGGGCTCCGAAAGTGTGCGTAAACAGGCGGAGAGCGAAGGCCTGCACGCAACCATATTGGCAGCCGGGGCCGAGTGGCGCTTGCCGGGTTGTTCCATGTGCCTGGCCATGAACGGCGACCTGGTGCCGGCGGGCAGCACCGCGGTTTCGACCTCCAACCGGAATTTCGAAGGTCGCCAGGGCGCAGGTTCACGCACGCTGCTGGCCAGCCCGGAAACCGCGGCAGCCTGCGCGGTATTGGGCCGTGTCGGCAGTGTTGCAGACCTGGAACCCGCCAGGGAGGCAGGCTGATGGAGGCTTTCAAAAAACTGACCGGTCCGATACTGGTGCTGGAACAGGAAAATATCGACACCGACCAGATTATTCCAGCCCGCTTTTTGACGGCCACCGATTTCGACGGCATCGGTGATCACCTGTTCGCAGACTGGCGGCTGGATGCGGACGGCAATCCGGTACCCGGGCACGTGCTGAACGAAGCCCGTGCGCGGCGCAGTCAGATACTGGTAGCCGGGCATAATTTTGGTTGTGGTTCGTCCCGCGAGCACGCCCCGCACGCCCTGCTGGGATTTGGCTTCCGGGTAGTGATCAGTTCACAGATTGCGGATATCTTCAGAAACAATTCGCAAAATGTCGGCCTGCTGCCGGTGGTGCTGGAAGCGGACCAACATGCACGCCTGCTGGAGATGGACGGGGAGGAAATCTGCGTTGATCTCGAACAGTGTGAAGTTAGCGTTCGCGACGCTGATGGCAGCGAACAAAGTTGGCCGTTCAGCATCGATCCGTTCGCGCGCCACTGCCTGCTGCGCGGCCTGGACCGGTTTGATTTCCTCAACCAGGCGGAAGACGCCATCGTGGCTTACGAGAAGAATTTATGAGTACCAATAAAACCAGCGCAAAGATCGTCTTGTTGCCGGGTGACGGAATCGGGCCGGAGGTCGCGGCCGAGGCCGAACTGTTGATCGCCGATATGGCCGGCAAGCACGGTTTTAATCTCGACATGCGCACGAAATTGATCGGCGGCGCGGCCATTGACGCGACCGGCAACCCGTTGCCGGACGAAGCATTGGCGGCCTGCCGGGAAGCGGATGCGGTTGTGCTCGGCGCGGTGGGCGGCCCCAAGTGGTCGGACCCCGATGCCGAGGTGCGGCCGGAACAGGGCCTGTTGAAGATTCGCAAGGAACTGGGGCTGTATGCCAACCTGCGGCCGGTGCGCCTGCATCCCAAGCTGGCTGGCGCCAGCCCGCTCAAGCCCGAATATCTAGAAGGTGTGGACATGATGGTGGTGCGGGAGCTGACCGGTGGCAGCTACTTCGGCGACAAGCAGGAGGGTGATGATTTTGCCTCCGATACCTGCACCTATTCGCGCCAGGAGATCGAAAGGGTCGTTGTCATGGCCGGCAACATCGCCCGCGCCCGCAGTGGCAAACTGGCAATGATCGACAAGGCCAACGTGATGGCGACTTCACGGCTCTGGCGTAAGGTCACCGGGGAGGTTATGACGAAACAGTTTCCCGATGTGAGCTGTGAATACATCCTGGTGGACGCAGCGGCCATGTACCTGATCTCGAACCCTGCGCGTTTCGATGTCATCGTCACGGAGAACATGTTCGGTGACATTCTGACCGACGAGGCTTCGATGCTGGCAGGGTCCATGGGCATGTTACCGTCAGCGTCGCTGGGTGACGGGGGCTTTGGATTGTATGAGCCGATTCACGGCTCCGCGCCGGATATTGCCGGCCAGGGACTCGCCAACCCGTTCGGCATGCTGGCTTCTGTTGCCATGATGTTCGACTACAGCCTGGGTATGCAGGCGGCCGCCCATAGTATCGAAAACGCCATCTCGGCATGTATCAGCGCGGATGAATGTACACCCGACCTCGGCGGCAGCCTGACCACCAGCGAAGCGGGCGCCGCGGTGCGCGCAAGAATCAACGATGACTGATCGCGCACAGGAATTTCTGCGCCGCGCGCAAGCCGCCTGCATCTATGACCTGGTGCGGCGAACGCCTATGGAAGCTGCCAGCGACCTCTCGGCCCGCATTGGCCGCACCTTGTGGCTCAAGCGCGAGGACATGCAGGCTACCTATTCCTTCAAACTGCGCGGAGCGTATAACTGCATTCAACAATTGTCTGATGCAGAACGCAGCAAGGGCGTGGTCGCGGCCTCCGCCGGTAACCACGCCCAGGGTGTCGCCATGTCGGCCCGGGAGACGGGTGTGACGGCCACGATTTTCATGCCTTTGACGACACCTGCCATCAAGGTGCGGGCCGTTGAGGCCCTGGGCGCCCGAATCGAGTTGTTCGGTGACGACTATGACGCGGCCTGCAAGCAGGCGATCGAGTTCAGCGAACAAAGCGGCGGCTACTTTATTCACCCCTTTGACAATGCCGAAGTGATTGCGGGGCAAGGCACACTGGGCCTGGAGATCTGCGATCAGCTGGAAGCATCGCCCGGCGTCATCTTCGTGCCGATCGGCGGTGGCGGTCTCGCTTCCGGAGTGGCGGCGACGGTCAAGGCCCTGCACCCGGAAGTTCGCATTATCGGGGTCGAGCCGGAAGATGCTGCCAGCATGTACAGCGCCCTGGAATCGGGACGCCCGGTGGATATCGGCACCACCGGCATATTTGCCGACGGTGTAGCAGTGCGCAAGGTGGGCGATCTGACCTTCGAATTGTGCCGTGAACTGGTCGACGAAGTGATCACCGTTACCGTTGACCAGGTCTGTGCGGCAGTGAAATCAATTTTCGAAGAAGTCCGCGCCGTGGTGGAACCGGCCGGTGCGCTGGCGGTGGCGGGCGCCATCCAGTATGCGGCGCGGGAAAACGGCAATGTCATGCCGGCGGGTGATTGGGTCGCCGTACTGAGCGGCGCCAACGTTAATTTTGACCGCCTGGGCCATGTCGTCGAGCGTTGCGCGCTCGGTGAAGGGACCGAGGCTTTGCTGGCGGTTACCATCCCCGAGAAACCCGGCACATTCCTTGAGTTCTGCCGCATCCTGGGCGAATCGTCGGTCACCGAATTCAACTACCGTTTTGCCGGCAAGCGGCAGGCGCACATATTCGTGGGTGTGCGACTGCAGGAATCATCCAGGCATTTACAGAAACGGCTGGTTGATGGCGGCTATGCCGTCAAAGACCTGTCCGACAACGAAGTCGCCAAGCTGCACATGCGTCACCTCGTCGGCGGTCGCCTGCCTTCAAGCGAGCACGAGCGGATCTACCGCTTCGAGTTCCCGGAGCGCCCCGGCGCCCTGCTGGAGTTCCTGACGGTGCTTGCCGGACGCTGGTCGATCAGCCTGTTTCATTACCGCAACCACGCGGCGGCCAATGCACGTATTCTGGCCGGTTTCCTCGTCCCGCCTGAGGACGAGAAGGCATTTCACCAGTTTCTCGAAGAGACCGGTTACCGGTTTACAGATGAGACGCACAACGACGCTTGCGAGGAGTTCCTGGCGGCACCACCGGCCATGCAAAGGTCGTTGAAGACCGCTGTGTAGTGGTTGAGATGCCCGTGCTTCACCTGCGCGATGGCGAAGGGGTACCCCAGTG
>JABDPJ010000079.1 GCA_013042835.1 Lysobacterales bacterium
GATTTCCGGGCTATAAATTTCCATTGGCCAGAGCAGCCCGACAGCAACCGACAGGACCACCGCGACGCCGATTCCCACTACCGTGGTCAGGGCGGATTTACGCATCAGCGCGAGATCGCCGAGTGCGGTGCCGAGCCCGAATGCCAGGTTGGGTCCGAGCAGGGGTGCAATGACCATGGCGCCGATGACTACGGCGACGTTGTTTTCAATCAGCCCGATCGTCGCTACGACAGTGGAGAGAAAGACCAGCACCATGAAGTTCAGGTCCAGTCGCGCGTTCTTTTCGACGCCCCGGTAGAGCGTTTCGCGCACGGCAACCGCCGAGTCCTCATCCTCCTGCTGCTCTTCCGAGGCTTTTGGCAGCGTTATCTCGACCGGCAGAACGACGATCCTGGCATTGGGCTGCGAGCCGAGGATGCTCTGCAGGGCATCCAGCACCGACTGCAGCTTGTCGTCAGCGACCAGCAGCCGTATGGCCTGCAGCCCGTCTTCGCCCGGCGCACTGGCGCGCAGGTCGATAACCTCGTGCTGCTCGGCGATCGCTGCAACCGTGTCGACGTTGCCGGTATTCGAGATGAGTTCAACGTATTTCACGGCTTATCTTTCCCTGTCTATAAGCCAGGCTTCGCTTCGATCCTCCAGGCATAGGAGTAGGTCCCGTCGGGAATCTTGCCGCTGTTAAACTGTTCGATGTGATATATCTTTACCCTGGTTGCAGAGCCAAGGCAGTCGAGTGCGAACTCGTACAGATCTTCATCAACGATCTGCAGGTAACGTAAATCACTCCCGCTGTTGCCAACCTGAACGACGACGGACCAGTTTTTATCGTACTTGTCGCTGTTTTGCGCATTAACGATTCGGCCCACACTCACACCATAGGGTTTGTCAACGACGTTGATCTTTGTGCTTTCACGTACCCGGGTCGAGGGTGTGTCGCGTGATACGGGATAGATAGCAACAAACTCGTTGGCCGCCGGGCATGATAATAACGACGATGCTTTTGGAGTCTTGTACTCGATGACAACATACTCACCAATGTAATTGACAAGTGCCTCGTAGGCTGCCTGGTCGCTGCAAAAACTCCAGGGATTGTTCAATATGTAATCGCCGTTCAACTGATCACGGATTAGGCCTGTTCCGCCAAAACTGCTGTTCCCGATTGAAACTTCCCCGGTTACGGTCCGTTGATTCAGCCCGGCGAAACCGACCCCGGTCAATTCTCCGAGGACGTAGCCATGGTTATGCACGAAAAGCGGCGTGGCCGACAGGTCAGAGCTATAAGGCAGGCACAACAGCATGAATGCAACAAAAACAGATTTCATAAAAATTGGCTTTTCGGAAAACATACCTTTCAATCTAGATCAAATGTTGTTTTAACAGTAGAGCAATTGGGGTCAGAGTCAAGTGCTGGGGTATTTGCTTTGGTACTTGAAGGTGTCTTCAGCCACATCGTGACTTTTGCTATAGTGTTACCACTATTATGGTGTGCTATACTATTATTGTTGACTTGCAAGTTAGTTAACGCGCTATCCATTCGCTAGATTATTAGTAAAAGTCTGTAAACAAGAACCCAATAACCTCCCGATCCGGTAGCGGCGAAAGTCGTGCGAGGAGAATTGTGCATTAACCAATTTGATGGAGGTATATTATGAACGCACTGAAGTCTTTTAAAGCAGCTCTCGTGATTGCTGCATTCACCCTTCCGACCAACCTGCTCGCATTCTGGGCACACGGCAACGGCAACACGGACGGCCCGCCTAACGGCAACTGGGTGGGGCCTCACTCCGGCATTGACTGGTCAGAAGTTTTGCGGTGGCTTCCTTTCTTCTAATGGCTTTATGCAGTAAGGCGAAGGATGTAACGAGCTTTTGAAACGGACTGTCCAGCCAGGAGCTCAGAAATTCCACTATTACCGAGCCCCGCGTTTTTCGCGGGGCTTTTGTTTCTATACCCCGTCCCATTGCCAACCGCCCGTTTGATATAATTCTGGTCATGAACAGGCCTACCGCTCGTTTGGGTATTCTGGCCGGCCCTTCCTGTGTCGGCAAGAGTCCTCTCTGGAAGTCGATTCAGCGATTTCACCCTGAGCTTTCACAAGACACCCGGCCCCTCGTGCTGTACAACAGCCGCGAACCCCGCCCCGGCGAACTGGATGGGGTCGACTATCATTTTCGTTCCACGGACCAGATCCTGGACCTCGATGGCGATGACAATTTCGTCGTCATGAATGTGCGCGGCGATACGCAGGCGATTGATATTCCGCAGCTTGGCAGGGACCTGTCCCAGGGTGACGTGATTTTCGAAGGCAATCCGTTTGTGGCCGAAGTGCTGCTCTCCCACCCGGCGCTCGAGGCGATTGACCGGCTGAGTGTCTTCATGTCACCGCTGGCCAGGAAGGAGATCCTGTTTCTGCAATCCCGGCCAGCGGTGTGCATGCCTGACCTGGTCACCGACGTCATGCGCCGCAAGTTGTTGAGGCGCACCCGCCGCCACAAGGGCGAACTGTCGCTGCCAGACCTGGAGAACATCGAGACGCGCGCCTCCAGCGCGTACACCGAGCTGCGAAAAGCGCACAGGTTCCAGTACGTGATTCCCAACCACGATGGCGAGGACAGCGAGAACTGGGATGCGTTTTATTATCCGCTGGGCGATGCGCGCCTGGCGCTGGCAGCATTTGCGGCGTTGCTGGCAGGAGACGCCGCAGAGGGGGTTGAAACCTGGGAGGAATCGTTGCTGCCCTGAGAGCGGCTGCAGATTGCCATGCCTTTTCATCTAATCAAGCGTGAACCAATCGCCCCGGGGTTACGCCGTATCGCGCGCGAACAGATCATCATCGGCCTGGAGGACTCTGCAGATACCTCGATACCCGGCAACCGGGGCGTGCATTCCCTGCGCATCAGGTGCAAGAAGCTACGCGGGCTGTTGCGGTTGCCGCAACCCCTGATGGGCGATACCTTTGCCATTGAAGACAGGCGCATTCGGCGGGCCGCCAAGCAGTTGGCCCAAAACCGCGACAGCCAGGTAATCGCCAGGTTGATCGCGTCATTCGATGGTTCGACCCCGGAACCCGCCCGGGAGCAGCAGCCGGTCTCGCGACAGGATGTGGAAGCATCACGGCGCATCCTCACGAACTGCCTGGAGGCCGTCGATGACTGGCCGCTCGACCTGCACGGTTTCTATGACATCGCGCCGGGATTCGCCCGGACTTACCGTAAATGCCTGTCCGCCTGGCAAAAGGTAATGGTATTGCCGAGCGATCAAAATTTTCACCGGCTGAGAAAATGGGGCAAGTACCATTGGTATCACATCCGCATCCTGGAACGGCTGAACAAGCCGGTCCTGCGTAAGCGGCGCAAACGTCTGCGAAAACTGCAGCTGACACTGGGTGACGCCCATGACCTGGTTTTGCTGCAGTCCTACCTGGGCGTGCGCGAACACGCGGATGAGCAGTTGCTGCGGCAGGTCACGGAGCGTAAAAACCAGCTTTATGAAATGGCGGTCAGTAACGGCCGTAAGCTGTTCAGGACCCCCGCCAATGAACTGGTTGCCAACCTTTCCCGCTGCTGGGCCGAACAGGGGGAATTGAATGTTAATAATTGGGGTCAGAGTCAAGCGCCAGAGTAGAAAATTCGGCTCAGGCCGACTGGACCGATGCCGCCTTTATAGGGTCAGCTGAATCCGGATCCGCAGCCTTCGGCCCGGGAGTTCCTCGGCAACGAGGTCGATCGTGGCCAGGGATTTTGCAATACGCGACATGCGCAGGGATACCGAAATAATCGCGTAGCCCGGCCACTGCTTTCCTGGCCAAGATTCATACCTGTCCGTACTTTTCCCGCGTATTCTTCCCGGGCAACGCCAGATTACGGTGAATTGACGGCAGGATAATAAGTTTCCGTTGCCGGTCCAACGGGTAAATCCAGGCCGAATACCCACAGGAAAAACATGGCCACCCAACCTACCCAGAGACAGATGGAGTACGGCAACATGGTGGCAATGAGCGTCCCAATTCCCAGGTTGCGGTCAAACCGTGTCGCAAAAGCCAGGATGAGGCCGAAATAGCTCATCATGGGCGTGATGATGTTGGTGGTTGAGTCGCCGATTCGATAAGCGGCCTGGATCACTTCCGGGCTGTAGCCCGTCAGCATCAGCATGGGCACAAAAATCGGCGCCGTTACGGCCCATTGGGCTGAAGCGCTGCCCAGCATCAGGTTGATGAAGCTGCACATGGCGATAAAAGGGATAAAGACCAACGGACCGGTAAGGCCGATGGCCTGCAGTGTTTGCGCTCCGGTGACGGCAATAATAGCGCCCAGGTTGGTCCAGCCGAAGAAGGCCACGAACTGCGCCGCAAAAAACACCAGCACAATATACAGTCCCAGGGATTCCATGGTGTCTGCCATGGCCTTGATAAGGTCCCGGTCATTGTTGATCGTGCCAACGATCTTGCCGTAGACCACGCCGGGAATGAGGAAGAACACGAAAATCAGCGCCACGATACCGCGCAGAAATGGCGAGCGAAGCACGTCACCGGTCTCCGGGTTCCGCAACACACCACCCTCAGGCACCACCGTGGCGGCCAGGATCAATGAAAAAATAAAGACAGCAACACCCGCCCAAAGCAAACCGCGGCGTTCTGAATCGTTGAGTGGTTCAAGTTTCGCCTCGGAGAGCGCCCCCTGCTGGGCAGTACTCGGGTCATAGGTACCCAGGCGTGGTTCTACGATAAAGCTGGTCACCAGAGAACCGATCAAGGTCACCAGGAACGTGCTGGCAATCATGAAGTACCAGTTGATTGCAGCGTGTACCTCGTAGCCCGGATCGATCAACTGCGAAGCCGCCTCCGTGATACCCGCGAGCAGCGGGTCAACCGTGCCGATCAACAGGTTGGCACTATAGCCTCCGGAAACCCCGGCAAACGCTGCCGCCATGCCGGCCAGGGGATGCCGGCCAAGGCCATAAAATATGACACCGGCCAGCGGAACCAGGACCACGTAACCCATCTCTGAGGCCGTGTTGGATACCACCCCGGCAAACACGACTGCGACGGTCACCAGTTGTTTCGGTGCACGCAGAACCAGGCTTCGAACCACTGCTGACAGCAATCCCGATTTGTCGGCAACGCCAACCCCAAGGAGCGCAACCAGGACTGTTCCGAGCGGCACGAATCCGGTGAAATTGGTCACAAGGTTCTCAACGATGCGGCGCAAGCCTGCCGCATTGAGAAGGCTGATGGCCTGGATTCGTTCACCGGCAGCGGCGCTTGGCCGGACATCCGGGACGG
>JABDPJ010000080.1 GCA_013042835.1 Lysobacterales bacterium
CTGGGTATGTTTCACCTCGGTGTGATCAAGGAGTTGGAAACCGAAGGGATCATGCCACGGGTTATCACGGGGTCCAGTGCCGGGGCAATTATTGCCGGCATCGTTGCCAGCCATACTGATGAGGAACTCGAAGAGTTGCTGGATCCAGAGCTTATCGAGTTCGAGTGGGCCCGCATGTTTGGAATTACCGACATGATCAAGGGTTCCGGGGTCATGGATCAGTCGTTACTGAAGAAATCGATCGATCGCAATATCCCGGATATGACATTCCTCGAAGCCTATGCGCACACCAACCGGATACTCAACATTACGGTTTCACCGGCGGACTCCAACCAGTTCCCACGTCTGCTGAATTACCTGACATCACCGAACGTGCTGATCCGCAGGGCCGCGCTCGCGTCAGGTGCTGTCCCCGGCCTGTTTCCGCCGGTGCAGTTACGCGCCAAGAACTTCAATGGCAAGTCCGTGGCTTATATGCCGCAAAGTCGCTGGATCGATGGCTCTGTCCATGAAGACATTCCGAAAGAGCGGGTCAACCGATTACACAATATCAACCATTATATTGTCAGCCAGACGAATCCCCACGTGGTGCCATTTATCAGCGAGGAAATGGATGAGAAAGGCCTGCTGCCATTTATCCAGGACGTGATTATAAAAACACCCATGGTGCAGATTGAACACCTGCTTGAGCTGGTCCATAGCCATTTCCAGGTTCCGGGCCTGAGCTCTGTCATCAAGAAGGCTCACGCGGTGGCGCGGCAGACTTACAGCGGTGATATCACCATTTACCCCGAAAGGCACCTTGCCAACCTGGGCAGGACATTCTCCAACTTTGGCCAGCGGGAAATCGATAAAATACTTTGGGAGGGCCGTCGCGCCACCTGGCCAAAAATCGAACGCATCAGAAACACCACGCAAATAAGCAGGACTTTCGATGATTGCTTGCGGAGCATGAGTGAGCGTTACCGCTACGTGAAGCGTTGACGAGGTGAGATTCAGGAGGCGTTTATGAAAGGTATTTTTTCCCCGGGGCGGGTTGCAGTCATAGGCGTATCGGCAAAGCCGGACAACCTCGGACGCAACATCATGCTCAACCTGATCGATTTCGGCTTTGACGGCGTCGTGTATCCGGTTGGGCCGAGTGGGGGCGCCATTACCACCCGGCGGATTTACAAGTCCGTTGTCGATATCCCGGATGACATTGACCTGGCCGTCATACTCGTCCCGGCCAGGTTCGTACCACAGGTCATGGAAGATTGCGGTCAGAAAGGTGTCAAGCGGGCGATCATCGAAACAGCCGGGTTCAGCGAGTACAACGACGAAGGCAAAATTATCGAAGAAGAAGTAGTTGCGATTGCCAAAAAGTATGGCATTCGTTTTATCGGCCCCAACTGTATTGGCGTCATCAACATGGAGAACGGGTTCTGCGTTCCTTTTCCCCGCTTGACGCCCTTTATACGCAAAGGCGCAGTGTCGATTATTTCCCAAAGCGGCGGCGTAGGTCTGAGCATCATGAACCACATGGCGGCCGAGGGCATCGGGCTGAACAAGTTCGCTTCTGTGGGCAATATGCTCAATATCAGCGCAGAGGATTTGCTGGAATACTACATTGAGGATGAAGGCACAAAGACCATTTTCATCTACCTGGAGGGCATACGCGACGGAAGGCGCCTGATGGAGTTGGCGAGGCGTTCACCGAAACCCATCCTGGCCATGAAATCCAATATCGGCGAGCTCGGGCAAAACGTGGCGGCCTCACACACCGCGTCGCTTTCAAGTGACGATCGCGTGGTAGATACGGCCTTCAGGCAAAGCGGGATAACCCGTGTTCACGATGTGACGACACTTTCGCACTACATGAAGACCCTGCTGCTGCCGCCTTTGAAGAACAAGAGACTGGCGATTATTTCCCGCTCGGGCGGGCACGCCATCGTGGCAGCTGACGCCTGCGAGACGGTCGGGTTTGAGTTGGCGGAGTTCCCCGCATCGTTCATCAGTGAGATCGAAAAACATTTCCGCGCCTCTGTCATCAAGCTGACCAACCCATTGGACCTGGGTGACCTGTTCGACCTGGACGTTTACTACAACATCGTCGAGCAGACCCTGGCCCAGGAGAACGTCGACGGTGTCGCCTTCCTGCATACTTCGGTTGCCAGGACGGAGCAGGGTCCGACGCGGGATCTCATCGCCCGCCTGGACGCCTTGAGCAGGAAGTTCAACAAGCCGGTTGCCGTTTATGTATCGGCTAATTCAGCCGAGATTTCTGGCTTGAGGCAAGAGCTGGATTTCCCGATTTTCACCCATATAGTCGAAATGTTCAGGGCGCTGAAGCTCGATTTTGATCATTCGCAAACCATGGCGAATGCTTCACAGGAACAAGAGAGTCCGGCGCCGGCAGGAGACAAAGTCGGCGTGCAACTCCTGATCGAAAACGCTGCTGCTGAAAACAGGGACCTGCTGCTTAACGAAGCCATGGGCGTGCTGGAGTGTTACCGGATTCCCACCGTCAGGGGTGTGGCTGCCAGTTCGGCGGAAGAGGCGGGCAGTGCAGCCGACAGCCTTGGCTACCCGGTGGCCATGAAGGTGATTTCTGAACACATCTCTCACAAGTCTGATGTGGGCGGGGTGCAGCTGAACCTGCGCGACCGGGATGGCGTCATTGCAGCGTTTGATGACATGAATACCAGGATTCGGGCGGCCTTTCCTGAAGCCAGCTTGGATGGCGTGATGGTTCAGCCGATGGCCATCGGCGGTCGTGAACTGATAGTCGGTGGGCGTCAGGACAAACAGTTCGGGCCGGTCATCCTGGTCGGTTTGGGCGGCATTTTTGTCGAAGTATTTGAACAGGCCTCCATGCGCATCGGCCCGGTTTCACGCCGGGATGCGCTGGCCATGATCGAAGAGTTGAGTGGTGCGCAGATACTGATGGGCGCCAGGGGCCAGAAGCGGTTTGATATCGACGCCATCGCCGATGCCATCGTTAACCTGAGCCAATTGCTGACAGATTTTCCACAGATACGGGAACTGGATATTAATCCATTGCGTATTTTTCATGAAGGCAACGGCTGCCTGGCCCTCGACGCGAGGATCATTCTCCAGGAAGTTAAAAGTTCTCCTGGTTTTCTGAAACTTTCCTCCCGCCAAAGACGGGAGGAAAGTCAGTTTGCTACGTAACTCAATGGTATATGCGCTTTAAGGCACCGGTACCAGCGCAAGTTCGAGTTCTGTCACCATCTGGCCCTGGCCAAATTCCATCTGCGCGCTGGCGGCCATGTAGTCGACGCCCGGTACCGGCTGGAACACGCCGCCACCTTCCATGTATAGCGCTACCACCACGTGGTAGTCGCCATCCAGGCCGACATCCCCGAACGCCAGGATCAGGTCGTTTTCCGGCGACAGAATCCGGTCTACGTCACCGATGCCGTCACCATCGCTGTCCTCGTTGCTGATGTCCGCGAGGACCGCTGCTGGCGGACCCAAAACCGGCAAACTCGAAGCCATAGTGACCATGAGCTTGGTGATGTTGCCGGCAAAGCCATCCGGTAAGGAGATGGTGGTTACCAGGCTTTCCGCTGGGTGTACCTGTTCCACGATAAAGGCTTTTCCGTACGTAAGCGTGGTGCCTACCCAGTCCTCATCGCCGTCGCCGTCCATATCCAGCATGGCAAAGTCACCCGGCAGCCGAATATTTCTGAATATCAGGTTGGGCTTCCAGTAGCCGGTTTCCAGGTGGCCCGGATTCTTGTGCCAGAAACCACGGTGAGCCGTATGATCTGCGCTGCAGATATCCATGAGCCCGTCCTTGTCCATGTCGGCCAGCCACATATCACTGGGGGACGTCAGTCCGGAAATAACGATTTCCGGGACCCACTCAGCCGTCAGGTCGCCGCCGGGATTCCAGTAGCGGGTAACCGTCGAGTTAAAGATTTGGTTGGCTATCAGGTCAGGACTGCCATCGCTGTTAAAGTCGTGAATCCACATATCTGCAGCTGCCCAGTTGTCGGCATCGATCACCACCTTCTGCCAGGGTGTGTCCCAGTTGCCCGGGCCTGGATTGATGGCCATCCAGATTTCACCACGGTACAAAGGTGGGTTGGAGTTGGCGACATCAAACATGGCGTTGTAAACGACCTCCGGATAGCCGTCACCGTTAAGGTCGGCGCTCTTGTAGGCCAGCGTTCCCCGGATATAGGGGTCGGTGGCTGGATCTATGGGCAGAAAGTGTGGAATCCACGGGTTGCTGATATCCCCCGTGTTCTCCATCCAGTTGCCGACTGAAGAGGTTCCAAACGCACCGCTAAGGGCCAGGTCCTCATCTCCGTCATTGTCGATGTCGGCCGAAACGACGATCATGGCGTTGTAATTGGTCACCTCGGGATCCGGGTTGCTTCTAACCACCGAACGAACCCAGTTTCCTCCATCGCGGTGGTATGAAAGCACATCTCCTGACCCGTCTTCCAACGGCGCGAGGCCGGGTATATTCAAGCCGATGATAATCATCGGCGCGCCACTGTGCTCTATGACGTTCACGCCCCAAGGGCTGTAAAACAGCGGATCGATATCCGACCACTGATCGATGATTTCAGTGGACTTGATCGTCATATCGGCATTCATGTAGTAAACACCCAGCTTGAGCACGGTTAGCGGCAGTTCGGGTTCTTCGAAGTGCGGCTCGCCAACCATGACGATGTCCTTAATGCCATCGCCGTCGAGGTCGTGAACGTCCAGGTAGATGGCGCCGGGTACGAAGCCGTCCTCACCGAGAATGTGCTCCTCCCACAGAAGTGGGCCGGTCAAACGCTCCGGATGATAGGGATTCAGATCGCTGGGGTTGCCTTCGGGAATATACAGTTCAGTCTCTCCGTAATCCATTGGCAGCGCCGGATCAAGGACCAGCGTTCCGTTCGAGAACCCGCGCGCATCGGTCGGCTCGACGACGAAATTGGCTGCAACCCCGGTGACCACGACGAGTCCCAGGCGTTCACCGACGAGTTCCTCACCCGAGAATGTAAAAAGGTTACCTTCAATTGGAATGCGCATGTGTTCCGGGAAGCTATCGGGCACCGGAACGGTCACGGTCACGACCGCACTGGGAGTCGGAAGCGTCAGGAAATCCTGCGGCCACTGGGCTTCAGTGGTCTTGTACAGCATCAGTTTCAGGTCAGGGCCTGTGACCTCGCCCGCGGTCACTGAGACACAGATAAAGCCCGCATCACAAGGTGGTACCTGGTCCGCAACACCGATCTCTACCCGGCCCACGTCCAGTCCCGTTTCTGCGCCGGATACGGCAGTCAGAGTGGAGAACCCGACGGCGTCATCCGGTTCGACAACCTGTCCATCCATGGATGCAACGACCAGGCCCAGGCGCGCGCCATCAAGCGTTTTACCCGTCAGGGGAATCAAGTTGCCATCCACTGGAATGCGCAAGCGGGCAGGAAACCGGTCCGGGACAGGTTGCGGAACGTTCAATACCCAATCCGGTGGCAATGCCAGGGTAGAGTAGGCAGCGGGCCAGTCGCCCTCCGTTGTTTCATAGAACATGAAACTGAGCGGATCGGCGAGTTCCTCCTCCGTCGCGATAATTACGCACAGTTCCCCGGTGGGGCAGTGCGTTGAATAGGTTTCGACAGGCGTTTTCTCGAGCGCCTCCAAGACCGCGATCTTGCCGAGGAACTCCAGGCCGTTGCGGAACTCACTGCGCCCGGGTTCCAGGTCGGCTATACCCTGGGAGGTATAGTAGACCTTCATCCCCGATGGGCGTTCATGTTGCACGATGCCTTCTTCCGGCAGCACGACATGCCCGGTTGCCGCTGTTGCCACGTCAAACATCGTATGGAGGGCGGCTGTCGGAAATGCCGAGGGAACCACGACGACATGGGTAAACCCGTCATTTTCAAAATCGTTCAGAGTGTCTTCGATAGCCGGCAGGGCATAGTTCATCCTTCCGGTACGGGATTCCCATGGCAGCATGGCGGCGATATGGTCGTGAAAGGCGTCTTCGGTCGGGATCAACTCGGAGTAAATTTCACCTTCAACCCAGCCGAATTCCGGGAAGGGCGGCACGTAAGGTGTGCCATGCGATGCCAGTAATACCCCGATATTATGATCTTCCACATCCTCCGGCACCTGCTCGGCGATGTACCTGGCCATGGCCACGATGCCCGCGCCCAGGCTCTTGCGCATGAATGGAACCTCAAAAAACGGTTCCGCAAAGAGGACTTCCATGCTGCCAAGCAGGTGTTCTACATCCTCGATCTGGCCGGTAATTTCATCGGTATGGGTCGAGTTCGCCACCAACATCGGAACAACAACCAGTTCATCATAGTTTTTCTGGGCTAGCTCGAAAACGACATCCGGTATGCGCGGAACGTCATCCAGCAGGGCCAGGTAGATATCAATTTTTGTGCCGAGGTAGTCGATATCCAGCGAACTGACGTGGTCGCGGATCGTGTCGTTATGTGGGCTGTAGTTATTAACAGCCGCGTAGTTTGCCTCAATGCTGGCCTTGAACGCGTCCCAGGTAAAGAATCCGGGGACATCGCCGAACGGGACGATACCCAGCTCATGGATGATCCCGTTGCCATTGGTGTCCCCGAAAATGTAGCTGATCGCCGTGGCGATCTCCTCGTAGGCCGCAGCCCACTCCGTGTATTGGTACTCTGCTGGTACCCCTAGTTCGACACCGTGCGGACCGAACAGCGAACCGTCCGGAAATGACAGCGGTGTAAAGCCGTCTTCCACCACGGCCGGTTCACCATGCCCGACAAACATGAGGGCAATGCGCCTGTTGCCCCAGTGTTTGGACTTGGAGTTGCCCAACAGGTAGTCGGGTCCGGACGGGGCGCTTTCAGTCGCCCAGACCCCGGTTTTTCCAGCGGGCTGTGGGCCGTTGGAATCACCTGAAAATGATGGTGGAGAAACAAAACAAAGGCTAAGAGTTAAAAGTACAAGGATATGCAGTTTCATTGGAGTGCCCCTCTGGTGTGGGTACTGTGTTGGGGTTGTTATGCACGTTTCTGAAGGAGTTAGTCGTGCGTTCGCTATTTCCCCAATTTCCAACGATAGTTGACAGAGGTTATTATGTAATTGATATAAATCAATTTTTTATCCAAAGATGCACTTGCGGCAATATGACTGGTTGTTGATATCGGTAGTTTGGTAAGTGTTCCGTATGACGTGGCGAGCTGTATTCAGTTAATTGATGGCCCGTTTTAAACATCAATTTCAGTTGCTTGAATGAAGTTGTTGAAGTTCAATCAAGCCTCAGACCTTTAACTATTTTCTATGCGCGCACAAACGGCCACCCATGCTTGGGGAATTCATTTGCCCAACGATTTTTAGCTTCAGGTTGACCCTTTATCAGCAAGGATGGCTCTATTCGACAATCCAGATGGCGAAGCCTTTGCCTTTATGTAGCAGTTCTTCCCCGACGTGTCGGTGGAAAAGATCCGCAAATTTAGAGCAACACTCGCGGCCCACGACGATGGTTTCACATTGCCACGCTTGTGCTGCCTCGATGATGTCGTCAACGAGATCCGACGGGTGCGCAGAAGTTGAAAACTCTGTGCTGATATTCTCAGCGGCAATACCGGCATCCATGAGCACGGCCCTGGCATTATCCATCACTGGCTGCGCCTTGATTTTGGCCTCGCCGACCCAGCCGGATTGAGCCTCCATGAGTTTCTCGCCAAGCGCAAGTTCCTCATCCGGATCCTCCGAACCGCCATGCTCCCTCAATTCGGGAGGGATTGGCGGAAGCACATGAAATAGTCGAAACTGCACTCCATTGGACTTTTCGAGCAGCCTGACTACGTAGTTCAGCGCTTGTGAAGAGGCATCGGTCGAATCGATGGCAACAAGGATTTTCCCGTTCATTACAAGGTCCCTCCATCCAGAAACAGATAACTGTCCACCGCTATCATGGTGCCAAGAATCCGCGACGCGGCCACCTACGCTGTTAGACTTGACTACGAATAGGTGGTTCAACTCTGGAGGCGAAAAAACCCTTCAAATTTGGCTGTACTTTACTTCGATATGGATTTATCCCAATTCACGCTCGAACAATGCCAACAGCCTGCTCCAGGCACGTTCGGCCTGGGCTTTGTTGTAGACCCGGGAGTCAGGTGGGCACCAGCCATGCAGTGTGCCTTCATAGACCTCGATTTCGGCGTTGACACCCGCTTTGTCGAAAGCTTCACGTAACAGTACCTTGGCGTCGGGATCTTTCTCATCGTCGTTTTCTGCAATCGCTATCAGCAATCCGGCTTTGATCTGCGGCGCGAGTAAGTGGGGGCTGCTTTCAGAATCACTTGCAAGGCCACCACCGTGGAAAGACCCGCCTGCGCCGATCCTGTCCGGCATGGCAGCGGCAAGACGCATCGTGTAGGAGCCGGTCATGCAATAGCCGGTCGTACCGATTTTTCTGTCCGTATCCACCGATGCCTGCCCATCCAGGAACTTCACGAAAGCCTGGCCATCCGTCACGCATGTTTCAGGTGATAACGAACGGGCATGCGGCAGCAGGCGCTCACGCACTGCAGGTTCGCCGAACGACTCGCCGTCCTCGATCACCGCGCCCTTGGCAGTGCGATAGTAGGGATTCACGACCAGCACGGAATACCCTGATTCGGCCAGGCGCTTGCCCATCATTCGAAACGAGGTGCGAATACCCATGATATCGGGCCAGACTATGACGCCCGCATGCGCCCCGCTCGCCGGGTGCACAAAATAACAATCCGCCATGCCATCGGGCGTTTCGACCAGGACTTCCTCTTCAACCACGCCCATGGCGTTGGCGACCGGGGGTAACATCATTGCAAGTGCGGCAGTCATTCCCAGTT
>JABDPJ010000083.1 GCA_013042835.1 Lysobacterales bacterium
CACCTACCTCGCGGCCCAGATCATATTGTTCGGCAATGGGGTTGGGGCACTTCTGCGGCTCCGGATCGCTACCGTTTTTGGCCAGCGTCAAGGCCGACTTCTGATCATCGGCACACCAGACGGAAACAAATTTGTCAAACGAGGCTGAACCTATGCCGGCCCGGGGAAACGCCAGGTAATGTATAGCTATCCCCTGTTCGTTGTATTCCGCCATTTCGTTATGCAATTTTCGGCAATAACCGCAGTCGATATCTGTAAATACAAGCACGCTGTGCTCCGGTTCCACGGGTGCGAACGTGATCTGTTCATCCTCGTTTAAACCGGTCAGCAGATCCAGGCGGATTCCGGATTTTGCCTGGTCGGTCAGGTTGCTGCGTGAATCGATGTCCATGATCTGACCCTGCAGCAGGTATTTGCCGTCACTGGTCACGTACACGATGTCGCTGTTGATCTGGACTTGCAAAACGCCGGCAATCGGTGTCTCTGATACCGCGATGGTTTTTGCATTGGGAACCAGGCCGCGCAGCTTGGCTTCAACAGCATCAAAGTCCTGCGGGTCTGTCGTTTCTGCATACGCAGCTGTCATCAATAAGTTCGCTGTCAAAGCCGCGAAAATCAGCGGTATTCGAATCATTTCTTTCTCCGATCAATTTTTTGTCTGTGCCCCGTGGAGCATTGGACATGCATGCAGACAAAAGTTCAACTCAAAATTTAGGCTTTCGCATCCAAATGGCCACGGGTGCAGCGCCTAGCCACGGGGATGATGGGTCTCATGCATGCGTTTCAAGCCCTCGCGCGCGATGTGCGTATAAATCTGTGTCGTGGAAAGATCACTGTGCCCGAGCAATAGCTGCACAACCCGTAAATCCGCACCATGATTAAGCAGATGTGTCGCGAATGAATGACGTAACATGTGAGGTGACAATTTTGCCGAAACCCCGCACTGGGCCGCATATCGTTTGACCATGTACCAGAATGCCTGGCGTGTCATTCCGGACTTTCGTGACGTGACGAAAACACTATCGGTTTGCACGCCCTTAAGCAGCCCGGGCCTGCCTGACGACAAATAGGATTTCAGACACTCATGCGCCTCGTCTCCGATCGGCACCAAGCGTTCCTTCTGGCCCTTGCCAATGACACGGATGACCCCCTGGTTGAGGTTCAGGTTCGACAGTTCCAGGCCTACCAGTTCACTGACACGCAGACCGGTGGCATACATCAATTCCAGCATGGCCCTGTCACGGTTCCCCAGTGCGGTCGTGGTATCCGGCGCCGCCAGCAGGGCTTCGACCTGGGCTTCGGTCAGCGCCTTGGGAAGACCCCGGCCGGTTTTGGGGCTCTCGATCAGCGCCACCGGATCGCTGCTGATAATGCTTTCACGCACGAGCCAGCGAAAGAACTGCCGATAGGCTGAGAGATAGCGGGATACTGAGCGGGGGCTTTTCCCCTGTTGGACTTCGCGGGCCAATATTGCCAGCAGATCTTCGCGGCTTGCAGATTCGAGCGTCTTGCCCCGCGACAGCAGGCTTTTGTGCAAGCGCTGCAAATCATGCCGATAACCCTGCAGGCTGTTGTCGCTCAGGCCACGCTCGGCCCACAGGCTGTCCAGGAACCTTGCGATCAGCGGGTCCTGTTTCATACCCTTTCCGCTAACACGGTCACTAAGACTTCCTGGCCCGTTCCTCACGCATGTGGTTCAACCATTGTTGAGCTGACTTTTTCGCCTTTGGGTACTTGCTGGCACGGCCCCAGGCGGTACTGGCTTTCTCATAATTGCCAAGATTGAATTCACTCATACCCTGGAGCACGTAGGCGTCACCGGTTTTCTTGTCATTGAAGCCACCTTTATCCAGGGCGGAGTTCACCGCTGCCGCAGCCTCGCTCCAGCGTTCCATATCGACAAGGATAAAGGCCCTGCGCAAATCTATCTCGCCATCAGCGGAGGCTTCACCCGCTTTTTCATAAGCCGCCAGTGCGAACTCCATTTCCTCGGCGCTGAACCAGTTATCGGCAACGATGGTCCAGTTTTTCTTGTTGGCCTCGACAATACCGTCCTCTATACCCTTTTGCAGTACTTTGGCGGCCTTGTACGGCACGTTACTGTTGGAGTACAGGTTCGACAGGTACATGATGTCGGTTTCCTTATCCAGCATGTCACGGCGATAAGACAAGGCCAGCACGGAGAGCGCCTCGTCATTCATCTTCAGCTTGTAATAAATCTGGGAGAGCTGGATCCAATAGGTTTTCTTGTCCGGCCACTTCTCGATGATGGTCTCAAGCGTTTGCGCGGCCTTGGGAAACTGTTCCAGTTCAAAATGTGCCGCCAGTTTCATCTGGTACCAGGATTCCTTCGGCTCTTCCGACATCGAGATGGCTTTGTCGATGGAAGGAACCACTTGTTCCCAGTCTTCCTTCTGCGCGTACAAAGATGCCTGCAGGACGTATACGGGCGCGTCAATTTTTTCGGGCGCAACCTTGCACATCCAAAGGGCAAGTTTATCCAGGGCCTCGTCATAGCGGTCTTTGAGGTAGTAAAGTTGGGCGATCTGGTACATCAGCGAGAAGTGTTGCAGGTCGGGCAACGCGTCCAGTTCGACCGCCAATTCGAAGTTCGTCAAGGCCGCATCATAGTTAGCGCGCGCCCATTCCACCTGGGCCAGCGCCTGGGCCATTACTGCCTTCTCATAATTGGAGCGCGCCCTGGTGTTCATCTTCACAAGCTTGTCATAAGCCAGGTCGTATTCTTCGTCGGAGACGTTCTCGTAGACGTCGTTGAGTCTTTTCCAGGTCGCTTCATCCAAGGCTTCATTTTTGACCTTGCGTTTTACATTGCACTCCGAAGCCTGCGCTAATGCCTGGGTCGGCAATGACAGCACAAGCGCGGTCAACAACGCGTAAAACGAAAACTTTCTGAGCAAAACGAACATCCTCTAACCCCCGGATTGGTCCAGGTTGAAATCGATAATCTGTGTCGCCGACCGCTCCACCGCCACGCCGTCCACTACCCGTGGCTTGAACTTCCACTTCAGGATTGCCCGGATAGCTTCGCGGTTGAAAACCCTTGGAGGCTTCGCATCGATTACCTTCGGGTTTTTGACCGTACCAATGGCGGTAATCGTAAATGCAACTTTCACCCAGCCTTCCTGGCCCTTCTGGGCCGCTTCGCGAGGATACATCGGACGAATGACAACAATCGGAATGATGTCACCTTCCTCAGTTTTGTCGATGCTGGCAAAATTTCCGATAAACATGCCTTCACCACCAGACATTGGCACATCGAGGTTTGGCAGGTCCATGACCGGCATGTTTTGCACCGCCTGGTTCATCTTTGAAACCTGCATCTTCGGTGGTGGTGGCGGGTTTTTCGGTGGTGGCGGCTTTTTCGGAATCCGGCGGTTCTTGGTAACCAATTCATCGGGTATGTCGACCGGGCCAAAGTGAATTCCGGCAATTGCTTCCAGTTCTTCGTTGTTCTTGCCGCCGGATGAAATCAGCTTAAACATGAACAGGAACAGGCCGAAAGTGACGCCAACGGCCACAAGAGCGGAAACCAGGGTTCTCAATCTATTCATACCAGTATCAATATCACTTTAAAAACGTACTCGCCTAACCGTTGGGATTTTCGGCGGAAATGGCGATGCCCTGGACACCTGCCAACCTGACCTGGTCCATGACCTGGGTTACGGTTCCTATGCGGGAATCCTTGTCGGCCACGATAACGACGCTGCCCTTGGGATTCTCTGCCTTGGCACTCTCGACCATGGAACGCACCTCCCTCAACTCAATCAGGCGTTTGCTCATCCAGATATCATCATTTGACTTGATGCCGATCAAAATGGTTCCGTTTCGCAGCGCAGCCGCCTGTTCAGCAATAGGCTTGGATATGGCCGCGCCGGTCTCCTTGGTGAAGGAAGTGGTGACGATAAAAAATATCAACATGATAAAAACAATATCAAGCATGGGCGTGATATTGATTTCAGCATCCTCTGTATGTGCATGTCTTCTGGCCATGCCCTATTTCCTCATTTCCTGCCTATGAATGGCATTGTCTGTCGGCCGCTGGCTGGCATCAGTGTGATTGCAACAGGTCACTGAGCTCTTCGGTTTCAGTGGTCGCCTTGTGCTCCAGCCAGGTGCCAAAATAAACGCCGGACAGAGCGGCAACCATGCCCGCCATGGTCGGTACTGTCGCCATTGACACGCCCGCCGCCATGGCGCGCGCGTTACCGGAACCCGCGTAAGTCATCACATCGAAAACACTGACCATACCGGTTACCGTCCCCATCAATCCCAACAACGGACAAATGGCAATCAGGGCCTTGATCAGGCCAATATTATTTTTGAGTGCTACCGAGGCGTTGGAAATCATCTCCTCACGAATGCGCTTTGCATACCATGAATGGGTGTCCGCACGGGCCTCCCAGTTGGATACGATATCCTGTTTTGCCTTCGGGTGAACACGGTAGAAGTACCACAGACGCTCAAGGATGAACGTCCACATCAGGAATAATACGAACATGATGGCATACAGAACATCCCCCCCTAAATCGAGGAAGCTGCGTATAGAGGCCAGCGCGTCGTAAAACCAGATCATCAACCGCGCTCCGCAAGCCTTGCAACAATACCCGCTGCCTGTTCTTCCAGCACCTGTATCAAGGCTTTGCTCTTGCCTTGCAGGAATGCATGCAGCAGCGTCAGCGGAATCGCAACCACCAGGCCGAGTACCGTTGTCACCAATGCCGTCGAAATACCACCGGCCATCATTCGCGGATCACCAGTACCGAACAACGTGATCATCTGGAAGGTGGCGATCATACCTACCACGGTGCCCAGCAGACCCAGCAGCGGCGCAACCACATACAGGACCTTGATAAAGCTCAAGCCGGTTTCCAGCGGTGCGGATTCACGCAAAATTGCTTCGTCGAGTTTGAGCTCGAGCGTCTCGATGTCGATGTCCGGGTTATCTGTATATACCGCCATGACCCGACCCAGCGGGTTGGTCTTGTTGGCGGTTTCGTTCTTGAGCTGCCTGCTCATGCGGCCGCCGGTGGTATAGAGCACGAATGCCTTCCACAAGCACATCAGCAAACCAAAAAGCCCCACGCCAATGATGACATAACCAACCGGCCCGCCGTCTTCCTTGATCCTTTCAACCGGGGTCTTGCTCTGCACGACAGCTCGGAGAATCTGCCCGCGGGTGAAATCCACCGCCATGGCGACCGGTTCACCCGGGGCGGCGCCCTGCAACGCTTTCGCCATTGACTGGAAACGTGCTGCAGGCTGGCGCGCCAGCTCAATCAGGTTTTCAGTGCTTTTGGTCGCATCCCAGTCGAGAAAACTCCCGTCACTGACCGCGTTGAAGACCCCGATACGGACGACTTCCGCTTCCTCTTTTGCGCCATTGGCGCGCTCGACGGTCGTGTTGAACTTGATCACCTTGCCGGATTCAGCAATTTCCGTGACCATCCTGGCCCAGACGGTGCGCAACTCCTGGACGTTCGGCAAGGCCTTGCGCTGGGCCAGTTCCGACAGGAATATGCCGCGGTCGGGGCGCTGGGCTGAAACCATCGAATCATTCAAGATTGCCTGGATGTCACCGGACGACTGGCGCACGATACCGAACAGCTCACCGAGGTTGCCCATGCGTTCCTGCAGTATGGTTGTCAGTTCCGCCAATTCCCGCTCGAGACGGTCATATTCATTTTTCAGATCGTCACTGCGCTTCTCTTCGCGCTGCTTTTCCGCCCTGGCCTGGGCCAACAGGTTGCGCTGGTTGTTGCGCTCCTGTAAGAACTGCGCTTCCCTTTCCTCATTGATCTGCCCTTCTGAGCTGGCGGCCTGACGTACGATTTCAGCCAACTCGTCGAGTGTCTGAGCACCCGCGGTGACTGAACACACCAGCAAGGCCACCGCTACAAAAACTGTGTTGATTGTTTTCATTATTCCGCCTCCGGACCGGGTACGGGAAGCATGACCAGATTCGGTGCTTTTTCATTCTTGGCAATGGCCAGGCCCTGCTTCACCTCCAGCCGGTAACGGTCCGGCAAATCCTCGTATTGGCGCGTGGCCGGGTTAAACCAACCCGTCGTCAACTGGTCGCTGCTCTGGTAAACAAGCAGGGTACGCCCGACCCTCAGGAAATCGACTGTCTGACCCGTCGAAGGCAAGGTTTCAGCATAGGCCTCGGTGGTGCGGCCGTACTCCATTTCACCCTGGTAGGCTTCCATCACCCTGCGATACTTCTCCGAAGCGGTAACATCCGCCTGGTCCATCATGTCGCGCAGGCGCTGAACCCTGGCACGCCGCTCTTCCAGCCGGAACGGCATGTCGTTTTCAACAATCATGTCAAGGGTATCGATCATTTCCAGCATCAGCGGTACGACCCCGCGATTGGTCGCCTCCAGCCCACTTAACTGCTGATTGATCGAAACCACCTCAGCGCGCTGATCCATGACGACTTTTTCAAGATTGTCGTTGTAGATCTTCAGGCTTTCTGTTTCCCTGACAACCGTACGGTATTCAGCCAACAGGTCTGCCGTCTGCTGGGCCAGGCTGGTGATACGTTTCTGAGAGGTTGTCGCCGCCTGGTTGATACCGGTTTCAACCTCTACCGCCGATTCCAGCACTTCAGCCTGGGCGGAAGGTAACAAAAGCATCGTGGCCATGGCGCTTGCTAGCAGGCCTGAAGTTCGTCGCATAAGTTTATCTGGCATTGCCTGTTTCCAATTGGTTTGTTCTTAAGTTTAATTCGAGTTCAGTAAGTCAATGACAATGGTATATTCTTCACCATTCCCGAAACATGGGCGGGTCAGGATAACCGAGGGCAGTAAGTTGTGCCACAAATCTGCGACATTTTTAACAAAATTGGCACACTGTGTGGTTCTCCAACCCAAATTCAGTTGCGAGAGAGACTTCAAAATTGCAAAACGGACATGACTCAAACCCGGTGGACGAAACCATCTATTGCAGCCTGCCGCGAAGATTGCTGGCCATGTTATACGACAGCATCATTTTGTTAGGCGTGCTCATCATTGCCTCGGCAATCGCACTGCCGTTTGGCAAGCCGCAAAAAGTCGCATTTGAAGATTTATGGTTCACGCTGTGGTTAGTGGTCGTGTGTTTCGCCTATTTTGGCGCCTGCTGGCGCTACGCGCGCATGACCCTGGGGATGCGCGCCTGGCACATACGAATCGTCAGCGACACCGGCAAACCCGTTTCGTGGCCGAGATGCCTGCTGCGGTTCCTGGTCGGTGCGATATCACTTGCCGCTCTTGGCCTGGGTGTTCTGTGGGCTTTGATCGACCGGAAGAACCGCGGTTGGCATGACCTGGCAGCCAGGACCCTGTTGGTCAGACTGAGCGGCGCAAAACGATAATAGCGGCAACCATCAGGATGAGCGACGGCAGCGCAGTGCTAATTGACACCGGCAACGAGTAGGCCGTTGCAAGGTTTTGCGCAGTCGCGTTAACCAGCATGAACACACCTCCCAGCGTCATACCGATAAACAGCCTGAAGCCGTGGTTGTGCTGCCTGGAGGAACCGAAAACGAAAGGCATGCCGGCGAGGACCAGTGCAATAATCATCAACGGGTAGACAGCCTTTTCCCAAAACGCGGATTGATAGACCCTGTCATCCAAACCGTTGCTCTGCAGATACTTCAACTGATCCCAAAGCGCCCGGATAGACAGGTAATACGGTCGTGTGACCGCTGATTCAAGCAACTCGGGCTTGACCCCGGAAACCCACGGTGTGCGCTCGAACTGCCGGGGCACAACGCTGTTTTCGCCAAAGTCGATGACAGAGACCCCCTCGAGCGACCAGCGCTCCCCGTCAAAGTACGCTTTTTCTGCCCGGGTGATTTTCTGCAGGCCTGAAAACCCGTTGAAATGGTGGATTTCGATGTCCTGAAAGTTGATGGATTGCTGCCCACGGTCCGCCGTCAGTATCGGGCGACGGATGTTGACGATATCATTTCCGTCGCGCATCCACATTCCGGAAGGACCCCCGATCACAACCTGGCCGACCAGCTGACCCAGCCTGAACGCCCGTGCTTGTTGCTCGGCGTCCGGTGCGACCCACTCGCCAATAGCCATTACCGGAATCGTTATCATCAAAGCGCCGGCCATTCCCGCCGCGGCCAGCCTGAGCCGCGAAACGCCGGATATGCGGAATGCAACCAGTTCATTTGCACTTGCCAGCGCACCGATCCCAAGCAAAGAACCCATCAGGGCGGATACCGGGAAAATCTGGTAGGCCAGCCTCGGGCCGGTCAGAAAAACAAACCAGAGAACATCAGACGCACTGTAATTTAACGTTGTGTCACGTATTTCACCCAGCAGGCTGAACATCATCATCAGGGCCGTGAGGCTGACCCAGACCAGCAGAATGCCAAGCACGGCGGCTTTACCGATGTACCGGTCTACCGTCCTGATCATGTCAGCGTTGCCTTCGAGGGGTAACGCCCCTGCCGGCGAACCCACACGAAACTGACGATAAGAAAAGCCGCGTGGACCCACCACATGCCGATGTAGCTTGGCAGAACTCCATCCGCGATCCAGCTACGGCACAGGTATAGCAGGTTGGCGTAGAACAGGTAGACCAGGATACTCAACACGATCCTGATACCCCTCCCCTCGCGGGGCTCCGAGTGCGCCAGCGGCACTGCCAGCAGGCCCAGGATGATGACTGTGATAGCCGGCGATAAACGCCATTGCAGTTCCGCAACAGATTCTGCACTACCTTCGTAAAACAGTTCCAGCGATGCTACCGCGTTGATTTTTGCCTTCGCGCGTTTGCGGAATTCCGGTTCCGGCAGACGCAGATCATTGCGGGCAAAACTCAACTCCCGCACATCGAGACGTCCGGGAGCGAGGTCGGTCACTTTGCCGTTCTCAAGCACCAGGTAACGGTCGCCCGTTGCGCTGTCCATCCAGTAACGTCCGGTACCGGACACCCAGACCTGTTCCCGCTCCTCCTGTCTTTGCTTGATAAATATATTTCTCAGCGTACTGCCATCCTCTTCGATGGACTCGGCGTAGATGATTAATTCACCCTGCTTGAGTACGTGAAACTTGCCGCCCTGCAGGCCCCAGACGGCTGCAGAACGAAAAGCCTCTTCCAGCTGCTCCTGGGCCATGAGTGCCGTTTTTGGTGCAATAAACAGGCCCAGCATCAACAGCAACGCGGCAAGCGGAATCAGCAGCGCAAACAAAGGTTTCAGCAAATTCGTCCAACCAAATCCACTCGACCGCATCACCGCCATTTCCTGGTCGCGGTAGATACGACCAAGGCCCCACATCACGGCAACAAAACCCGCCAGCGGCAAAATATTGCAGAGGGCTTCCGGCATATGCAGCAATAATTGCTTGCCAATCAGCCCGGCCGGCATCTTGCCACCGGCAATATCCTTGAGTATGTCGCCGAGGTAAGCGCCCAGCAAAACCACGATAAGCAGAATGCTGACAGCCAGGGCAGTCCAGAACCACTCTCGGAGTATGTATTTCTGTAATATGCTCAAAATTGGTTCTTCACGGTTAAATCATTGTAGAATGCCGGATTCGTCCGCATTCTATCAGTGTTATGTCACTCACCGGCTATTTTTAGAATTAGGATTTCAAAAAAAGGACCCGAAGAAATAATGAAGTTTATACTTGAAGCAAGCCCAGTTATAAAACTCGACGCCGCTTGCCTGGTTATTGGCGCATTTGATGATGCGCCCTTGCAGGGTTCCGCGCAATTGATTGATGATGCCAGCGGTGGTGCGCTGCAAAAATTAATCGACAGCAGCGATGTCGACACCAGTTGGAAATGTGCAACCATGCTGCATGGCATGCAGGGTGTAGCTGCGAAACGCATACTGGTCATGGGCTGTGGTGAACCAAAGAAGTTCGATGAAGTGCGCTATGACGCCGTCTGCACAAGTGCCGGCGCCTTTCTCAGGGACCATGCAACCACCACCGCACATATCTGCCTGCATGAAATGGACCGCGACACGGTAAAAAAGCCTGCAAGTGAAGGTAGCCAAAATGGTCCGGGCGATACGCATTGGCGCCTGCGCCAGGCTGCGGTCAACGTGGATCGCGCCAACTATTGCTATACCACTACCAAGAAGCGCAAGAAAGATGACAATGAACCGCTGGCGAGCGTGTCTTTCAATGCCAATGAAGACATGCAGGCGGCCCTGGATGAAGCCAGGGGATTGGCCAGGGGTTACCTGCGTTCAACTGAACTCGGCAACCTGCCGCCCAATATTTGCACCCCGGCTTACCTGGCCGATATCGCTCACGAAATTGAAGACAAGTACGATAATGTCAGCCTCGACATCCTTGAGCAAGACGAGATGGCGCGGCTGAAAATGTCGGCCCTGCTGGCGGTTGGGCGCGGTAGCGTTAACCGGCCCCGATTGATCGTTCTCAAGTACCAGGGCAAGGATGAGAGCAGCCAGCCTGTCGTTCTTGTAGGCAAGGGCATCACTTTCGATACCGGCGGAATTTCCCTGAAGCCGGGCACCAACATGGAACAGATGAAATTCGATATGGGTGGTGCTGCCAGCGTCATCGGCGCCTTCGAGGCTTGCGCTGATTTGCAGTTACCCATCAATCTTATCTGTGTCATCGCCGCCGCTGAAAACATGCCGGATGGCAACGCTTACCGCCCCGGCGATGTGCTGACCTCGATGTCCGGCAAGACCATAGAGGTCATCAATACCGATGCCGAGGGCCGCCTTGTTTTATGCGACGCACTGACCTTCAGCCAACGCTTTGAACCAGTGTCAATAATCGACGTTGCCACGTTGACGGGCGCATGTGTAATCGCGCTTGGACACCATGCATCAGCGGTCATGAGCAAGCACGATGACCTGGCCGACGAGTTGCTCGATGCGGGTCAAAGCGCCGTGGACCGCGGTTGGCGCCTGCCCTTGTGGGACGATTATCAGCCACAGCTCAAATCAGAGTTTGCCGACATGAAGAACGTCGGTGGAATGGCGGCCGGCAGCATAACCGCAGCTTGCTTTCTCTCGCGCTTTGCCGAGGATCAGCGCTGGGCCCACATCGACTGCGCCGGTTCTACCTGGATCTGGGGCGGCGACAAGGGTTCGACCGGCAGGCCCGTCGGCCTGCTAACCCAGTATTTGATCAACCAGGCCGGTTGAGCCGGCCCATCCCGGTTGCTTCGACCCTTGTCCGGCGAACCTGAAAATCCCGGCACCTGCCAGGTTGATTTTTACCTGTTGGGTGAAGCTGCGCCGGGAGCAAGCAAACTTGCCTGCCGGCTGGCCTTGATGGCATGGGAACGATCACAAAGCGTCTTCGTTATCACGACATCCAACCCCTCCGCAGAGCAACTTGGTGAACTGATGTGGCAGTATCCGGAAGAACGGTTTTTGCCCCACGCGCAAGCCGGCGCGCAGGACTCCGGCAAGGCACCGGTCCTGATCGGCGTGCTGGCCGACTTGAAACCAGCTGACGTGGTGATTAACCTTTGCCCCGAAGCTGTTCCACAACCTGAAGAATTCAAGCGCGTGCTGGAAATTGTTCCCTGCGCGGAAGAAGAAAGACAAGCCTCCAGAACGAAGTATAAGACCTATCGAAACCAGGGGCTCAAACCCCGGACTCACGAGATTAATAAGTAATGGAAAAGAGTTATCAACCGGACGCCATCGAGGGACGCTGGTACAAGCTGTGGGAAGAAAACGGCTATTTCGCACCTAACGAAAGCCATAACCCTTACTGCATCATGCTGCCACCTCCCAATGTGACCGGCAACCTGCATATGGGACACGCTTTCCAGGACACCATTATGGATGTTCTGACCCGCTACCACCGCATGCAGGGAGATTCCGCCCTGTGGCAAACCGGTATGGATCATGCGGGCATTGCCACCCAAATGGTCGTTGAACGCAATCTCGGCGAAGACGGTATTTCCCGCCATGATCTCGGCCGGGAAAAATTTGTCGAGGCCGTCTGGGACTGGAAGAACAGTTCAGGCGGGCAGATAGAACAGCAGATGCGCCGGCTGGGCGCGTCGGTCGACTGGGACACCGACCGCTTCACGATGGATGAAGAACTTTCCAGAGCAGTGACCAAGGTTTTCGTCGAACTTTACCGGGAAGGCCTGATATACCGGGGTAAACGACTGGTTAACTGGGACCCGGTCCTGCACACCGCGCTATCGGACCTGGAAGTTATTTCAGACGAGGAAAACGGCCACCTGTGGCATATCCGTTACCCGAGGGTGGATGACAAAGGCTATGTTGTCGTCGCGACAACCCGCCCGGAAACCATGTTGGGTGATGCCGCTGTTGCCGTAAACCCTGATGATCCGCGCTACTCTGACCTGGTCGGCCTCGAACTCGAACTACCCCTGACCGGCCGCACCATCCCGGTCATTACCGACAGTTATGTGGACATCGAGTTTGGAACCGGCTGCGTGAAAATCACACCGGCCCACGATTTCAATGATTATGAAATGGGCAAGCGTCACCAGTTGGCGGTGATTAATGTCTTGAATGACGATGCCAGCATCAATGACAACGCGCCGGAAGCCTACCGGGGTCTGGACCGGCTGGTCGCCCGCAAGCAAATCGTCGCAGACCTTGAAGCTGCCGGACTGCTGGAAAAGACCGAGCCACACAGCTTGATGATACCCCGGGGAGATCGCTCCGGCGCCATCGTAGAACCCTATTTGACCGACCAGTGGTACGTGAAAATTGCGCCGCTGGCCGAACCCGCGATCGAGGCCGTGGAAAAAGGCGACATCCGTTTCGTGCCTGAGAACTGGAACAAGACTTATTTTGACTGGATGCACCGTATCGAAGACTGGTGTATCTCGCGCCAGCTGTGGGGGGGCCACCGGATTCCCGCCTGGTATGCTGCGGACGGGTCGATATTTGTCGGTTTTGACGAGGCGGACGCGCGCGAGCGCGGCGGCCTGGGTGATGAGGTACCGCTGAAGCAGGACGATGATGTACTCGATACATGGTTTTCCTCGGCCCTGTGGCCTTTCAGTACGCTCGGCTGGCCGGAGAAAACGGCCCGGCTCGACAAGTACTACCCCACAGACGTGCTGGTCACCGGCTTCGACATCATATTCTTCTGGGTCGCCAGGATGATCATGATGGGCCTCAAGTTCATGGGGGACGTGCCGTTCAAAACGGTCTACATCCATGGCCTGATACGCGATTCGCATGGCCAGAAGATGTCCAAATCAAAGGGCAACGTGCTTGATCCGATCGACCTGATCGACGGCATCGGCCTCGAGCCCCTGGTGGCCAAGCGCACCACCGGCTTGATGCAACCGCATATGGCGCCCGCCATTGAAAAGGTTACCCGTGCTGATTTCCCGGATGGGATACAGGCCTTTGGTTGTGATGCCGTGCGCTTTACCTTTGCATTACTGGCCACCAATGCCCGGGACATTCGCTTTGACCTCGGCCGCATTGAAGGCAGTCGAAACTTCTGTAACAAGTTATGGAATGCAGCGCGTTACGTTTTGATGAGCACGGCTGAGCACAGCGTGGTTGCAGCTCCACCTGTGAGCGCCGCTGATCAATGGATCATCTCGCGCCTGCACAAGATGACACGGGATGCCCGCAACCATATTGATGAATACCGGCTCGACCTCGCGGCTCAGCGCCTATATGAATTTATCTGGAACGAGTACTGCGACTGGTACCTGGAGCTGTCCAAACCGGTGCTCCAGAAAGGTAGTCCTGAAGAGCAGAACGCTACCCGCTATACGCTCTTGTATGTACTGGAAAACAGCCTGCGCACACTGCACCCCTTCATGCCGTTCATCACGGAAGAAATCTGGCAGAAGCTGAAGTCACCGCTCGGCATAGAGGGCGACAGCATCATGTTGCAGCCTTTCCCCGAAGCGGGTGATACCCATGACCGGGCTGAAGCTGATATCACCTGGCTGCAGCAGGTTCTGCAAGGCATTCGCAACATCCGGGCTGAATTGAACGTGGCACCCGGTAAACCCCTGGATATCGCATTTCAGGAAGGCTCCCGGCAGGATAAAGACCGCCAGGTGCAGCTTGCGACATTACTGCACGGCGTCGGCAAAATCGATACTGTCAAATGGCTGGAAGACGACGCCGATACGGCTGAATATTCCGTCGCGCTGGTGGGTGACCTGAAAGTACTGGTGTCTCTCAAAGGGTTGGTTAACCTCGAAGACGAACTGGCAAGACTGGAAAAGATGTTGCAACGCGAAAAGGCGGACCTCAAACGTTCCAGTGGAAAACTGTCCAACAGCCGCTTCGTCGATAACGCACCGCCAGCCGTCGTCGAGCAGGAGCACGCCCGCCTGGCGACCCACAAGACAAAAGTCGCGGGCTTCGAAGCACAGATCAGGAAGCTCGAGCGACTTCGCGATTAGGGCCCGCGTTGCGGCTGTCGTTCAAGACAAATCAGCCGCCGAACCGAGTTCCATGCGCATGACAATGGCGTCCTCCCGCTGGTCACCGGCCTGGTAATATCCGGGCCTGTGGCCAATGACCCTGAATCCGCGGTTCGTGTAAAGTTTCGCAGCGCGTGTATTGCTGGTACGAACCTCCAGCAGGATAGCCTTGTTGTCGAGCCTCGCCATCTGGTTGATGGCGTACTCCAGCAACAGGCTGCCATAGCCACGGTGTTGCCAATCGGGGTGCACGCATAAGTTGAGAAGATGTGCTTCGCCGGCGGCCCAATTGAACACCGTGTAGCCGGCCAGATCATTGCCGATTTGCAAGCCGAACATCGCATAAGCGGCATTGAGGCAGTCTTCAAAAATTCCACGGGTCCACGGAAACGGATAGGCAAGGAGTTCTATTTCATAAATCCGGTCCAGGTCCTCCATCCCGAGTCGACGGATCAGCGGATGATTCTTGTCGGCGGTGCTGGTCAAGATACGTCAACCTGCTGATTAAACGGGATCCATGTGCACCATGCCAGACCGGCAAAAAGTGTCCCACAGCGCCCTGCGTGCCTCTGCCCGCTGCTGAACATCCCGCATGGAGGGTAGAGGGACCAGCTTTGCTGCCTTCAAGCTGGCCGGAATTTCGTTATCAAACAGTTGTCGTGCCAGGCCGTCACCAAAAATAGCCACTGTCGTGAACAGGTGTTCCTCAATGGCTTCGGCCAACCCGACCGCTTTGGCATCAGTCTCGGGCCAGGCCCATACCGGCACACTGCCCAGTGCACGGACGATATCATTGGCAAGGCGGGTCGCTGAATCGGCAGGATCGGCGCACAAGAGTAAGGTTCCTCCACTGCCCGGACCCAGCTTCAGCCCCGTTGCGGTTTGCACCCCGGGTGCCGTGGTTTTTAAATCAGGTTCAGCGGCACGGGGGATGGACCGCAATTGCCAGACGCTGATGTCCATGGCCTCCAGGTAGGCCATTTGCCGCCGGTCAACCATGTGTTTTTGGCGATTTGGGGTCTTTATCTTCCACAACCGCCTCTGCTTCGTCTGAAGTTTTCTTGTGCGGTCGGCCTTGTCCACGCGGCCTCTTTTCACGCTGCTGCTTCCAGTTACGCCGCCCGATCAATGTAATGAGCAATCCGGAAACCGTATAGGTAACCCCAAAAATCATGCCCATGATAGGCGGATCCAGTGCCAGCAATACAATCACGAGCACCGCCAGGAACACCCAGGTGGAAGGTACCTTGTCCCCATCAGGCCCGGCCTTGAAGCTGAAGTAGCGAACGTTAGTGAACATGAGAATACCGAGCGCGACCGTCTCGAAGAAAATCAACCAGCGTACAGTCTCTCCGGCCACACCGTTGTCGACGAAAAACCAGATCGTGAAGACCAGCGTGCCGGCCGCCGCGGGGCTTGCCAGGCCCTGGAAATAGCGCTTGTCGGCAATGCCGGCCTGGGTGTTGAAACGCGCCAGACGCAGGGCTGCACAGGCGACGAACAGAAATGAGGCCAACCAGCCCAGTTTACCCGCCGTCACGCTAATGTCGCTAAGGCTCGACAGAGACCAGTTGAATGCCAGCAAGGCCGGTGCAAGGCCAAAAGAAATCAAATCTGACAGGCTGTCATATTGCTCACCAAAATCACTTTGCGTTTTGGTCAGGCGCGCCACCCGCCCATCCAGCCCGTCCAGCAGGCCGGCAACGATAATGGCAATGGCGGCGGGCGCAAACTTCCCATTGATTCCTGCAATGACAGAATAGAAACCGGCAAACAGTGCGGCCGATGTCAGCAGGTTAGGCAGCAGGTAGACACCCCTTCTGCGAATAGATTTTTCTTGTTCCATTAAAAATAGCACCCGGTCGTTTTGAACTGAATAATAACACGCAATACTGACTGACTTTTGGGAAGCAACGGCTTAGTGTGGTATAAAACCAACGTGATTTCTTCGAAAAAGGATACGAAGATGCGTATTGCAGCAATATGGATGGTTCTGGTTCTGGGCACGGGGCCATATGTGGTCGATAACGCACTGGCCGGAGGTGAAGTTTATCGCTGGGTCGACGAGAACGGCGTCGTTCATTTCGGTGACCAGCCTGACGCCAAGGCCAAGGCCAACGCTGAAGTTGTTCAGATTCAAACAACTCCGGCGGGCTCAGCCGAGACCCCGACCGCCGACACGCCAGCAGCCGAAAATGCCTCGGACAGCGCACAACCCTCGTACGTTCAGACACTCAGGGAAGAGCGCGCTGCAAGACGCAGAGAGGCTGCAGAGAGAGAAAAGGCCATTGCCGGTGACTGCAAGCGGAGCCGCGAAGTTGTATCCCAGTTAGAGCCATCTCCAAGGGTCATCGTCAGGCGCGAGGACGGTACCGTGACCCGCCTTGATGATAATGAGCGTGTCAAAGCTTTGGACGAGGCCAGGAACTTTATTGCCGATAATTGCGAAAAGTAGTCCCACGGCGTAATCCGTATAAATTTGAAGGTGTGTTGACCCGCATTGCAGGCTAAAATGTCGCCCTTTGAGGGCGTACAAGCCTGTAAACCAGCGGATTAACAATGAAAGCCAGCAATTTCCACCTTTTTACCACCCGGGAAACCCCGGCCGAAGCCGAAATAGCCAGTCATCAGCTGATGCTGCGCTGCGGAATGATCCGCAAACTCACCTCCGGTATTTACACGTGGACTCCACTCGGACTGCGTGTTCTGCGCAAGGTTGAGAATATTGTGCGCGATGAACTGAACAAGGCCGGTTACCAGGAAATGCTGATGCCTGCCGTGCAGCCCGCTGAGTTGTGGAAAGAAACTGAACGTTGGGAGAAGTTTGGTGCGCAGTTGCTCAAGATCCAGGACCGGGCCGGCCGCGATTATTGTTTTGGACCTACCCACGAGGAAGTCATGACGGATTTCGTCCGCAATGAAATCCGCAGCTACAAGCAGTTGCCCATCACTTTCTACCAGATTCAGACCAAGTTTCGCGATGAAATAAGGCCGCGTTTCGGCGTTATGCGCTCACGCGAGTTCCTGATGAAGGATGCTTACTCCTTCCACATCGATCATGAAAGCCTCGATGAGACCTACTGGGAAATGTATGACGTATATACGCGTATTTTTTCACGCACAGGTTTGCGCTTTCGCTCGGTGGAGGCCGATTCTGGCGCGATCGGCGGGCATAAGTCCCATGAATTCCATGTGCTCGCGGATTCAGGCGAAGACCAGATCGCTTTTTCCGACGAGTCCGACTACGCCTCCAACGTGGAACTGACCGCAATCGCCATGCCTGAGGGAGACCCTGCCGCACCCGCGCA
Source organism: Lysobacterales bacterium (assembly GCA_013042835.1). Lineage (GTDB taxonomy): Bacteria > Pseudomonadota > Gammaproteobacteria > Xanthomonadales > SZUA-36 > SZUA-36. Next base: position 17,712 of record JABDPJ010000083.1, read on the forward strand.
GGATATGCGGCTTGTCGATACACCGCAGGCGCATACCATTGATGAGCTGGTCAGTGCCTATGACGTGCCGGTCGAAAAAACCGTCAAGACACTGATTGTCCATGCCGCCGATGAGGCAGAGGCAAAATTTGTCGCCTTACTGGTCCGCGGCGACCGTACGCTCAACCCGGTCAAGGCCGAGAAACTGGAACAGGTCGCCAGCCCGTTGACGTTTGCCAGCGACGCTGAAATCCGCGACAGCATCGGTGCCGGCCCGGGCTCTTTGGGTCCGGTAGGCTTGCCATTGCCCGTCATCGCCGATCAGGAGGTTGTGCTGATGTCGGATTTCACTGCCGGCGCCAACAGCGACGACAAGCACTATTTCGGTATCAACTGGAAGCGTGACGTGGAGGTGCCCGTAACCGCCGATTTAAGAACCGCCGTTGAAGGAGACGACAGTCCTGATGGCAAGGGCGTTTTACAAATGGCACGGGGCATCGAAGTTGGGCATATTTTCCAACTCGGCACCGCCTATTCCAAAGCCATGAATGCCGTCGTGCTCGGCGAAGACGGCCGATCGCACGTGATGCATATGGGTTGTTACGGCATCGGTGTTTCGCGCATCGTCGCCGCTGCCATCGAGCAGAATAACGACGAGCGCGGTATCTGCTGGCCCGAACCCATCGCGCCGTTCCAACTCGCACTGTTGCCCATGAACGCTAAGAAATCCCATCGTGTTCGCGAAGCGGCGGACAGCTTGTATGGCGAACTGCTGGAAGCCGGAGTCGAGGTTTTATACGACGACCGCAACCTGCGTCCCGGCGTAATGTTCAACGATATGGAACTGATCGGAATTCCGCACCGGATTGTTGTGGGTGAACGCGGCCTGGATAACGGTGTGCTTGAATACCGCTATCGCACCGACTCGGAAAACGGTGAAATTCCGCTCGATGGCGCGGTGCAGGCCATCCTGAAAAAACTGGCTGGCGCAACGGGCTAATTAAGCCCGCGCTGTCAGTCCCGGGGCTCACCAGTATCCGGCATGCTGCGAACGTAAATATCCGTTTGCGGGAAGGGGATGCCGATGCCCCTGGCATTCAGGTTTTTGTAAATACTCTTGAGCAGGTCATGGCGAACCCGCCCACGTAACTCGGGGTGGTCAATCCATGCCAACAACTCGAAATCCAGAGAACTGGCCCCGAAAGCCCGCATTCGTACGCGTGGAGCAGGTTGTTTCACGACCTCAGGCAGTTCAGTGGCGGTTGCTTCAAGAACATCGCAAACCTCGTCAACATCACTGCCATAAGCGACACCCACCGGAACGCGAATGCGGTGTTTCACCCATGGGCCGCCGCTCTCGTTAATGATTTTTGCATTGGCGATAACGGCGTTGGGAACGGTTACTTCCACGTCATCACGCGTCAGCAAGCGGGTTGAACGCATGCCGAGACCGGTGACCTGTCCACGCTCACCGGTATCAAGAACGATATAGTCACCAATTTTATAGGGCGCATCAGCGACGATGAAAATTCCGGAAAACAGGTTCGCCAGCGTATCCTTGGCTGCAAAGCCCACTGCGATACCGATTACACCGGCGGACGCCAGCCAGGCCGTTGGATTAATACCCCAGATCAGCAACACGAAATACGCAGCCAAACCGACGAGCAGGATCTTGATGGTCATGTCGAACATCGGAATGGTCCGGTCCTGCACGATTTCGAACCTGTGGCGATTCTGGGCCACCAACTCCAGCGTAATGCGGGCAGTGCGTAACCCGGCCCGCAACCAGGAAAATAGCAGTATGGTGGCCAGGATTGAAAGCGTTGCATTGTGCAGGCTATGCGGCAATCTGTAGAGCGACACCACCATCATCAACGCCAGTGTGACCGTGGTCAGCACCAGCGGCTTGGTCAGGTATTCCGCCAGGTGATCATCCGATTTTGTGCTGGTCTTTGACGCAATTTTCATCAGGCTACGATAGATCACGAGCTTCAATAGCTTGCCAAAAACGTAGGCAAACGCGATCAACAATAAAGTCAACAAACCGGGGTAAGGCGTAAAGAAATCCCAGACCGGTTGGAACCAGTCCGGAATGTACCCGGTAATATCCAGATCCGGCCTCACGCTGGTGACTGCCTCACTGGTTTCTGCTGCATTGGCCGCTTCGTTTTCTTGCATGGATTTAACCTGGGAGTTGTGCTGGCCTCATCTTAGCCGTGATCCCGTTACGCCGCCAGTTCTGCGCCGCGCTATCAGCTGCCGATGTGTTTTTCACCCCGCGCCGCAGCCAACTCAATCTGGCGGGCTCTTTCCTCGAGGCTGGCACGGCGCTGCGGCGTCAGGCGATCGAAGCACCTTGGGCAGGATACATTGCGCTCGAATTTTGTTGATTGCAGGTCTTCGCCGCTGAGTGGCATGCGACAGGCCGGACATAACTCGTAGCGGCCTTCAGCCAGGTCATGATCGACCGAGACCCGGTTATCGAAGACGAAGCAATCGCCCTGCCACTTACTCTCACCCGCAGGAATTTTTTCCAGGTAATTTAAGATGCCGCCTTCCAGGTGGTAGACACGCTTGTAACCCATTTTTCTAAGCAACGACGTAGATTTTTCGCAGCGGATACCGCCGGTGCAGAACATCGCCACGGGCTGCTCCCGGTCGTCACCCAGGTTGGCCTCAACCCAGTCCGGAAACTCCCGGAACGAGGTGGTACGAGGGTTCTCGGCGCCGTCAAACGTGCCCAGTTCAAACTCGTAATTATTGCGCGTGTCGACGAGACGGACACCGGGTTGGCTGATGAGATCGTTCCATTTCTCCGGAGCGACGTACTCTCCAGCCTGGTGGACGGGGTCAATCCCTTCCACGCCGAGCGTGACGATTTCTTTTTTCAGCCGGACTTTCATGCGATAGAAAGGGTTACGTTCGCAACAGGACAGCTTGTTGCCAAGGTCCGCAAATTGCGGATAACTGCGCAAGTGATCAAACAGGTTGCGAATACTGTTCCCTGGCCCTGCAACCGTGCCGTTGATACCCTCCCGGGCCAGTAAAACAGTGCCCAGCAGGCCTGATTCTTCGCAAACCTCGCGAATATCTCGTTGCAGGCTCTTCAGGTCATCCAGATCAGTGAACTTGTAAAAAGCAGCGACCTGGGTCTGACCGTCCCGGGTCTGATTTGAGCTCTTTCCAGGCATTTGCAAATTGCGCTCTACACCAGTGGCCTGATGCCCACCGCATCACGCAGTTCCCGCATGAACGGCGCCGCGATCTCACGCGCTCGCTGTGCACCTTCCTGCAAGCAGGCTTCTATCCTGTCAGGGTCGGCAATCAATTCCTCGTAAATTGCTCTCGCGTCGGCCAGTTCAGCATTAATCAGCTCAAAACACTGCTGTTTGGCAGCGCCCCAGGCGATACCGTCCGCAAACGCCTGCTTCATCTCTGCCCGCTGTTCAGCATTGGCAAACGCGGAATATATGGCGAACAGGGCTGAGTCCTCGGTCTGCTTTGGCTCACCGGGCTCCAGCGAGTTGGTCACGATCCTCATGATGGATTTCCGCAATTTCTTTTCCGGCAACCACAGGGGAATCGTATTGTTGTAACTCTTGGACATTTTGCGCCCGTCCTGACCGGGCAGGACCGCAACGTTGTCATCGACTACCGCCTCCGGCAGCACGAAATGATCGCCAAAAAAATGATTGAAACGCTGCGCGATGTCCCGGGCCATTTCCAGATGCTGAACCTGGTCCCGGCCCACCGGCACTTCATGTGCATTGAACATGAGTATGTCGGCAGCCATCAGGATGGGGTAACTGAATAACCCCATGGTCATGGCAAAATCTGCATCCTCGCCTTTCTCAACGTTTTCCTGCACGGCAGCCTTGTAAGCATGAGCGCGATTCATCAAGCCCTTGGCGGTGACGCAAGTCAGCAGCCAGGTCAACTCCGAGATTTCCGGAATATCGGACTGACGATAGAAAACCGCTTTATCGGTATCCAGGCCCAGGGCCAGCCAGGTAGCCGCAATCTCAAGGGTGGAGCGGTGCACAATCTCCGGATCACGGCACTTGATCAAGGCGTGATAATCCGCCAGGAAGTAACACGACAATACGCCGTCTGAATGACTGGCCTTGATTGCCGGCTTGATCGCGCCGACATAATTCCCCAAGTGCGGTGTACCGGTGGTCGTGATACCGGTCAAAACCGTTCTATTACTCATGATTGGCTGTCTGCCTTTTCTATTTTCGAATGCGACATTTTATATGAAAAGCCAGCACGCACCACAGCAATTACTATCATTATCGTTGTATATCGATTGACGCAAATATATAGTTATAACCTATAATATAACCATGAACCTACGTGCCCTGCAGTATTTTATAAAACTCGCTGAACTGAAACACTTCAGCAAAGCCGCGGAAGCCTGTTTTGTCAGCCAACCCACCCTTAGTACACAAATCCGCAAACTGGAAGAGGAATTGGGTGTCTCCCTGGTGGAGCGGGCGCCGCGCAAAATCATGCTGACACCAATCGGCGAAGATATTGCGCACCGCGCACGCCATGTTCTGCGTGATATCGAACACATCAAGGACGCCGCCAGGCGCAGCAAAGACCCGGCAACGGGCACCCTGCGGCTCGGTATCTTCCCAACACTTGCGCCTTATATGCTGCCGCATGTCATTCCGGTACTGCGGCAACAGTATCCCGAGTTGAGGATGCAACTGGCGGAGGAGAAGACCGAGATCATTCTCAACATGCTCGACCAGGGACGCCTTGATGCCGGCTTGCTCGCCCTTCCGGTTGACGAGCAGGGTATGGAGATCGAGATCCTGTTCGAAGAACCTTTTGTCACGGCCATGCCGGCCTCCCATCCGCTGAGCGACAAACAATCCATCAACCTGCAAGATCTCGAAGGTGAAGAGCTGTTGCTGCTCGAGGATGGCCATTGCCTGAGGCAACACGCCCTGGAAGTCTGCGCGCTTGCCGGCGCCAGGGAACGCGTCGATTTTCACGCCACCAGCATGGAAACCCTGCGCCAGATGGTGGCGGCCAATGCAGGCGTGACACTGATGCCGGTTTTATCCGTCCGGCCGCCCATAGCGCCCACGGAAAACATTGCCCTGCGGCGCTTCGAAGCGCCGGCACCGAGCCGCACCATCGCGCTCGTCTGGCGTAGCAGTTCGCCAATGGGCAAATTCCTGCGCAAACTGGCCGGCAGTCTCAAGCTGGAGCCGGAATTGCTGCAGGAGCCCTGAGTGGCTGATCAGCTCATGAACTTGACAAAAATCGTGCCCGAGTTGGAGCGGTGCAGCTCTGTTCGGGACACGCTCCAGCCATCCATGGGCGCTCGGTAATTTGTTCCTGACAAATTACGGTCCCGAACAGAGCTACACCACTCCACCTTTTAAACGTTTTGCCAGTCCGCAACAGAGCTAAATCCCGGCGGCCGATGGTTAAATTTCTGCGCGGCCTTGATTTCAGCCACATAAAAATGCGCACAAAGCAATCAATGATTGAACCGGACATCGTTCTCACACATGGCAATTCACCATCAGGCTTGCTCGGGCGGATAAAAAACCTTTGGGCTCAAACGCCCTGGACGGGCGCTGTGGGTTATTGCTATTGGGGACCGTAATTTGTCTGGAACAAATTACCGAGCGCCCATGGAGGGCCTGAGCGTGTCCCCAATAGCAATAGCCCGCAGCGTCGGGCACACCATCAGTATTTGAACGACCTCAAAAACGTATCAAGAATCATGAAACCAAAACTGGTTGACAGCTTACAAACCTTCCAGCAACTCGTCGTCACCGCCTTCCTTCACGCCTTCAAACAACGGTGTTGACAGGTAGCGCTCGCCGGTATCGGGCAGCATGGCCAGGATCGCGGAACCCGGTTCAGCCCTGGCTGCGACTTTCAGGGCGGCCGCAAATGTACCGCCGGCGGAAATTCCGCAGAATATGCCCTCCTTGATTGCCAGCGCCTGCGCGGTCTCGATGGATTCATCATCGGTCACCAGTTCTATATCATCGATGACCCCCCGTTCGAGGACAGAAGGAATGAAGTTCGGCGTCCAGCCCTGGATTTTGTGCGGCGTCCATTCGTTGCCGGACAGCATGGCGGCGCCTTCCGGCTCGGTGGCAATCACTCGCACATCCGGGCGCGCCACTTTCAGAATCTCACCCACACCCGTGATCGTTCCGCCGGTGCCCCAGCCCGAAACGTAATAGTCGAGCCGCCGCCCCGTAAAATCCCGGATAATTTCAGGTCCGGTTGTGTTGCGGTGATATTCCGGATTAGCCGGGTTATCGAACTGTTCGGTCATAAACCAGCCGTGCTTTTCAGCCAGCGCCTTGGTGACGCGCAACATACCCGTCGCACGCTCAGCTGCAGGAGTCAAAACAACCCGGGCGCCGAGGGCGCGCATCAGCTTGCGGCGCTCAATAGAAAAGGACTCGGCCATAACCGCAACGAACGGATAACCCTTGGCGGCGCACACCATGGCCAGCGCAATACCGGTATTACCGGAAGTCGCTTCAACAACGGTCTGCCCCGGCTTCAACAGGCCCTTGCGTTCGGCGTCCTCAATGACACCGATGGCTAGCCGGTCCTTGACCGAAGCCATTGGATTGAAGGACTCCACCTTCACATACATATCCACGCCTTCGGGCGCGAGGCGATTGATAGCGATGACCGGTGTATTGCCGATGGTTTCCAGGATGTTGTTATAGATCATTGCTGATGCCCTTTGAATGTTGAATGACTGTCATTCAATCATAGGTCAAATCCTGCGCAGGCGCTGACCATGGCCGCTGATAGCGACTTTGAATACATCCAGAAGGGAGGAAGTCTCAGCGTTGGATCAGGCTTCGCAGGGTCTCGCCCTTTGCAAGTGCCGGGGCATTGGCCGCCAGTCCCGCCGCGCGCTGCAGGAATTTGTCCCTGAGCAACCAACTGCGCTTGACCATGGCCATGCCGAAACGCCTGGCGGGAGACAATCCGTCGATGCCAAACAGGCTGCGCAGCGCATGCATGCCGAACGCCATTGCCTCGGATTCGGACTTGCGCCAACGTTCGTACTTGCGCAGTACCCTTGATGAACCGATATCTTCACCGCTTGATCGCACGCCAAGCAAAATCTCGGTGAGCCCGGCCGCGTCAGCAAAGCCGAGGTTGACACCCTGCCCGGCGAGCGGATGGACCACGTGGGCGGCGTCACCGATCAACACCACGCGCCGGGCTGCGTAATTTTCGCTCAGGCGCATGCTCAGCGGAAACGCAGCGCGGGGACCGCAGGATTCGACCGCGCCCAACCAGCCGCTGCTGGCCACGTCCAGTTCCTTGCCAAACTCTTCCGAATCAAGCTGCAACAGGCGCTCCGCCTCTGCCGTCGGTTGTGTCCACACGATAGATGAACGCCCGTCACTCAGCGGCAGGAATGCCAGCGGCCCACCCGGCAGGAAGCGTTGCCACGCCACCCCGGGATTGGCCTGGCTCTTACCCACTGCAGCCACCAGGCCGCTTTGATTATAAGCGTAGTGATCCTGCCTTATACCAAGCGATTTACGGACCCTCGATGCAGCACCGTCCGCACCGACGACCAGGCTGGCAGTCAGTGTCTTGCCACCCTGTAGCAACACCCGGTTATGCTGTTTGGAAGCCTCGATGCCAGCAAGCTGATCCGGGCAGTACAAATCCACCAGGCCGCCTGCGTTCAGGACTTGCCACAGGGACCACTGCACGAGCGCGTTTTCGACGATGGTGCCCAGCCGTTCCAGGTTGAATACCGGCGCATCGAACAGCAGCGGGTCCATATCAACCCCGTCTTCCACTTGCATACGCCGGTATGGTCGCGCCCGCTGCGAACTGATCGCTTTCCAGGCCCCGGCTTGTTCCAGGATGGCCTGTGAACCAGGGGAAATGGCAGACACCCGCAAACCGACTTCCGCTCCGGCATCGAAAGCCTCTGGCTCGCGCGATTCCACCAGGGCCACCGAAAAACCGCTGCGGGATAAAAGGCTTGCCAGTGTAGCCCCTACCATGCCGGCGCCGATAACTGCTACGTCATAGTGTGTATTGCTCATGGCTGCCTCAATGGTTCGCCAAGGGCCAGCCTGGGAACACGGCCGCGGTAACCCATGGCTTTGATCGCTGACCAGCGACGCAGGGAAGGAAATATCGAATGGGCGATCAAACCCGTTGTGCGCAAACCCGCAGCCAGCGGCGACGGGTGTGCGAACAAACGCGTCATGCCGTCCGAACTTGCAATGGTGCCGCGCTGATCTTTCTGACGCCATTGGCTGTAGGTATTTAACAGACCGGCGTCCCCCGGGTCATGCTGCTCATCATCGGCCAGGATTTCCGCCAGTATCGCTGCGTCCCTCAGCGCCAGGTTGAACCCCTGGGCGCCGATCGGGTGAATGGCGTGAGCCGCATTTCCCAGGATAACCAGGCGCTCTCGAATATCTTCACGGGCCCGGACCAGCTTCAGCGGATAGGCAGAACGCTGGCCGGCCTTGACGAACTTGCCGAGTTTCGCACCGAACCGTTGTTGAGCCTGGGCAAGAAAGGTTGCCTCGTCGAGGTCCAAAATCTCCTGTGCTATTTCAGTAGGAACTGACCACACCAGACCACAGCGGGTGCCGGTGTGCGGGAGTACCGCGAATGGCCCGGTGTCGGTCAGGCACTCAAATGCTCGACCCTCATGAGCTTTTTCCGGTGTGACGTTGCAGATAATTGCAGTTTGCCCATAGTCCCTCGTGTCGGTCTCTATGTTCAAGTGGTTCCTAATGAAGGAGTTTGCGCCATCGGCGGCGACCACCAGTCGCGCCTCGATTTGTTCGGGACCGGAATCACATTCCAGGTGCAGCTTGTTCACCGTCCCGCCAATCTCGATGTTCGTGACACGCGCAGGGCTGATAACCTCCAGGTTTGGCGTTTGCCGCAGGTGCTTAGTCACAGCCACGCCAAACCTGCGCGCTTCCACCACGTGGCCGAAAGCCTCCAGGCCCATTTCAGCCGGGTCCAGCACCACCCGTCCGGGGCGTTCCAACTCGGTGATATCAATCTTGCGGATCGGCGTGGCGTCCTGCTCAAGCGTTTTCCACAGACCGATACTGGAGAGAATACGGCAGGAGCTATGGCTTAATGCCAGGGTCCGGTCATCATAGCTGGGCTGTTCAGCCGCCTGGTAGGCAACAGCTTCAATTACCTTGACGTCATAGCCCAGCGGCGCCAACGCTACTGCAAGACTGGCGCCGGCGAGGCCACCACCAACAATGGCTACATCGCACATCATGATGCCATCAGTGCTTCAATCTGATCGATGTTCTTACAAACATCAAAGGTCAGAATATCGGCTTCTTCCCTGGTCACGACCACGTCGTCTTCGATTCGAATACCCATACCACGCCAGATTTTGTCAACGGCCTTGGCTGCCGGCGGAATATAGATTCCAGGCTCCACCGTGAATACCATGCCCTTTTCCAGCACACGCGAATGACCATCGATTTCATACTCGCCAACATCATGCACATCAAGGCCCAGCCAATGGCCGGTATTGTGCACGTAATAATTCTTGAAATGCTCTTCCTCGAGCGCCTCTTCAAGGCCGCCTTTGAGGATACCCAGCTCAATCATTCCCTCGGTTGCAATTCTCACCGCGGCCTCATGCACTTGCTCCCACGGGTTGCCCTCGCGAACGGTATCAATCGCCTCAAGCTGCGCAGCCAGGACGACCTCGTACAGATCTTTCTGCGGGCCGCTGAATTTCCCATTGACCGGAAAAGTCCGGGTGATATCGGAGGCGTAACCATCGTACTCAGCGCCGGCGTCAATCAATAGCAGGTCGCCATCATGCAGTTCGTCGCGATTGCTGATGTAATGCAACACGCAGGCATTGGCTCCACCGCCCACGATGGGGATATATGATGCCTCACAATGGTTACGCGTGAAGATATTCAAAAGTTCCGCATGAATATCCGCTTCATTCATACCCGGTTCACAGACCTGCATCGCGCGCTTGTGCGCCTGGGCCGCGATACGGGCTGACTTACGCATCGCGGTGATCTCCGGACGGCTTTTGAACAGGCGCATCTCGTGGAGACTGTGGTTGAGCGCGATGACTTCATCCGGCGCCAGGAATTTTTTGCGCGTCTTGGCGCGGAATTCATTCATCCAGCCAATCAGGAGCTGGTCAAATTCCGGGTCCTTGCCAAGGTCATAAAAAATTCTCTCACGGCCATGCAGCAAATCCGGCAGACGCTCATTCATTTCGGTGATCGGGAAAGCTTCATCGAAGCCGTAATCCTCGACCGCCCCCTCGCTACCACTGGTGACACCGTCCCACATCTCCCGGGTTGGATCCCTCTCCCGGCAAAACATGATCGAGTGCCCGCCCTTTTTAGCGGGCAGCAAAACCATCATCGCCTCGGGTTCAGAAAAACCGCTCAGGTACAAAAAGTCGCTATCCTGCCGATAGGGGTAGCCAACGTCATTGTTGCGGAATTTTTGCGTTGCGGCACGCAGGATAATCACGGATTCCACGCCGGTCATCTCCATCAACTGCGTGCGGCGCCTGGCGTACTCTTTCTGCTTGATCATGTCTGTTCAGTCTCTGTGAGGACAGGTCAATGAATCGAATCCCGTTGATCAGGACTGCGCAAATCCTCCCTGATTATGAGAATGGCAACACGCACGTATTCGATAATTTCTGCAAAGGCGTTTTCGTCTTCTTCACTCTCGGTCGTATCTGTCACGTCTGCAGTCGATATCTGTTGCAGATCCCTCAGCGCCTCGTTGGAATCCTCCGAGAGCGCGTCGAGGGTTTCATCACCGCTGCTGCCAAGCGCAGCCAGGAAACCGCTGCACCACTGGGACAGCGCCGAGGTCCGGTCTTCCAGCGTCTCTTCATCAGCGGGCAACCACAAGGCCAGCCCCATGTCTACATCGGACAATTGCCCCCTGCTTGAATTCAACAACTCATCGAGGGACATCCTCAGACCGGTGCCGGGCTCGCTCACCAGTTCGAGCATATCCAGCAAGCCGATAAACACATCGAGACTGGCATCGGCCTGGCGGCATAGCAGGCCACAGGCAACGCCGTGACACTCGGAGAGTTCAGACGCATCCAGATTGCCCTGGGCCAGGGCCAGCGTATGTTCAAAGTCGGGTAAACTGGCTGTACTCATGGTTATCTTATTCGCTCGTGTTTGGTGTGGGCGCGCAGAAGTTTCCTGCAACGGGTGATGTTATCAGTTGGGCAGTTGGCTTCAAAGCGGGAAGCGTATTTCCAGGTCATTTTCACTTTGCTGATTGACCCCCATAACCTGCCTTACTATAGTGTTGCCATGGATTCATTAGAACAAACAGACAAAGACCTGCAACGGCTCGAAAAGCAATTACGCACGCTGCTCACAGAAATTCAGAAACTGAGGGAAGAAAACCGCTCACTGCATCAGCGCCAGGAGGCACTGGTCACCGAGCGCGCTTCACTGGTCGCCAAGAACGATGACGCCCGGTCAAAAGTAGAAGCCATGATCAACCGCCTCAAGGGACTGGAACAGGTCTGAACAAACATGGAAAAAACATCGTCCGAACCCATCTCGGTTTCTATTCTTGACCGGGATTACCAGTTCGCCTGTGAACCCGGCGAACGCAAGGCACTGAGGGAAGCTGCAGCATTCCTCGATGAACGTATGCGCTCCATCAAAGGCGCCGGCAGATTGATGGCCCTGGAGCGTATCGCCGTCATGACAGCATTGAATCTTTCCGATGAATTGCTCAAATTACAAAAAAACGAAAAGTACCGTCAGGATAACGTCGACAACCGCATCCGCATGCTCGTCAATGAACTGGATGATGCGCTCGATGACCAATTAAGCTAGAATATAGGTGCCCTCTGTGGTGTTAGCCAGTAGGCTCGATAGATACCTTGTCCCTACTTTACAATTCCGGGTTGGTATCTCTGAATGCTGTTGTGCATGTTCGTCCTGGTACGAAAAGCCTGAAGCACAAGAGGCCGTCCCACTTGAGCCTTTGGTTCAAGGGAATCGGGTCCGCAGCGGCATTCACGGAGGGT
>JABDPJ010000086.1 GCA_013042835.1 Lysobacterales bacterium
GGCGTGCGCAGTGCTGGCTGTGATCAGCATCAGCAGCGGCAACAGGGCCAGGATAAATCTGTAACGCATGGATACTCCTTAACAATGGCGCAAAGGAAGGCATGTTAACAAACGGCGCGGCAATTACCTACGGTCAATTCAAATTCACTTTCGCAGCTGCCTGTTTTCAGCCGTGCAATCAAAGGGCCCTTGCCGTTATCATCCACAGTGCATGAATGAAAGCACAGAAAAACAAAAACCGGCCCTGCCGGACGGCATGGAAAGCTGGATTGAGTCCAGCCTGGCATCAGGTACCAATATTCTGGCAACCTCCAACCAGGGCACCGTGCTCCTGTATGAGGGTGATGGCCTGAAACTGGTCATCAAGTCGGCGATGGGCCGTGGTGCTCTGCGCAGAGCGCGCCAGGCGACCCTGGAAAGGGAGTATGCGGCCTACCAGCGCCTTGAAGGAGTGACGGGTGTGCCGGCCTGTTACGGTTTGCTGGCGGGACGTTACCTGGTCATGGAATACATCGATGGCACGGCTTACCGGCACGCAAGCTGGCAGGACCGGGATCAATGGTTCGCCGATCTGCTCGAAGTCATCCGCGCTTTCCACGTTCGGGGCGTCAGCCACGGCGACCTGAAATCCAAGACAAACATGATCGTGGGTGTGGATCAAAAACCTTACGTCATCGATTTTGGCACGACATTTCTGCACAAGAACGGCTTTCATCCAATCAACAACTATCTATTCGAGTACGGTAAGCGGCTGGATATCAACGCATGGGTAAAACACAAATACCACGGACGCTACAAAGATGCCTCTGACGAGGACCGCGAGTTGCTGAACTATTCAATGCTGGAATACGTGGTCAGGAAATTGCGCGGCAGACCAATGCACTGAGCATGTAACGGGGATGACGCTGCGGGTTGTTGGGGGAAAACGTATTTGATCAGGCGCTGAACTGCCGCGAGAGTATTTTTAGGCCCTCGGCAATAGTCACCTCGGCGGTGTAGCCAAGGTCCCTTTTGGCGGCTGAAATATCGTACCAGTGGGCGGTTGAGAGGTGCTCGGCTGACCAGCGCGTGATGGGTGGTTCGGATTTCAGACCGAACAATTTCCAGGTCGTTTCCGCTAATGTGCCCGCCACCATCGCGATGCGCGGTGAAATCGGCTGTATGTCGACATCAATTCCTGCGGCTGTCAGCAGGCCGCCGATAATGCTTTCCTGGGTCACTGGTTCGTCATTGGAAATAAAGTAGGTTTTGCCACCCACTGTTCCGGGGTCGGATTCGAGTTTGGCCAACGCCAGCAGGTGCGCTTTGGCGGCATTGTCGATGTACACGGTATCGATCAGTTTATCCGGTCCCGGCAACTTTAACTTCCCGCCTTTCGCCCGCTCCATTAACTTGGGTAGAAGGTGGTTGTCACCAGGCCCCCAAATCAGGTGCGGCCGCAGGGAAACGGTTCGTAAATCCTCGCAATTGGCCGCCATGACCTGGCGTTCAGCCAGCGCCTTGGTTTCCGGGTAGGGTGAATTGTAGCTCTCAGGGTAGGGCAGGGATTCGTCACCGCCTTCAATATCGCCGTCGGCATGGGTAACGCTGGGGGAACTGGTGAAGACGAGCTTGCTTATACCGTTGGCGTGACAGGCGTTTACGACATTTTCCGTGCCGGTAACGTTGGGCAGGAAGTAGTCTTCGTAGCTTAACGACAGGCCGGCCTTGGCCGCCGTATGGATCACCGCGTCCATGCCCCGGGTTACGTCGGTTAGCTTCCCGGCATCTGTGATATCTCCCCGTATGACCTGCACGCCTGCAGATTGAAGCGCGTCACTGGCACTGCGCTGGTAGGCTGTGACCTGGTCTCCCTGCTGCAGCAACTGGCGGCATATGGCGCCGCCCAGGAATCCGCCGCCACCCGTGACCAGGATCTTCATTGCAGTTTTCCAGCGGCCCAGACGGCGAGCTTTTCCCTGCCGATCTTGGCGTTGTGGCGAATATCGACCGGGAATGCTTTATGGAACAGCACGTGCTTGATTGACTCGGTGGCGCTGTTGTTGCGTCCCAGTTGCAGCAGGTCGGTGCGAATCCGCTCACGCCGGTGGCGGGTTACGCTGTTCAGCAACTCTACGCACAGAACCGGTGTTTGACGACCCTGCGTGCCGATACCGACCAGTGCCGTGCGCGCGACTTCCGGGTGGATGTTGAAAATGGCTTCAACCTGGTCTGCGAACATCACCTCCTGCCCGTTGATGATGCGCTGGGATTTGCGCCCGCAGTACCAGAGGCGGCCCTCGGTGTCGAAATAACCCGCATCGCCCATGCGGTGCCAGGTATGGCCTTCGGAATCGGTGATTTTTGCCAGTTGGGTCTGCTCATCGCGTTGCCAGTAGCTATCCGTGGACGTCGGGCCGTGAACGACGACTTCACCGGTGATACCGACGGGCAATTCCATCGTGTCGACAAAAGACTCGACCATATTGTCCGTGACCGGGATGATTTTCACCTTGTTCGGGCTTACCGGCCGGCCGATACAGGTGCCTTCGCCGGCAGCGGTGCGGCGCTCGATTTCGTTGTCGAGTTCGGTTCCGGAGACGCTGGCCACTGGCAGGCACTCGGTCGCGCCATAGGGCGTGAACACCTCCGCATCGTCCAGCAGGGTTTTCTGCATACGCCTGATGGTGGCGACCGGCATGGCGGCGCCGGCGGAAATCACCCTGCGGACCGACGGTAATTGAATGTTTTTTGCTTCCGTGTAACGCCCGAGTACATTCAGCAGCGCCGGTGAGCCGAAAATATTGCTCACAGCAAAGCGATTGATGGTTTGCACCAGCAGTTCGGGATCAGCCCTGGCTGGCCTGGTCGGGTCCATCAACGGTACGACGGTGGTCATGCCAAGGGCTGGATCAAAGAGAGCAAAAGGTGGAAACGTGGGCAGGTCGACTTCACCCGGCTGGATGTCAAAAGCCGATTGCAGCATCTGCACCTGCGATACGAAATGCCGGTGCCGGTAAACGACGCCCTTGGGAATGCCGGTGCTGCCCGATGTGAAAAGGATTGCAGCCATTTCATCAGGCTGCGTATCCGCCATCGCGGCACCGAGGTGCTTTTGGCCAAGCTTTCCTAGCTGCCTCGTGCTCAGTCCGCCCCAGCCAAGTTTAGGTCCCGATGTGACCAGCCTCGCGCCGGGAGCCCAACCCAGCACCTTCCTTGCCAGCTGGGCCCGTGTCACACCGATAAATGCTTCAGGTCGCGCTTCCGCAAGACATTTTTTGAGTGGCTTGATGCCGATACCCGGATCGATCAGCACCGGTATTGCTCCGGCCTTGAAGAGCGCGAAGAACATCGCAAAAAAGTCGAGGCCCGGTGTCAGCATCAACGCCGTACGAACGCCGCGGCCGATGCCATACTCGACCAAGCCATGCGCATAGTCATTTGACAACTCATCCAGGTCTGAGTAGGTCACTGAGGCGTAGCGTACCTGTCCGCGCCGTTTTCCAAGCGGGTAGTGAATCGCAACATTGTTGCCCTGCAAGCTGGCCTGCTCGACCAGCGCCGACGCAATGTTACAGGTATCAATGTTATTTGGACCGGCGCTCATTTTTGCTCAGAAAGTCACTAACGGCCTGCGTCAGTGGCTGGCCGGCATCCTCAAAAACATAGTGTCCGCAATCCGGGTAGCTGAGCACTTCGGCCTGGGGGAATTTTTCTTTCCATTTAGCCAGGAAGTGCAGGTCAAAGACGAAGTCCTTTTCTCCCCATGGGAGCAGGCAGGGTTTGTCCTTGAAGTCGGGCAAACGCGCCTCGGTGGATTTGACGATGTCGAAGCCGGGGTCGCCCTCCTGCAAGGGAATGTCCTGCACGAACCGTAAAGTGGCAATACGGTTGTCCCAGGAGTCGTAAGGGGCGGTATAGGCCTTGCGAATTGCCGCGCTGACCGGCTTTTTGAAAGCCACCCGTGCAGCGATGCCCGAGAACGCGTTCAGCCCTTGCACCAGCAAGGCGCCAAGCTTGGTGTTACGCACCAGCCAAAGCGCCGCGGGCAGTTTTTTCTCTGTCGGCAAAGGGAATGCCGCGGTATTGGCTGCCACCATGCTGGCGATCTGTTCAGGCCGGTCCGCGGCCCAGCCAAAACCGATCATGCCGCCCCAGTCGTGCACGATGAGGTGAATGGGTGATTGCGGTTGAACGTGACTCACCAGGGCATCAAGATCGGCAATCCGGCGCGCCAGGCTATACGGGTATTTTGTGGCGGCGGGTTTTTCCGACAGGCCGCAGCCGATATGGTCGGGTACGACGCAACGAAAGCGGTCGCGCAAGGCCAGCACCAGGTTGCGGTAATAAAACGACCAGGTCGGATTGCCATGCAGCATCAGCACGATGGGCGCATCGCGGGGGCCTTCGTCCAGGTAATGCATACGAAAACCGTCGATATCGAGCCACTGCGACTCGAATGGGTATAGCTCTTCAGGAGGTTGAAACACGTCGCGTCATCCGCTCAGCTACGCGAATCCGGAAGGCGTAGCGCTGTCATTGTCACCAGACAATTTCAGCCATCGAACAATTCAGGCCGGAACCGATGCCCAGCAGCGCGACCCGGTCACCGCGTTTGACCTTGCCAAGCGCAACGGCCTTTGCCAGGGCGATGGGTACAGCGGCCGGTCCAATATTGCCGAGGTCGGGATAGATACGGTGAATTTTGTCGGGATCGAGCTTAAGCAGTTTCATCAGCGAATCGGTATGCGCCTTGCTGACCTGGTGAATAATGAATTGGTCCAGCTCACTGACAACCCAGCCGAGCTTTTCCCGGGCGGCGGCGAATGTCTTGGTGGCCAATTTCAGGCCTTCCGTCAGCAGCACCCGGGTATCAGTGACCATGCGGTCCATCTGGCCGTAGCACAATTTATTGAACTGGGTTGCCGCGCGGGTCACGCTGCCGAGGTAGGAATGGCCCATGGGTGCGAGTTCGCGGCGGCACATGACCATGGCGGCAGCGCCGGAGCCGAGCGTCAGGGAGGCGAATTCCGCCCGGAACTGCTCCTCTTCCACGCCGGGTTGTAAAAGCCGCTCGATGGTGGCCTCGGTAATCGGCCTGCTGGATTCGGCATCAACGATCAATGCGAACTCGACCTCGCCGCGTTCGATCATGCGCGCGGCGACATCCATACCATTTAAAAACGCCAGGCAGGCGTTGCCGATATCAAAATTGAGACAACGTTCATGCAGGCCGAGGTTGCCGTGGACGAGGCAGGCCGTTGATGGTTCCAGGTAGTCTCGGCACACGGAAGTGTTGATCAATACACCAATCTTGTCGCGGTCGACGCCGGCCTCCTCAATAGCATTTTCAGCTGCCAGCGTGGCGGCGTCAGATGGTTGGATTCCGTTTTCCCAGAAGCCTCTTGTCTTGATTCCGGATATTTCCTCCAGCAGGTCAGGGCGGATGCCCAAACGTTCCATGGCCGGTTGCAGGCGCTTGCTGATTTCTGCAGAAGACATGACAACTGGCGCATCTACTGCAGCAAGAGATTGAATTACAACGTTTTTAAATTGCATGCGTTTCCGGATCAGGTAAGGTGGAAGCCGTGGATTCGGGCGTGAGTTCTTGAAAAGCGTCATTGTAGCCTAAGCAGGGTGTCGAGGCTACAAGGTACCTGTCGAGGCAACTATGTATTAGACTGATTCCATTATTGATTCAGTGCCGGTGCGGCGTCGCCGATTGAGCATCTAAAAGGTTGGTTTTGAGTGGTGAACATAGTTAACAAAACCATTGGCCCGGATTCATTCTGCGCGAGGCAACTGCCTTTGCGGCAGCTCGAAAAACCGTGCGAAAACAGCGTTCACCTGTGGCACCTTGATTTTGATCAATTATCGAACCCACTCAATCCAGACAACAGCTCAGCGTCTAAAGAACTGAGTGTTTTTCAGCAACGTGCCACGCGGCGCTTTTACCTGCGTTTACTACTGGGCGCCTATCTTGGCCTGCCCGGTAAAGATGTCCGCATTATCCGCAGGATCAAGGGCCGGCCGGAGCTTGATCTCGCCCAATCGAAAGGCGAGCTGGATTTCAGCGTCGCACGCAGCCAGGGCCGTTACCTTATCGGCATCAGCAGCGGTGCGACCATTGGCGTGGATCTGGAAATAGCCGCCCGCCGTGCGCGCAACCCGCTGGCGTTGGCCAGGCGATACTTCAGTCAAGGCGAGGTTACGGCGCTTGCTTCCCTGGCGCAGGAGGAATTGCAGCGTGCTTTCGTCCACACCTGGGCCTGCAAGGAAGCAATCGTCAAGGCCAACGGCCTGGGCATAGCCAACCAGCTGTGCCGTTTTAGCGTGGATGTCAACCCGGACAGCCCGCCATCGGTGCTTGACATGCAGGACGATGACCACGAAGCCTGGACCCTGGCGATAGCGGAGCCGGCGGCAGGCGCCATCGCGGCTGTTGCAGTTCGCCAGCCGTCGGTTCACCTGGAAGGCTTCAGTCTTTACTGATTTTGCGATCCTTCAGCTAAGCTAAGTTAACGGTTTTTATCACGCACCCGGATGAGGCTTTCTTTGTCCGGATATTTTCCGCGCCTGTCCTTGTAATATTCGGCAATCTTCCTGAAATCCGCATGGATGTCGTCGCCGGGATAGAACTGGCCGCCAATACCGACCACTCTATTGCCGTAATCCAGGTACGCCATCAGGATGGGCACCTTTGCCGCGCGTGCAATGTAGTGAAACCCGGTTTTCCAATGGTCGGTCTTACCGCGTGTGCCCTCGGGTGCAAGCGCCAGCACCAGGTGTTCGGAGCGGTCGAACAGGTCAGTCAGTTGCTGCATGTAATTCATGCCCTGATCGCGCCGCACAGGGATACCGCCAATGGCTCGAAAAAACCAGCCATACGGCCGGCGGAACAGGCTGTGCTTGCCCAGCCAGTGAACCTCCAGCTTGATGGCCTTCGCTGCCAGAATGCCGAGGGGGAAATCCCAGTTACTGGTGTGCGGGGCCGCGATTGCGACGTACTTATCGAGATCGGGTAGTTCCACCTTCAGCGTCCAACCGAGTTTTTTCAGTATCCAGTGGGAAAGGCGTGAGAGCATCGCCTTCAGCGTTGTCTCAGGGCTTTGATAATCTGCCAGCAACCGAGGGCGAGCAATATGGCGCCGACTGCGGAATAACCCCAGATAAGCCATGGGCCGGTCTCCAGTGCCATGAGTATTGCCCCTGGAATACTCAACGACCCGCCGGCCAGCGCCCGCACCATTTTCCGGCGCGAAGCGAGTTGCTCCTCGAACCTGCGTGCCGTGTCTTCGGAAGTGGTTCGGGTTAACAACTGTCCGCTATTCGCTTTGACCAGGAAATCGTGCACCAATCCGGGTATTTCAGGCGCCTGCGCCAGCCAGCCCGGCAGACGGTCACGCAGTTCCTGCGAGACGCTTTCGAGGTTATGACGCGTCCTCAGGATATTTTCGAGTTCCGGCTTGGCCACGCCCCAGATGTCGAGTTCCGGGTCGAGTTGCCGGGCCAGTCCCTCAACATTCAGCAGCGTTTTTTGCAGCATCAACAGCTGCGGCTGCAGCGTCAGTTGGAAGCGGTGCGCCACCTGGAACAAGTCAAACAGCACCTTGCCAAATGACACTTCATTCAGGGGGCGAGTAAAGTTGGGCTCACCAACGCTCCTCACAGCGGATTCCAGTTCTTCCAGGCGGGTCGTTGCCGGCACCCATCCCGCGTCAATGTGCAAGGCCGCCACGCGCCGGTAATCCTGGTTGAACAGTGCTTTGAAGTTCTCTGCAATATAGTAGAGGTCCTCGGTGGAAAGGCTGGCCACGATACCGAAATCCATGGCGATATAGGTCGGATCATCCGGATTGCTGGCGTCGACCAGGATATTGCCGGGGTGCAGGTCGGCGTGGAACAGGTTGTCGCGAAAAACCTGGGTATAGAAAACCCGCACACCACGGCGCGCAAGTTTCTTGAGATTCACACCGTGCTTGCGCAGGTTTTCGACATCGCCCACGGGCAGGCCCGAGACGCGCTCCATGACCATGACCCGGTGCCTGCACCACTGCCAGTAAACCTCGGGTATGTAGAGATCACGAGAGCCTTCGAAATTGCGCCGCAGCATCGATGCATTGGCTGCCTCACGCTGCATATCGAGTTCATCGAATACCACGGTTTCAAATTCGCGCACCACCTCCAGCGGTTGAATCCTGGCGCCGCCCTGCATGACCTTCTCCGCCAGGCGCGCGAGGGACTTTAACAGGTCGATGTCCTTGCGAAGCTGTTTGCCTATTCCCGGGCGGACCACCTTGACGACAGCCTCGCGGCCATCATGCAGCGTGGCGGGGTGAACCTGTGCTATCGAGGCGGAGGCCAGTGGGTTCGTATCGAAAGTAGCAAATATTTCACCAACCGGTTGACCCAGAGCCTTCTCGATAATCTCCCGGGCCTGCTCACCGGGAAATGGCGGCACCTGGTCCTGCAGCAGCGCCAGTTCATCGGCGATGTCCGGGGGCAGCAAATCCCTGCGCGTTGATAGAATCTGGCCGAACTTGACATACACCGGCCCGAGTTCCTGCAATGCCAGCCGCAGGCGTTCACCCCTTGGCAGGCCTGAGATTTCCTTACCGGAGGGAATGAACACGCCCACCCAGCGAATCGGACCCGGCAGACGGGTGGTGCTGAATAAATTGTCCAGCCGGTAGCGCTTGAGAATGACCCCAATGTGCCAGATACGCAGAAACTGGCGCAGGCTGTGTCTCATGAACGTTTGTCTTTGATGATGTCAGACAGTACTTTGCCGGCGGTCTGCGCCGTCTCCCGGGCCGTTTTCACACCCTGGCGAATTCCCTGCGCAGCCTGGTGACCAGCGACGTCGCCGAGCATGCCGGCCAGCGGGCCTTCCCAGTCAGGTTCCAGCTTGCGGAATATGCGTTCCAGGTCCCTGGCCAGGCTGGCATCACCGTTGATCTGGACCTTGGAATCCGGCAAACCCCAGTCGGCCTCTTCGGGCTCCGCCATGGCAAATAGCGCCACCGGTGTGCCGCTGATGACCGTGTCCGGTGACATATCCGCATCCAGCCTGACCCGGACAACCCCGTGCTTGAAGGTGAAAAACAACGTGATATTGAGGCCTTCGAGGTCTACCTGCAGCAGCCGGCCTTCCAGTTTCTTGACCCGCGTCGGCGATTCAAGATCCAGTTGCAGAACCTGGTTGATGGCAGTTTCCAGCGTGGCTGCGAGCAGTCGCGGCAGCGGTGTGATGTAATCAGCCATGGTTGCCACTGTGGATGGCGACGACGCCACCGGTCAGGTTTCGATAGGTGACATTGGAAAAACCCGCCTCGACCATCATGTCGGCGAGTTCATCCTGTGCCGGGTGTTTGCGAATGCTTTCCGCCAGGTAGCGGTAACTGTCCTCGTCATCGGCGACCAGTCTGCCCAGCCGCGGTAAAATCTCAAACGAATAACCATCGTAAATCTTTCTGAGCCCTTCAAACTCGACTTTCGAGAATTCGAGGATCATCGCGCGGCCACCGGGCTTGAGTACACGATACATTTCCCGCAGGGCAGCGGCCTTGTCGGTCACGTTGCGCAATCCGAACGCCATCGTCACGGCGTCAAACTCGGCATCGGCAAATGGCAGGCTTTCAGCGTTAGCGAGCGAGTACTCGATATTGCCGACCAAACCGCGGTCTTCCATCCGCTGGCGGCCGACAGCGAGCATCGCTTCGTTGATATCGCTCAACACAACGCTGCCGGTCGAGCCGACTCGCTTGCTCATCAGCGCGGCGATGTCGCCGGTGCCACCAGCCAGGTCGAGGACTCTTTGGCCCGGCTGGATATTGCTGATAGCGATAAAATGACGCTTCCACAAACGATGAACACCGAGCGACATGAGGTCGTTCATCAGGTCATATTTGCCCGCCACCGACTCGAAAACGCCGCGTACCAGCCGGGTTTTGTCCTCGACGGGCACATCATGAAAACCAAAATGGGTGGTTTCACCCTGCCCGGATTTTTTGTCTGCCTGTGCCATACTCTGCGACCAGCCTTGAGGAAACGCCTATTGTACCTTCACATCTGCATAACGTGTCTATATTGCTTGCAGACTCAGAGAATGTAACGGCTCAGGTCTTCATCACCCGCCAGTGCGTCGAGATGTTCATTGACATAGGCAGCATCCAGCGTGATCGACTCCCCGCTGCGGTCCGGGGCTTCGTACGAGATGATGTCGAGCAGGCGTTCGAGGATGGTGTGCAGCCTGCGCGCACCGATATTCTCCGTCGATTCGTTCACCTGCCAGGCGATTTCAGCGATACGCTGAACGGCGTCTTTGCCGAATTTCAAGTCCACACCCTCGGTCGCCATCAAGGCCGTGTACTGCTCGGTCAACGAAGCCCTTGGTTCGGTCAGGATGCGGGTGAAATCATCGGCATCCAGGGCCCGGAGTTCGACCCGGATGGGCAGGCGGCCCTGCAGTTCCGGAATCAGGTCCGACGGTTTGCTGAGGTGAAATGCACCCGAGGCAATGAACAGCATGTGATCGGTTTTGACCATGCCGTAACGCGTGGAAACCGTGCAGCCTTCCACCAGGGGCAGGAGGTCGCGTTGCACGCCTTCGCGTGAGACGTCAGCGCCGGCGTATTCCGAACGCTTGGCGACCTTGTCGAGTTCATCGATAAAAACGATGCCGTTTTGTTCCGCTGTTTCCAGCGCCTGCTGCTTGATTTCATCGTCATTGATGAGTTTCGCGGATTCCTCCTCCATCAGCAGCGGCATGGCGTCCTTGATTTTCATCTTGCGCTTCCTGGGCTTGTGCCCGCCCATGTTCTGAAACATGCCCTGCAGCTGGCTGGCCATCTCTTCCATGCCCGGTGGCGTCATGATTTCGACGCCAATCTGCGAGGTGATATCAAATTCGATCTCCCGTTCATCCAATTCGCCCGCCAGCAGTTTGCGCAGCATTTTCTGGCGGGTCGAAGACTGGCTGTCCGAGCCGCTTTCCTCGGGCGCAGGCTCGTTGGCGAAGCCGATCGGGTTGGGTTTCGGCAATAAAATATCCAGGATTCGGTCGCGTGCGGCGTCCTCCGCGCGTGCGCCTACTTTCGCCACGGCCTGTTCACGCAGCATGTTGATGGAGAAATCCACCAGGTCGCGGATGATGGATTCCACATCCTTGCCAACGTAACCGACTTCGGTAAACTTGGTCGCCTCCACCTTGATGAACGGTGCGTTTGCCAGCTTGGCGAGGCGCCGGGCGATTTCGGTTTTGCCCACACCTGTCGGCCCGATCATCAGGATGTTCTTTGGCGTGATTTCATTGCGCAGGTCTTCGTCAACCTGCATGCGGCGCCAGCGGTTGCGTAATGCGATGGCCACGGCGCGTTTGGCGTCCGATTGGCTGATAATATGCTCGTCCAGTTCCTGGACTATTTCACGTGGGGTCATTTGAGACATTGTTGGAGCCTGCTGCTATTCGATGTCGAGAGTTTCGATGATGATGTTGTCATTGGTGTAGATGCAGATATCAGAGGCGATTTGCAATGATTTTCTGACGATGGCTTCTGCATCCAGTTCAGTGCCTTCGAGGTAGGCCATGGCTGCCGATTGTGCAAACGGACCGCCCGAGCCAATCGCGATCAGGCCGTTCTCCGGTTCGATCACGTCGCCGTTGCCGGATATCAGCAGGGAATTGTCTCTATCGGCAATTGCCAGCAGGGCTTCGAGGCGCCTGAGCATGCGGTCGGTGCGCCAGTCTTTGGCCATTTCAACCGCCGCGCGCACGAGGTTGCCGGAATATTTCTCCAGCTTGCCTTCAAAACGTTCGAACAATGTAAAGGCGTCGGCTGTCGCACCGGCAAAACCGGCGATGACCTGGTCTTTGTACATGCGCCGCACTTTACGCGCGTTGGCTTTCATGACGGTGTTTCCAAGCGTTACCTGGCCGTCTCCGCCCATCACGACCTTGTTGCCCCTGCGAACTGAGCAAATGGTTGTTCCGCGGTATTGTTCCATGTGATATTCCTTACTGGGTGCGTGAAGCAAACGTGGGGATACGTGCAGCCGATTGCAAGCATGACGTAAACTTGAAGCAAGCGAAAATTGAGCGGGGATGTAATGTGGACTTTCTGATCGATGTTTTTTGGGCCGTGTTGATGGTGGGTGTACCCATCGCATTATTCACGCTCGCCCTGGTTTATTGGGTCCTGCAACGGGGGCATTTTTCAGAGGCGGAGAACACCAGGGCTTTGCAGCGTGAAATCAAGATCATGTCAAAGAACAAGAAAAAGAAAAAAGGCGAAAAAAATGGGGGGGAAGCCAGCGCTGAGGACATTAAGGAACTCCATCCGCTGCAGAAGAAATGGACCAAGTTTGGTGGTGGATTCTATGGGATCGTGGCTTTCTTCACCTACATCGTCGTTGAGCTTGGCGAGATCTTTTCCATGATCATGAACTTCGGCGGTTTGTTTGATTTCCTGAAGCAACTCAACCTCGACCTTCTGATTCGAATATTTATTGACGCACTAATGAACTTTGTTACAGCCATAACCTGGCCGGTATATTGGATGCAGCGTATCGAAACGTCATACACATGGGTTTGGTTCCTGGTGGCCTATGCGGGCTACTGGCTGGGTTTAAAGCTGGCCCAGATGTTGGTGCATCGCCGTTCACAAGTTGTAACTTGAAGGTTGCCGGTCTCTTTAAAGGCTCGGAAGGTCCAACTTACATGATTGCACAGGTACGCGGCGCAATCTTGACCTCGACCGTGCTGTTTTGCATCCCCGCGAAAGCGGCGACCTCCATGGCTCTGCAGAGTGTTAACAACACGGACTCATCGGGAGATTCCCGCCTGCGCGGGGATGACGTATATACGCGCGAGATAACGTATTTACGCGCGGGGTTGACGTAATTACATGTGGGATGATGTTCGGGCAAGCTCGAATATCACTTCTTCCTGGCCCGCGGGTGGGCTTTGTCGTAGACGCTGGCGAGGTGCTGGAAGTCGAGGTGGGTGTAGATCTGGGTGGTCGAGATATCGGCATGGCCGAGCAGTTCCTGCACTGCCCGCAGGTCGCCTGACGATTCCAGCATGTGGCTGGCAAAGCTATGCCGCAACAGGTGTGGATATATGCTCTGTGGCATTCCCTGCCGTTGTGCCCAATGACGGATCCGCGCCTGGATGGTGCGGGTGGCTATCGGGTTTCCACGCTGACTGACAAATACATGTGGTTCTTCAAGCGGGGCAAATTTCGCCCACACCTTGCGCCATTCGAGCAATGCCTTGGCGGCAATTCTGCCTACCGGGACCATGCGGCTGCGATTGCCCTTGCCGGTCACCGTGACCATGCCTGAGCCCAGGTCAACCTGTTCCCAACGCAGGGTGGCCAGTTCAGAGAGGCGCAGCCCGGATGAATAGAATAGCTCCATAATGGCCTTGTCACGGATGGCCAGCGGGGTATCGCAGGGTATATCCAGTAATTGGCCAATGGTGTCGGCATCCAGCGTTGCCGGCAGGTGCCGTGGACTTTTGGGCGCCCTCACCGGGGTGGCCGGATTATGTTCGGCGAAGCCTTCGCGCAGCATCCAGCGGAACATGCTGCGTATCGCCGACAGCAGCCGCTGCAGCGATTTTCCACTCAGCCCCTGGCGGTGCCGTTGTGCAATGAATGCGCGGACGTGGTGCTGGGTGACCTTCTCAGGACGGTCTATTCCCTCTGCACCCAGGTACACCAGTAGTTGCTCGAGATCACGTCGATAGGCCTGCAATGTGCGCGGTGACAGGCCACGTTCGGTCTTCAGGTAGCCAAGGAAATTAGTGACATACGACTTCATGGTCTTTCAGCTTACACCAGTTCGACGTCAAACAAGACCGGCAAGGTCAACCAGTTATAACGGATTGCGCCCAGGCTCATTGAAACATGGAGCGTCGCTGGGTGGACCTGGTGTCCACATTAGGCTCAGGCTGATTTGCGATGCTTTTGCGGTTCTTCCAGTGCCAGCCTGCTGATGACAACCTGCGCCAGGAGGTCGAGGAACATCGTTCCCATGCCAGGGTAGAAGCGCGCCGGGTCGCTGCTGCCGATAGCCAGCATTCCGTCAGTGCTCATCGGCACCAGTACGCAGGATTGAACCCATTGTGCGCGGGCGCCAAACAGGTATTCGCGCTTGTCACGGCTCAGCCGGCCGCAGACGCTTTCACCCTTGTCGATGTGATCCTGGAACTGCTGCATCTCGGGATCGTCGTGTTGCAGGTAAAACAGCGGTGTCTTCGCAGAAGCCTCAATTTTCAGGTTGAACAGGGTTATGTTCAGGATGTCGGCCTTGAATTCACTTAACAGCGATTCGGCAAGCCGGTCGAAAAATGACTGCAGATCACCAATTGACATCAGTTCAAGTGTCAGCCGGTGCAGGCGGGACATGAGCTTTTCATTGTCCGATGCGATTTGCACAAGTTGATTCAGCCGTTGTTCGAGGGTCTCATTCTCTTCACGCAGGTATTGCACCTGTCTTTCGATCAGGGAAACCGCCGGTCCGCTGGCGTGATTCAGTTCGAGATGTTTCAACAGCGCGGGCTCGCGCTCCAGAAATTCCGGGTTCTGACGCAGGTACTTCGAAACGATGTCTTCAATTGGCCTGTTATTGTCACTCATGTCCAATTCCCTTTAAAAACGTGAGTTGCAGGTCCCGTCATAATAACGGGTTCGCGTCTTCCTGACCACGATAGTATAAGGTCTCCGCCGGCCTGGGTCACCTTTACATTGGAATCGACCAAATCCGCCCGGCGTAAAATACTGACCGCAGCGCAGGCTCCTGAACCGCAGGCCAGGGTCTCAGCCGCCCCGCGTTCATACACGCGCAGCTCAATGTGAGACCGGTCGGAAATCTCGGCAAAACCCATGTTGCATCCTTCCGGGAAGGCCGGGTGCGAGCCAAAGGCGGCGCCCAGTCCCCCGACGTCGATGCTGCGGATTTCGTCCACCACCAGCAGGGCGTGGGGGTTGCCCATGGAGACTGCGCCGATGCGGTACTCTCGCCCGTCGATATCCAGCAGGTACCAGCCGTCGACGGTTTGAGCCTGTATCGGTACCCGCTTTGCATCAAACACGGGCTGGCCCATATCGACACGAACCAGGCCGTTGTCCAGGCATTCGATCGTGACTGTTCCGGCAGGGCCGGCAAGCGTAAAGCCGCCGCTAGGGGCCTCTGCGCGCATATCCAGGTAACGGCCCATACAGCGCACGCCATTGCCGCATTGTTCGCAGCTGCTGCCATCTGAATTCCAGATTTCAAATGATGCGAGGTGCTGGTTGTCTTTTGGCTCGCGCAGGATCAGGAGTTGATCGCAACCGATGCCGGTGTGGCGGTTGGCCAGTTGTTTTACGGTGGACGAGTTGACCGGAAACGCCTGCTTGCGCAAATCCAGCAGGATGAAGTCGTTACCCAGGCCGTGCATTTTATGAAATTTGACGGGCATCCTCAGGCGCCAAGCCCCTTTTTGGTGTTTTTTTCGCCGTCTTTATCCGTGCCTGTCTCTTCGCCTTTGCTGGCGGGCTCCTGCCCCGTTGCAGTTTCAGTCCCGGTATTTTCACCTGGCAGGTAAAGCGGGCCTTTGTTGCCGCAGGCGCCCAACAAAAAAGCGCAAGCCAGGACGATGAAAGTGGTTTTTACAGTTTGCATGAGGGCGCAAATCCATGTTGAATGACTGCTACACTATACGCCATGGAAAACAGCAATTCAGCTAACAACGGCGAAAACGGGGAACTGCTCGACTACCTTGAAGTGACCACCGGGGCGACGCCGGAGTACGCTGTCATCTGGATGCACGGCCTCGGCGCTGATGGCCATGATTTTGAACCCGTGGTGCCGTTTCTGGGACTGCCGGACGACCTGCCGGTGCGTTTCATATTCCCGCACGCACTGAGGCGACCGATCACCGTTAATGGCGGCATGGTGATGCGCGCCTGGTATGACATCATTGAAATCAGCACCTCCAAGGGCCAGGATGAAGCCGGTATCCGCCACAGTGCGGACAAGATACGCGCCCTGATCGATTCTGAGATCAGCCGCGGTATTCCGGCCGACAAAATCGTGCTGGCCGGATTTTCCCAGGGTGGCGCGATGGCCCTGCATGTCGGGCTGCGCTATCCGTACCGCCTGGCGGGCATCATGGCCCTGTCGGCCTATCTGCTTTTCCCCGAGCGCCTTGAAAATGAACGCTCGCAGTCCAACGCTGAAACCCCGGTTTTTCTTGCCCATGGAACCCAGGACCCGATGGTGCCGTTCGTGTTGGGTGAGGCTGCCCGAACGTCCCTTCGGCAGGGGCAGTGGCCGGTTGAATGGCACAGTTATCCAATACCGCACTCGGTTTCCCAACCGGAAATCCAGGATATCGGAGGTTGGTTGCAAGGTCGCTTTTGCTGATTACCGCAGCATTTGCTCCATAATATGCATATGGAAATTATCGGCAGCACGCAAATCACCGGCATCCACAGTGGTGTTTACCCACCATCGTTTTGTCGCTGGAGGTTGTTGCTGGCTGTCGCAGCTGTTACCCAGGTGTCGGTACTGTTAATTGGGATCGGCGCATTGCGCGAATTAAACCTGCTGTGGTTGGGTGTCACTACCCTGTATGCGCAGTCACTGGCGTTGATTACGGCAATCGGCCTGTGCGTGAGCCGCGCCTGGCTGGGCAGGCTTTCGTCCCGCGGCGCCTGGCTGGGGAGTTGGGTCGTGGCCATTGGTGTTGCCCTGGCTTTCAGCTACTCGGCCGGTATCGTCGGCACTGTGCTGGGCGCCGGTCCGGGTCGCGAAAATTTCGTTTCGTTCGTGACGCAAAGCGTACTCGCCGTTGCGCTGGTGTCGCTGGCGCTGTTTCGTTACCTTTTCATTCGCGCCCAATGGCGCGCCCAGCTGCTGGCCCAATCGGAAGCGCGGGTGCAGGCATTGCAGGCCAGGATCCGCCCGCATTTCCTGTTCAACAGCCTCAATACGATTGCCAGCCTGATACCGGATGACCCCGTCAACGCGGAGCGGGCCACTGAAGATCTTGCCGACCTGTTCCGCGGCAGCATGCGCCGGGCTGACAGCCTGATCAGCCTGATAGAGGAACTCGATCTGGCGAGGAGATACCTGCAAATGGAACAGCGGCGCCTGGGAGACCGCCTGGTGATCGACTGGCAGGTCGACGAGTTGCCCAGTGGTGCTTCGATATTGCCATTGACCTTGCAACCGCTCCTGGAAAATGCCGTCGCGCACGGTATTCAGCCGCGCATTGATGGTGGTGAAATTCGTGTTTACGGCCGTGGTGAAAATGACAACATCGTGATTACCATCTGCAACCCGCTGGGACCGGACGGTCAGAGCAAGCAAGGTCATGGCATGGCCCTGGTCAATATACGTGAACGGCTCGAGTTGGCTTTCGGGCCGGCGGCCAGCCTTATCACCCATCAGGATGAAGAACAGTTTTTTGCGGTCTTGAGCCTGCCTTATGTTGAAAATACTGATCATTGATGACGAAGCGCCGGCGCGTAATCGCCTGCACCGCATGTTGGTAAAGATGCCGGCAGTGCAGGTAGCCGCGGAAGCGGCTACCGCGTCCGAAGCCCTCGAATTCATTGAGTCGCTGGCTCCGGACGTCCTGCTGCTGGATATTTCGATGCCCGGAATGGACGGCATGGCGCTGGCGAGGCTGCTGAAACAGCAGGATGCGCCCCCCGCGGTCATATTTTGCACGGCGTGGTCCGACCAGGCGGTGGAAGCGTTTGAATGCGATGCGGTTGATTACCTGGTCAAACCGGTGCGCGCCGAACGACTCGAGGCCGCCCTGGACAAGGCCCGGAGGTTTATAACGGCGCCCGATGAGCAGGCACAAGAGCATTTCCTCCGCTCAACCCTGGGAACCAAGGTCAGCCTGTTACCGCTGGCTGAGGCGATCTGCCTGAACGCCGAAGACAAGTACATAACCGTCATCCATGAAAATGGCAATCTGGTCATCAACCAGTCATTGCTGGATCTTGAAAATGAATACGCAGATGTCCTGGTGCGTGTGCATCGCGGTACACTGGTGGCAAAAAAACGCATCCGGGGGCTGGAAAAAGCCAATGATGGGCGCCATTACCTGCTGTTGGATGGTTGTGATGAGCGGCCGCAGGTGAGCAGGCGCAATCTCCCCGCAATAAGAAAACTCATTCGGGAACTGACATGAATAAAACCCTGAGAATTGCAACACGCAAGAGCGCCCTGGCCCTGTGGCAGGCGGAACATGTGCAGGCGCTGCTGCGTGAGGCGCACGCCGGCATTGAAATTGAACTGGTCAAGATCGTCACCGAGGGTGACCGCATCCTTGACCGGCCGCTGGCCGAGATTGGAGGCAAAGGGTTGTTCCTGAAGGAACTGGAAAGGGCAATGTTGAACGGTGAGGCTGACCTCGCGGTGCATTCGATGAAGGACGTGCCGGCGAAGATGGCGGACGGGCTTGTGCTCGATGCAGTCCTGCCTCGCGCCAACCCTTACGACGCGCTGGTCAGTCGTGACAACCGCCTGCTGGCCGACATACCGGCGGGCAGCGTGATCGGCACGTCGAGCCTGCGTCGCAGATCGCAATTGCTGGCTTTGCGGCCCGACCTCGTGGTCAGGGATCTGCGCGGCAACGTGGATACCCGCCTGCGGAAACTGGACGAAGGTCTTTACGACGCGATTATCCTCGCCTGCGCCGGCCTGCAACGGCTGGGGCTCGGTGAACGGATCACCGAAACACTGCAAATGCCGGACTGGCTGCCTGCCTCCACACAGGGAATAATAGGCCTGCAGTGCCGGCAGGAAGATGAACATACCCGCGCATTGATCGCTCCCCTCGCGGATACGGATACGATGGTCGTCGCCAGTGCCGAACGTGCGGTTGCCCAGGTTCTGGAAGCGACTTGCCAGGTTCCGTTGGCCGTGCATGCGGTTCTGGATAACGGTACGGTCAGCCTTCAGTCCATGGTGAGTTCAATCGATGGCCGGAACGCGGTTCGTGCCGCGGGCGAGGCACCGGCTGCGAACGCGGTCGCGCTCGGTCAGCAAGCAGCGGCAGACCTGTTGGAAAACGGGGCGGGTGAGATCATTGCTGATTTATAAGGATTGAAGATCCCGCCAACGAAGGACCATGACAAAAATACTGCTAACACGTCCGTTGGAAGCATCCCGGCAACTTGCCCGGCAGCTCGATGCCGCAGGCCTGGCCGCGATCGTCATGCCGATGTATACCTTCGCAGCGCGCGAACCCCGGATTGACTTTGATTCCGCGTGGCTTGATGACAATCAGCGGAAACTCGCCGTGTTTACCAGTCCACGCGCCGTTGAGTTCGGCTTGCAACACTTACCCGAAAACCAACTGGATACCATCGAGTTCGCCGTCGTAGGCGCCGCCACGCGTGCCCGTTTGGAGTCCGCCGGTCAGCAGGTGCACATACAGGCCGGCAGCGGCTTTACCAGTGAGGATCTATTACAGGAACCGCAACTGGCGGCCAACCCCGGTGACGCCCTGGTATTCTGCGCGCCCGGAGGCCGGCAGGCGCTCGCGGATGGCCTGGTTGAACTGGGGTGGAAGGTCAGGCGGGCAATGGTTTATGAGCGCGTAGACCTGCGGCCCGGACCTGAACAGGTTGAAGCTATCATGGGTGCGCGCGAACTGTTGAGCGTCTGGACCAGTATTTCAGCGTTGAAACTGGCGCAAAAATACCTGCCGGAGGAGGCCTGGAAGAAGATACTGGGCGCACCTGCACTGGTGATATCAAACCGCATCCAGCATTATCTGAAACAGTTGGGTGCAAGTCGCGTTGAATTGGCCCAAGGCCCGGGCAACCCGGACTTACTGAGATCCATACTGCGGCTGACAGGCAGGTGAAGCGCCGGCTGAATGTGACAGTTTGTGAATTCAGGTGCTATCTTGCGGTTATTTGGGTAGCATCAACAATGTGAACCGGCAGTAATCAGCAGGCTTCCGAAATGGATGAAAAACAATTGAATCATGACCCCGAAGAACTGGCGCCCGATCCGGTGGATGACCTGTTGCAGGAGAAGAAACCTGCTTCGTCTGGCAAGGGCATTGCACTACTGGCGTTATTACTGTCCGTGGCCGCCATCGGTGCCACTGGCTGGCAGTGGTGGCAGGCGCGCGTATCCGCACCGGGTGACGCTACGCAAGTAGAGTCCCTGAACCTGCTGCAGGACCGTCAGCAGCAGTTGGAAAGGTCCGTGGCTGCCCTCGAGTCGGAATTTGAAGCAGCGCGGGCAAGCCTGGATAGCGCGGATTTATCGCGTACCAATGAGCGTCTGCAAGCCGCTGAGAACCAACTGGTCGGCCTGCGCGGCCAATCTGCCGAAGACGCGGCTTCTGTCGACGCCATGCAGGGCAGCGTGCGCTCACTGGAGCAGCGGATATCCGCAACCGAATCCAGCCTGGTCAGCGTCGCCACCAGCAATCAGAACAGCAGCCTGGAACTGGAGATGGCGGAGATCGATTTTCTGTTGCGGGCGGCCAATGAGCGCCTGCAGCTTTTCACCGATCCGGTAGCCGCCGACCTGGCTTTGCAGGCTGCGGATGTCCAGGTCGAGGCCTTGAACGACCCGATGTTGCTGAGTGTGCGGCAGCTCATTGCCGAGTCGCGCCAGGAACTGGCCACGGTACCCCGAATAGACCGGGTGAAGCTGTCGGCACGGCTGACAAACCTGCAGTTGAATGTGCCGGCCCTGCCGTTCCGTGGTGAAGTCCGGCAGCAAGAGGAAACTGAACTGCCGGAAGACGCGGGTTGGTGGGCAACCTTCAAACATACCCTGGCATCGCTGGTGACAGTCAGGCGACGGGTACCCGAGGAAGAGTCGTTGTTGAGCCTTGAAGACAAGGATTACCTGCGCCAGGGCCTGTGGCTGCAACTGGAATCAGCGCGGCTGGCGCTGATGCGCAATGATGCAGACGTCTACTCAGCCTCGCTGGATCGCGTCAGCGATACTGTCGATCAGTTTTTCCATAATGGTTCGTCCGATGTGCAGGCCCTGTTGCTGGAAATCTCGGCATTGAAACAGGTGGAGATTGCACCAGTCATGCCCGATGTCAGTGCACCCTGGACCAAGTTGCGGCAATTGCGCGACAGCCGCAGGCTGCTGCAATCGGCGACGCCGTTGAAAGTCGAAGAAACCGCCCGGGAACCTGAGCCGGCTGCGCTTGAAGAGGCCGTTGACGAGGAGATACCTGACAGCACCGGTGAACCAGGCGAAGGTGAGGGGGCCGGCTAATGAAGCGCAGCCTTCTCCTGTTGCTGATCCTTGCACTGTTGTTGCTGGCGGGCGCCATGGCGCCGATGTTCAAGTCCGATCCGGGCCACGTGTTGATCAATTTTGGCAGCTGGACGATTGAAACCAGCGTGTTAGTGATGGCCGCGGCATTTGTAATCTTGTGGTTCGCGGTGCAATTGATTGCCTGGTTCTGGCGTATGCCGGTCGAGGCTTCCAGAAAAATGCGTGAACAGCGGGCTTTTAAACAGCTTGAAAAAGGCCTGCTGGCACTCACCGAGGGAGATTGGCGGGCGGCTGAGAAAGCCCTTGAAAAGTCAGCCAGTCAACAAGGCCGGACAACGGCCCATTACCTCGCTGCAGCGCAGGCGGCTGATAGCCAGGACGCCCACGACAGGCGCGAGTATTACCTGGAGCAGGCGGACAGCGGGGGCGGGAAAAAGCGCTTTCTTGTTGAGCTGACCAGGGCGCGCATGTTACTTGCCAATGGCAACCGCGCCGCCGCATTGCCACTATTGCAGGACCTGCACAAGCGCCGCCGCAAGCATCCGCAGGTGCTCGAGTTGTTATCCCGCTGTTACCGGGAACTGGGTGATTGGGACGGACTTGTAGCCCTGCTGCCGATACTGCGGAAAACCGGCGTGCTCGACGATGACCAGGTGCGGGAGGTCCGCGAGGAAGCCGCTGTGCACAAGCTGAAAAAGGCGGAAAACGCTGACGACCTGCGGGCAGCATGGAAACAGCTGCCACGCGCGATGCGTTACCAGGCGACCATCGTCGATGCATTTGCCGCCAGCGCTTCGAAGCTGCAGCGCTCGGATCTCGCCGAGCCCGTGATCATTGCAAGCCTGAAGCACGAATGGAACCCGGCGCTGGTTCTCCGGTATGGTGACATCGGCGCTGAAGACAGCTCAAAACGTCTCAAGCAGTGTGAAAAATGGCTTAAACAGCATCCCGAAGATGCCGGTCTGCACCTTGCCCTTGGACGATTGTGTGCGGGGGAGTCGCTTTGGGGTAAAGCCCGTGAGCACATGGTGAAGAGCCTTGAACTGGAGCCCAGCAGCGTTGGCTATGATGCCTTTGGCCAGTTGCTTGAGCGCCAGGGTGAGCTGGAGCCGGCGATGGCGTGTTTTCGCAATGCCTTGCGTATGAGCCAGGGGCAGAAGCCGGAACCGCTGCCCACGGTTACCGCGCGCCTGGCCGCACCAGGACGTCCAGAGCAGACTTGAACGCGCACAGTCCCGGCAACGCGTCGGCGACCCTGCAAGGCTAGTGAGATTTCGCCAGCACCCTGACCGGAACATCCAGGCCGAATTCAAATGAATCGAAAAATATGCGCCGTTCTTTTGCGCCATTCTCGATAAAGGCGGCGCGCCCCGTGTCGACCATGGCCGGGGGACCACTCATGTAGATGTCAAAGCCTGACAGGTCGGGATATTGTTGCAGCACCGCTTCATGGACATAGCCGTCAAACGTGGCCCGGGCGCCGTCATTGGCCGGTTCCATGACCGCACTGGAAAACTGGATGTGCGGGTTTTCATCAGCCCACTGCTGTGCCTGTTCATGCATATACAATTCGTCCAGGTTGCGTGCGCCCCAGAACAGGTGCAGAGGGCGCTTGTCGTTGTGCGACAAGAGGTCTTCAATCATTGACTTCAGCGGTGCGAAACCGGTACCGCCTCCCATCATGATCATCGGCCGTTCAGGCCGGTCGTTGCGGACGAAAAATGTACCCAGTGGCGCTTCCAGCCTGAGGATATCCCGAACCTTCAGTTCATCGAAAACCCAACCGGTGAACCCGCCACCTTCGACATGGCGGATGTGCAGTTCGATGATGTCTTCCGAGTGGGGCGCACTGGCGATGGAAAATGCCCGTCGCTTGTCTTCTGGCAGCAGTATCTCGAGGTATTGCCCGGCCAGGAATTGCAGTCTCTGGGCGCTTGGCAACTTGATCTTCAGGCGCATGACATCGGCTGCCAGCAGGCTCTTTTCGATCACCCGTGCGGGCATTTTACGCACCTGTAAATCCCTGACAGCCTCTATTTCGCGAACCCGTATCTCGAGGTCTTCGGTTGGTTCCGCCTGGCATAAAAGGGCGCAGCCTTCACCGATCTCCTCGCGGTTTAACGCCAGCGGCGGATGAAACGGGTAATGGACGTCGCCGGATTCCAGCTTTCCTTTACAGCTACCGCAGGTGCCGTTCTTGCAGCTGTATGGCAGCATCACGCCCTGTCTCAGGGCCGCGCTCAGAATTGACTCGCCTTCATTGACGGTGAAGACCGCGCCGCTGTTGATATTCTTAACCTGATAATGCTTCATGACACCTGTTGACCGCATCGCTCGCGGGTCTGAAAATGAACCGGGGTGTATTGTCGCTGATGTGGTAACCTTTGCGCCACTTTTCTGACAGCATGGGTTTTTGTTTGGGATCATGATTTCAACACTTGCTTCAATTACGCGATTCATCTTTCGCGCCTTGCGGCTGATTGGATTCTTATTGTTTGTGCTTTTTCCAACACTCATGTTGATCAACCACCACAGGAGGCGTAATACGGAAGCGGGTGACCGCCAGGCGGACGCGGTCGCAGTCCGGCTCGGGCGTTGGCTGGCGGGGTTGTATGGGCTCCGCGCAAAGGTCAGTGGTAAACCGGTTGAAGGGCCGGTGTTGTTTGCGGCCAACCATATTTCCTGGCTGGATATTCCGGTATTGCACAGCGGTGCGGCAATGGGATTCGTCGCCAAGGCCGAGATAGACAATTGGCCGCTGTTCAGTTACATCGCGCGTACCGGCGGTACCATTTTCCATCAGCGGGGCAACCATGACTCAGCGGCTGATGTGAGCCTGCTAATGGAAGAGCGTTTGCAACAGGGACGCGCGGTTACCATATTTCCGGAGGGTGGCATCGTGCCAGGCGCACCTATCCGCGTATTCCATGCCAGGTTATTCCGTGCCGCCGTGGAAGCCGGTTGCCCGGTTCAGCCGGTCATGGTCCGGTACATGCGCGGCGGGCGCATTGACGAGGCGGTTTCATTCCGGCCCGGTGAGAGCATGACGTGGAACCTGGTCCGCCAACTCGCCCGGCCGCCAACGATTGCAGAGGTGCACTTCCTGCCGGCGATTGACGCAACTGGCAAGCCCAGGCGCCAATTAGCCGATGCGGCCAGGGCCGCCGTAGTCGGCAGGTACGAGGCTTAGGTTCAAAACCGTGACATGAAACGAACCAATATCACAGCAGAGTCCTTTTTGCCCGCCTACGGTCTGCGCAGCACCCATACGCAATCACTGATCAACAGTAGCGGCTTACGGCGCCGCATTGTCACTAAGCGTTCAATAGCCATGCTCGATGCGGAGCAGGACTGGACCGTGGACGGCGGCGACGGTGTGCGCCTGCTCGGCCACTATTCCAGGCAGCCGGGCGAAAGCAGGGGCTTGGTGGTGCTGTTTCACGGCTGGGAAGGAAGCAGTCGCTCCAATTACATCGTGGCTGCCGGCGGCATGCTGTATGAGAGGGGCTTTGACGTGTTTCGACTCAACTTCAGGGACCATGGCGATACCCATCACCTGAATACCGGGATTTTCCATTCCTGCAGACTGGATGAGGTGGTGCATGCCCTGCAAGACATACAGGAACGCACCGGCGCCCGTGACTGGGCACTCTCGGGATACTCGCTGGGCGGTAATTTTGCCTTGAGAGTGGCCCTGTCAGCGCCGGCAGCAGGGCTGTCGCTAAAGCAGGTCGTGGCTGTCTGCCCGGTCGTGTCACCCTCGAATGCCCTCAAGGCCATGGAGGATGGCCCGCGGGGTTACGAGAGTTACTTCATTCGCAAGTGGGCGAGGTCGTTGAGGCACAAGCAATCGCTGTTTCCGGATGATTACGAATACGAGGAATGGCATGCGCTGGGCAACCTGCGTGAGAGAACCGGTTACCTGGCGACGCGCTACTATGAGTTCAATTCGCTCGAGGAGTATTTCGATGGCTATTCCATTGCGGGCGACCGCCTCGCAGCCGTAAAGATTCCCTCGACTATCCTGACGTCCGAAGACGACATGGTGGTTCCTGTCAGTGATTTTCGCGACCTGCCTGAAAACGAAAACATAGAGCTGTTGGTAACCCGTTTCGGGGGCCATTGTGCGTTTTTGAAAAACTGGAAGATGGAAAGCCTGGCGGACGATATCATTGTTGAACGTGTGCTGGAAAACGCCCGCCGCTCATCGCAGTAAACTGCCCTTTCCGGTACCATCAGAAAAGTGTGGTGATGTTTTCAAAATCTCAGCGACAGGCAGCTGAGTCCGCCATCGAGCTTTTGAAACTCCGAAACGTCAACGGGCCGGACTTCGTAGCCGGCTGACCGAATCAATTCTGCGGTTTTTGGAAATCCTGCCGGTGTCAGAACCGTGCCATTGATCCAGACGCTGTTGGCCGCGTAGGCCTCATCCGCGTCCACTGCCAGGATCTCGTACTGATTGAAATGCGGGTTGTCGAGAAACTCCCCGCATGCAAGCAGCTTGTTATCCTCCAGGTATCCCAGCCCGGTCTTGAGGTGTAAGACCTTGTCCAGCTTTACCACCGAAGCGCTCAATCCATACTTTTCCAAAATGGTGATCAATTGGGTTGCGCCGGCCTGGTTGGTGCGCTCTGACAAACCGATGTAGTAATGATCCCCGACCATCATGACATCGCCGGCCTCCAGGGTACCGGGCGCCTGGATCATTTTGACGGCAGCATAGTTTTGACGAATCGAATCCTGTATCAAGCGGGTCTCCTGCGCGCGTGTCGGAGCGCCGGGGCGGGTGATGACCGCGCAGCGGGGCGTCATCAGCGCGACGTCTTCGACAAAGGTGGAATCCGGGAAGCGCTCATCCGGCGGCAGTACCGTCACCGAAAGTCCGCACTGCTCCAGGGCATCAATATAATCGGCATGCTGGATGAGTGCTTTTTGATAATCGGGAACTCCCAGGCCAGCACTGCTCAGCCCGTCCACCATGGCCCTGCACGGCTTTCTGACGATTGATTTTGTGAACATAAGTTTACCTTTTGTCCTCGCAAAGCCGGTCTTGCTTCGGGTTGTAATCCAACCTTTCTTTCAATGTTCAGTTATGGGGTCAGTCCGGTCCCGTTGCTGTTTCAGGTGCATCCATCCTATGCCAGGGTGATGTTGAAATATTTCGGAGCGATATTTCAAGCTCATTCAGTGGTTCCGGGGAGACATTGAAATCTCCAGGTTCAACGCAACGCAATTCAATCAACTGCTGGCTGAGCATGTACTCGAGACTTTCTCTCACTTCGGCTACATCCGTAAATAGCGAAGCAATCCGGCGTCCTCGTGGCCATATAGGTTGCAGGTCTTTCAATATTTCGCTGAAACGATGGTGAGTGATTTCGATATCCTCTCCGGAAGGCCCACGAAAAGTGGGATGCTCGCCCTTGTCGTCCACCGGTACAAGTTTTGAAGCTATAAACAAGTTTGAAAACTCTTCCAGCGTACAGGGGCTCGAGGTCAGCGGTGAATGAGTCAGTACCGGGCTTTGCATTTGCCGGTAACACATCAGGTCAGCCGAGTCACCGGCAGCCGAATCATCCAGATCCGACAGCTTCATCAAGTCGGCATATGACTCTGTAATCCGGTTTGACATACTGTTGAAGTCAGCATCGGCAACGAAGGAGAAACCGAACCTCTGCAGGACATCAAAAAACTCTTTCCGCCAGTAGGCGCGGTTGGCCGGTGATAAATACTCGTGTGCTATGTACTCCGGGCTCTGGTTGATCACCAGTGTGAATTCGTTGGCCATCAGCTTGGTGAAGGCATGCTCATGCTCTTTGAGCGGGGATATGACACGCGCCGAAATCTCACGACACAGCTCGGCGCGTTCTTTCAGGCTGCTTGCACCGACGGTTTGTTGCAGCAAGAAATCACGGACCATGCCGCGGACTGTCCAACCGGGGTGAGCATTGTAGTTCAGATACAGCAAACCCTCGGACGTCAGCAGGGAAGCGCACATTTCAAGCATTGCGTCGCGGGCATCGTCAGCGACCCAGGAGAAAACGCCGTGCGCCATGATGATGTCATAGGGTCCTTCGAGCTGGTCCACTGCAGAGCGGAAATCACCGTGGACAAAGTGCAGGTTATTCAGGCCCAGTTTGTCCCTGCTGTCGTTGGCCAGCGCTATTTGCCTGGCGGATGAATCAAGCCCGGTGAATTCGGCGTGTTGCCGGTACCAGGACATTGGCAACAGGTTGGCGCCATTGGCACAGCCTAATTCGAGTACCCGGTAGCGCTCCAGCGGCAGCCTCGGGCCGCCGTGTAAAAGACTGGCCAGGGCGAGACGCTCGGGAGCTGTCCATTCCACAGGAAACGCGCAGTAGGGTAGTTCGTCATAGGGGTCCCGGACCGAACCGGTTCTCGTTGGTTTCATTCCCCGATGATACTCAAAAAGCCCGCGGGGAAGGAAATTTAAATCCCGGTATCCGGGGTGAATTACGGGGAGGGGGAAAGCCGGTATCAGAGCCAGGCGCCAGGATGATTTCCCTTGGCCTAGACTCTGACC
>JABDPJ010000087.1 GCA_013042835.1 Lysobacterales bacterium
CACTGCCATCGGGGAGCAGCTTGACGTTCTTGACGCCCTGGTGAATGCCCCACTGGAACATGGTAAATGCGTCATTGACACTGAGACAGTAGATCTCGTCCACACCTGCTTCTTTAAACTCGTTGTATAGCGCCTCGTAGCCGGGCAGATGGGTGCTTGAACAGGTGGGCGTGAATGCGCCCGGCAGAGCAAACACGACGATCTTCTTGCCGGCAAAAATTTCGTCCGATGTAACGTCTTGCCAGCGGAAGGGGTTTGAGCCTTCAACACTTTCATCGCGTACGCGGGTTTTGAATGTAACTCGTGGAACCTGGTGGGTCATTTCTAACTCTCCTTTTCAATAAGTTCGTGGGTCGATGAGTATGTCACCGCTGTAAATTTGGGGAGAGTATGAACGCTTATCAAGTATTAGTTAAATTAATTGTTTATATGGTTACGATAGACAATGCATATACGTTCGCTGACCTATCAGCGTTATCGTCTTGCGGGTTGCCAGCTAAGCCTGCCAGAGAGAATATCGCCAGTCCTGAAAGGCACTATTCGGCAGTTTCAGCGCAATTTCCAAGTGGATAATTGTACAATGCAGCGTTTAGTCACGAAGACGGACTGCTCAGATTAATCCCATGCTTTTCAACCTGGAGTTCATAACACGATGATTGATCAATCACTGCCGCTGGTCGAGCTGCACCGTCACCTGGATGGCAGCATTCGCCTGCAAACCATACTTGAACTTGCCGACCAGCACGGCATACCGTTGCCGGCGCATGATCTGGAAGGCCTTGCGCCCTATGTGCATATCGATGAATCCGCACCGGGGCTGATGGCGTTTATTGACCGGTTTGAGCACATGACCGCAGTTCTGGTCGACGCCGATGCCTGTCGGCGCGTGGCTTATGAAAATGTCGAAGACGCGCTGTCGGAGGGTATTGACTACATCGAGTTACGCTATAGCCCCTGGTTTATGGCGGAAACACACGGCATGCATCCGGCCGAAGTCATGGAGGCCTGCGCTGACGGTATCCGGGCAGCGGAGCGCGATACCGGGGTACGCGCAAATATCATCGGCATCCTCAGCCGCACTTATGGTGTGGATGTGTGCATGCAGGAACTGGAAGCCATCCTGGCCCACCGTGATCATATCGTCGCCGTGGATCTTGCCGGTGATGAGGCGAAGTTTCCCGCTCATCTCTTTAAGCCGCATTTCCGGCGTGTCAGGGATGCCGGCTTGCACGTGACCATCCATGCCGGCGAGGCCGATGGTCCGCAAAGTATCTGGTCGGCGATCAAGAACCTGGGCGCCGAGCGGATTGGTCATGGTGTGAGCGCGCTCGAGGATCCCGCCCTGGTCGACTACCTGGTGGAGCAGGGTATCGGCCTGGAATCCTGTCCGACGTCAAACCTGCACACCAGTACGGTTGAGAGCTACGCCGTGCATCCGATCAGGCATTTGGCAGCCAGCGGTGTCAGGTTCTGTCTGAATACCGATGACCCTGGCATCAGCGCAATTGACATCGCGCATGAATATGAAGTTGCCGCGCCCGCCGTTGGCCTGACTCCCGCGCAAATTCGCCAATCGCAGGTGGATGGCCTGGATATGGCTTTTCTTAGCCACGAAGAGAAGAAACTCTTACAGCTCAAAGTTGCCGAGAACGGGACGTTGCAGCCAGTTTGAGTTCGACCAGTTGGCGCTTTTTTCGGCCACATGCATGGTGAAAGCGTGGCGGGACTTGTCCGAAAAGTTTTGCGAGCTGTAGTGAGGCATGTGGTCATGGAATATCACCACGCTGCCAGCCGGCACTTCCACGGCAACAGCCTCGTGGGTTTGAGGCCAGGGAGTGCTATCCAAAATCCGCAGGGAACCCTGACGCTTTATCCAGTCGACTTCGTAGATTTCCCGCAACGGCGATTGCTGGCCCCGCGGTTGCACCCACAAGCAACCGTTATTGCGGTCTGCGTCCTCAACCGCGACCCAGATACCAGTGACACCTGGCGGGTCCGAAATCAGGTAACTGCCGTCCTGGTGCCAACGCACCTCGCCGCCAATATGGGGCTGTTTGAATATGTACATGGTTTGCCAGAGCAGGGGGCAAGCGTAACCAATCTCTCGCAGCAGGCGCCCAAACAGCGGTAGTTCACAGAAAGCTTTGAATACCGGGTCCAGGTCGTGTAATGCATGGCCGATCTTGTTAATCGCCAGGTCTGCGGGCTTTTGCAGTGCCCCATGTTCGTCCAATGCGCCTTCTTCGAGAAAACAATGGATATTTTCTGCCGAGTCAAAAAAATAGTCATCACGGCCACGGTCACGGTCACCGGTGGAGAAAACCGAGCGCTGATTGTTGATATCGAAGTTCTCCACGATAGCGAGTGCAGCCTGTTTTAGCAGTTCAACCTCAGACTGGTTTATGGCGGCTTCGAGTACCAGGCACCCCTGTTCTGCATACTGCTGTACCTGACGCGAACTCAGCATCGGGGAGCCTCAGGGCTTCAGGTAGTGATTGAAAAAATTGATACTCCGGTGCCACGAGAGCCTGGCGGCCTCCTCGTCGTAACGCGCCTGGCTGGTATCATTGTGGAAGCCATGGCCCGTTCCCGGATACATGTGCAGGCTGTAGGCAACCTCATATTCATCCAGCGTTGCGCGAAACTCCGGAATCGTGGCATTGACCCGCTTGTCATCTCCGGCATAGTTCAACAGCAGTGGGGCATTCACCTGGGCGGTCTGTTCGGCGCTCAGCGCACGACCGTAATACAGGACGCAAGCGTCCGCTGGGATGTCTGCGATAGCGCATTGCAG
>JABDPJ010000093.1 GCA_013042835.1 Lysobacterales bacterium
CGAAAGATGCCGCGGCGAATTTCCCGGCCTTCAGAACGCACCCGCAGCGTCTCGGTGACAAGCAGGCTGCCATCGACATTGACGAGGATATCGGAGTGGTAACCGAGTATCCGCTCATCGGCAACCGTTGACCCGGAAAACAGCAGGAATGAGCAGACGATCAATTTGAATAAGGGCAGGGACCCCGCTTGCTTAAAGGCTGACATCAGGCGCACTTCTCTTGGCGGCGAATTCAATTTCAAAGAACTCGGCCAGTTTAAATTTGAAAATATTGGCGACTATGTTGGATGGAAAGCTCTCAATGAGATTGTTGTTGTCCCTGACCGAGCCATTGTAGTAGCGGCGGGCATATTGCAGGTGGTCCTCGATCTCGACCAGGCTGGCGTGTAGTTGCTGAAACCCCTCGCTGGCCTTCAGGTCGGGGTAGTCCTCTGCCAGCGCGAACAACCGCCCGAGAGATCTCGACAGTGCGGTTTCCTGCCTGGCACGTTCTTCAACATGGCTTTGCCCGTTGGTGCGGATATGCGTGACTTCTTCAAACACCGCGGATTCATGCGCTGCGTAGCCTTTTACCGTCTGCACCAGGTTTGGAACCAGCTCAGAACGCTTCTGTAATTGCACGTCAATACCCGCCCATGCTTCGTTGACGCGGTTTCGGTTGCGTATCAAGCGATTGTATATCCAGACGCCTGCTGCCAGCAACAACAGCGCAAGCGTGATGAGAATCCCAGTCATGGCCACCCCTCAAATCGTCAGGTTTAACGCACTATAATTGTACATGATGGTTTCAGCGGAGCGTGGAATGGACTGGTTTGTTTATATTATCGAGTCGACTGACGGCAGTTTGTATACCGGCGTAACCACGGATATTGACCGACGGTTCGGTGAGCATCGCGACAAACGCACGGGCGCGCGTTTCTTTCGCGGCCGAAAGCCATTGAGGGTGGTTTACAGCGAGCACCACCCTGACCGCAGCAGCGCCCAAAAGCGGGAAGCGGATATCAAGAAGCTAAAGAGGAAGGAGAAACTGGAACTGATAGGGTAGAGCTCTAAAAAAACCGCCTTGGCGCCCCTGTTGAAAAATGACACTCCGTATCTCGCAGCAAGACGGATTTTAGCTGGCTCAACTGCGCCTAGGCTGTGCCAACAGTACACCATAATTAATTAAAGTACAAGCACTTATATGGATAACATAATGTTGTACTGTATATGTCTGAGAGTCTTAAGAATTCACTTAAAGTGCAAGTGCAAAAATCCAACCGGTTCTGCCCCATGGGCGCTCGTTTTGTCTGGCATCATTCCGTTTGGCGCTGGTATCAAGCGGCTTACCGTATTTTCGGCGTTATCAGCCGGCAGGTTGATCTGTGATGGTCTAAAGTCTTGAGAAGGAAAGTTAAGGTTTAATGCTATCCGATAGCTAGTCTATTCATACAAGTCTGCAAACAAGAATCCAATAGCTAATTGATCCGGTAGCGGTGTCGGCGGCAACTCGATGACCTGGGCCAATGGCACCAACGTCGTCAGCGGCGGAGAGTGCATTAGAAAAAATCCAGGTCTAAAAACGATTAATCTTTTCCCGCAGGTATTGAATCAACAGCTTGATTTTTGCCGGAGTGAATTGCCGTGAAGCGCGCACAGCGTAGATACCCGTAAGTCCCTGGGTGTATTTACACATGATTTCTTTCAGGCGGCCGTCCCTGAGCGCATCCATAACGATGAAGGTGGGTAATATTGCAATCCCCAG
Source organism: Lysobacterales bacterium (assembly GCA_013042835.1). Lineage (GTDB taxonomy): Bacteria > Pseudomonadota > Gammaproteobacteria > Xanthomonadales > SZUA-36 > SZUA-36. The sequence continues at coordinate 1,745 of JABDPJ010000093.1, forward strand.
GCCCCGGATGGCTGCCTCCCTTAACGCCTCACCATTATTTGCTGACAGCTGCCATGCCAGTGACGCACCCTGGCTGATGTCCCCGCCGAAACCCCATTCATCTCCGGCTGTGATCAGGTTGTACCGCAGCAGCCGGTGCGTTGGCAGTTCGGAAGGGTGCCTGGGTTCGCCGTGTTCCCGCAGGTAGTCCGGCGACGCACAGTAAGCTTTCGAGATTTCACCGATGCGGGTGGCGATGAGCGTTGAATCTTCCAGTTTGCCGATGCGTATCGCTAAATCAATGCCTTCCGCGAACAGGTCGGTGCGCCGGTCTTCCAGTTGAAGGTCAATATTCAGTTTGGGATGCCGTTTCAGAAAACCCGGTAACACGGGCGCGATTCGTTCGATACCAAAACTCAGTGGTGCAGCCAGGCGCAGGTTGCCTCTGACCTCCTGGCTGGTCCGTTGAGCTTTGTACTCTGCTTCTTCAAGCGCCATCATGACGTGCTGCATATCATCAGCATATTGCTCCCCGGCATCGGTCAGGCGCAGTTGGCGGGTGGTGCGGTTAAGCAGCCTGGTGCCGAGCGCGCCCTCCAGTGCCGAAACGCGCCGGCTGACGGCTGCTGTGCTTGCATTTAGCTGTAGCGCGGCACGGGTGAAGCTGCCGGACTCCACGACCTTTAAAAATGCCTGTATATCAGGAAGATTATATTTTTGCATTTATCGTAATAATATTTTTCATAAATGCCTATTTAATACCAAATAATACAATAATAAACTAAGAAAACGAATGCTGGCAGGCGCAGTAGTCGGGCCGTGAATGAACTGAAAGGAGCAAAACGATGTTGAAGATAAGAAACGCACATGAACGGGGCCATTTCAAAAACAATTGGCTCGACAGCTACCACACGTTCTCCTTCGGCGAATACTATGATCCAAATCACATGGGCGTATCAGTGCTCCGCGTCATTAATGATGACAAGGTCATCCCCGGTGCGGGATTTCCGACCCATCCACACAAGAACATGGAAATTGTCAGCTACGTGCTGGACGGTGCCTTGGAGCACAAGGACAGTATGGGTAATGGCAGCGTGATTCGCCCGGGTGATGTGCAACGCATGTCTGCCGGAACAGGCGTTACGCACTCCGAGTTCAACCCGTCTGATGAAAACCCGGTAAACTTCCTGCAAATCTGGTTGTTGCCAAATGCGCAGTACACGCAGCCCGGTTACGAGCAGAAACATTTTCCCGCGCCTGACCGGCAGGGCGAACTGAAACTGTTGGTTTCCGGCGATGGGCGGGACGGTTCGGTCAGTGCAAACACGGATGCATTGATGTACGGCGCCTTATTGGATGAAGGCCAGTCACTCAGCCACGACATCAAACCAGATCGGGTGCTGTATGTTCACGTGGCGAGGGGACCTGTGGAAGTTAACGGTCAAGCGCTCAATCGCGGTGACGGTTGCCAGGTATCCGCAGAACCACAACTTGAAATCACCGGCCGGGCAACAGCCGAAGTATTGCTGTTTGATCTGCCCCTGGCCAGCTAATCAATTTCGAAAGAGAGGACGTTATGAAAAACCCAACCAACCATCCCATTCACCAGGCTCTCGGTTCACGCTGGAGTCCTTATTCGTTTGATCCGGAAAGGGAGGTGAGCACGGGTGATCTTGCAGGGATTTTTGAAGCCGCCCGCTGGACCATGTCGTCCTACAATGCCCAACCATGGCGCTATATCGTCGGTGTTCGCAACCGCACCCAGGCGGTTTGGGAGCAGGTTTTTGAGTCCCTGCTGGAAGGCAACCAGGCCTGGGCACGCAACGCACCCGTTTTGGCATTGGGACTCACCGAGGCGCTCTTTGAGCACAATGGCAAACCAAACATGGCGTACCAGCATGATCTGGGTGCGGCATCGGCAAGCCTGACCTTTGAGGCCAGTACGCGCGGTCTTGTCGTGCACCAGATGATTGGTATAGATCGGGAAAAGGCCTGTGACCTGTTCCACCTCACGGGTACGATCCAGCCATTTACGGGACTGGCAATTGGTTATGTCGGCAGTGCTGACTCGGTCGGGGAAGAATATGCCAAGCGGGACCTCAACAAGCGGGAGCGCAAGCCCATGGATGAAATTATCATCCACGGCGGTTTCTGAGAACTAATTTACAGTTTGCAGAAAAAACCCGGCAATCAGCCGGGTTTTTTTCTGCAGTTGAGCTGCACTTTCAGGGTGAGTACCAAATCGGTGATGTGTAGGCCCGTTCCTGGTGGCTGGTTTTGGCGTCCTCAGGAATGTCAGTACCGAAGCGGAACGCGTCGTACACCACCCAGCGCGGCGTCGGAATTTCGAGCACGCGGGCGTAGTAAAAAGCGCTCTGTTTGGGATCGAAGTCCGGATCAGTCCAGACCGCGCCGAGCTCTGACGCCCCGATGGTGTTGGTCCAGTTGGCTGCTGCAACGTCTACCGTATTACCCACCGGCAGCAACTTGCCGGCGGCGTCCGGTTCACGGCCGTCCGACCAGGCGACGTTATAGACTTTCTCGTGTGTCTTGCCCCTGGCGTCCAGCCAGCCCTTGACGATCTGGATCCGGTCCAGATTCGCGCCAATCGCATCACGTAGCGCGTAGACCATGAAAGTGGGTGCGCCAGTGGCGTCGCCGCCACTTAGGTCGCCACCCATGGGAACGCCTTTTTCATAGCCACGGAAGGCTGGTGCGCGGCTGTTCAGATCATCGTCGGTATAATTCCAGCCGCCAAAGAAACGCACGATGATGCGCGGGCCGGTGGTGCCATAAACTTCCTTACGCTCCATGGCATCCCAGATCGCTGCGCGGGTATTTTCGCTCGCCCAGACACCGGCATAGCCTGAAGAGACTAGCTCATAGCCTTCAAAAACGCCGTTCTCGGTTTTTGTGAAGGGATGCAGCATGCGTTTGGGTGATGGTTCGGCGTTAGTGGCCTTGCCAAAAAAGTTCTCTTCCTCGACTGCCGCGAGCGCCGTGTGGCTGTCTGTGGAACCCACCAAACCGAATTTATATGGATTGGTGCCATGCCGTTTTTCCAGTAACAGCCCGTTCTTGAGGGCTTCTCGGGCGTATTCGTTCTTCAGCATCGCCTCGGTCTTGGCTTCGGAAAGGTCCAGGTTGCCCGCATCCCAGGTTTCATAATCGGCAAATGCGTCATCGGGCGAGAGCAATGGGTGCGCTTCGCCGTCGCCCTTGATCTGGGTGATCTCGTACATCCTTTCCCACTTCGCGCGTTGCTGGACATAGAACTCGTCAATTTCTTTACCGGTGTACTGGGCGTCGACCGGAAACATGATCCCGTTCGACAGGTTGCCGTTGTGGGCCAGCGCCA
>JABDPJ010000096.1 GCA_013042835.1 Lysobacterales bacterium
GTCCAGGTCACAGTGATCCAGGGATGATGCATTTGCCAGGCAACCGACCAGCCTGTTGAAAAGTTCCGGGGGCTGTCTTTCTGCACACAGGAATCCCGGATAGGCGCAATTGACCATGAATCCCAGGGGTTGCCGCAAGGTGTTTACGTCAATCACACTGGTTGCCGTCTCAAGGCTGGTGCCATCCAGCAAACACCCGTTTCGCATAATGACAAAACTGATGAAATAGGGCAGCCCGCTCTGCTCTATGGCCCTCGCGACACCAATGGCCTCTTCAATGGCAGGCAGCGTTTCGGCAATGATGAAATCGGCACCGGACTGCTGCAATTGCTCAACCTGCCAGGCATGAAACGCTTCCGCTTCGGTCGCACTTAAAGCCTCTTCCGGTTTATAACAATCGTTCTTGCAACCGATCAAACCGCCGATTCGTATGTTGTTCTTTTCCGCGCCCTGTAGTTCCCGCAACTCCTGTAGAAAGTGCACTGCATCGATATTGATGGAGGTCTTGATGCCCGTCTCCGTCACCCTTTCCCGGTTGGCCCGCCAGGTAGGGGCGCACATCAGGAACGGCTTTTGTGCGGCCGCCGCAATATCCATATACCCCTGGTAAAGCCCGGCCAGGGCCGCCCTGCCCGCTTTTTCGTAAATCAAAGGGGCATTGACCAGCCTGGGGTGGAGCTGGATATCCACCGATCGCCGCAAGGGTTCAACGATGGCTGCTTCCATCAGGATCAGGTTGTTGTCTTTCAATAGTTGTTGCATTGATTGGAACTACCGGTTGCGGCGCATGTTATCGCCGGTTTTCAGCCTGCGTCTGCGCCTCTATGGCCTTTGAAAAGAATGTGCAGATGCTCGCCACCAAATTCGACAATATCGCCGGAAACGATTTTTTTGCGCTTGCGGGTCTCCACCTGGCCATTGACCAGGACCAGTCCTTCATCGATGACCAGCTTGGCCTCACCACCACTGCCAACCAGGCCTTCAAACTTCAGGATTTTGTAAAGCTCAACCGGCTCTTTCGTTATTTCGACTGTTTTCATTATCCAACCCGCATTTACCTGACCACCCAGGAAGCCTCGACAACCGGCTCTTGCCCCGCGAAAATTTTACCGGTGAACTCGTCGCCGGGGTGAATCTCTCCGACCCCGCCCGGGGTTCCGGTCATGATCAGGTCACCGTCCTCGAGGGAGAGAAAAGTTCTGACCTCCGCCAGGATCGAATCCGGTTTGTGCATCATCAGGTCGCAACCACCCTGCTGAGCCAACCGGCCATTGATATAAAGCTCAAGCCGCAAGTCATCGATGTTGCCGTCGAAAATAACAAACTCACTGAACACAGCGGCGCCATCGAATGCCTTGGCGCGTTCCCATGGCAGGCCCTTGGCTTTCAGGCTGGTCTGCAGCTGCCGCTTGGTAAGGTCGAGGCCAAAACCCACGCCGGCCAGCCTACCGGCCAGCACCAGCAGCACCATTTCGCCTTCATAATGAATGTCGACGTCAGCGCTCGACCGGACCTGGCTCGAAATAGCCGAATTGGGTTTCAGAAAAATGACGGGCTCAGCGGGAATTTCGTTGCCCAGTTCCCTGATATGGTCGACGTAGTTCCTGCCGACACAGATGATTTTTGACGGGTAGATCTTTTTCCCGTTCAGCTTTACAGATCTCATTGGCTCTCACTTTCCTGTCGCATAGACACCGCCTTTCACTCACCCTGGCCGGGGACAGGCAAATTGTGCATTCTCAGAAATGACAGTTTATCCCAGTAACCGCGTTGCAAAACTATCTTGCCCTGTTGCACGTGAAAAACGCCGCAACCCCGCAGTCCAAGGGGGTCTTTCCACTCCAGCATGGCCCATTCTCCATCTTCGAAAATGTTTTCGACCAGGCAGGTCATGTCAGCCTCGGAAAACTCCTTTGCGAACATTTCCTTGATGGCAGGCTTTCCGGTCACCGGCGCTTCAGCCACCTGGTGATTGACGGCATTTTCAGCGTAGAACTCCACGATCGCATTTACATCCGCCCGGTTGAAAGCCTCAACCCATTGGCCAACGATTGCTTTCGGGGTCATTGCTTTCATGCGCGTGAGCCGGTCTTCATGTATTGATGAGCAGCGCGAGGCGCCCGCTGAAAATACCCGCCGCCATACCGGCAAAAAACCAGCCGGCGGACAGCGGTTCGACCCAAACGAATACCAGCGCACAGATCAGCGCCGTCAAAAAAAGTTTTGCGGTCTCGGCAATCGCCGCTGTGCGCAAGAACGTGACGCTGTCAGCGCCGAATTTCGGCGTGACAACGAGGGCGAAAAACAGCGCTGGCAGGTAGGCTGCCAGGCTGCCGAAAATGGATGAATAGGCCTGCACCGGCCCGAGCAGTAACAGGCCGCCGGCCAGCGCAAGGGCCACGGCAAACTGGATTCTCAGGCTGCGGCTGACCGCTTGGCTGTTTATCGTCATCGGGTACCGGACCTTCTCAACGGGCTCTGGCCGCTTTATCCATCACTTGTAAGCGAGAGGGTACCACACGGCGGGCGGCCGAAACCCGGGCGAAGAGACCCGTCCCTTCCGGGCAGGCTGGCAGGTTGAGGCTGTCAGCCAACCTTGATATCTGTAGTCAGTATGATCTCAGATTTTAACGACGCCGTGATCAGGCAGACATGTTCCGCTTTCTCCAGCAGACGCTGCGCCATTTCCAGCTTCTCGTCGCTTGGCACGCGCAGGACAGCGTGGACATTGAAAGCGGTGAATAGAGTCGTCCGCTCGGGCCGGTCCAACACACCCTCAACATTGCAGTCGAGCGCAGTCCAATCGAACTTCGAGGCACGTGCAATGGCGCGGAAGGTCAGTATGAAACAGTTGGCAACTGTGGCCGACAACATGGTTTCCGGTGACCACACGCCTTCCGGACCACCAAACTGCGGTGGCGATTGCGTATCGATCGGCGGTAAACCCTCGCCACTGACGACAACGCTGCCTTCGGTTCCGCCAGTCGCACTGGCGAGGTATTGATGGGGATAACCTAGCATTGGACTCACCTTCTATTGGTTGATGAAGAATGGCCGGTATTTTAACCACGATCGGATAAAAAGGGTTTGACCTTGGTCATAATATGGTCAGATCGTTGGAGAAGAAATCGGATCAGAGCGGTATTGCTAAAAAGGCATGCGTCTTGCCCCGCCAGAAGCAACGTCACCCCCGCCGAAGCGTCATTCATCCCCTCTGAAAAACCACCGTCATCCCGGGGTCGCGAGTAGCGGAAGCCGGGATCACCGTGGGGGATGACAGTGCCCGTGGTTAGTGGCTACTCCTTGTCCAGGCCGAGGTGCTCCAGGATGCCTTCCAGTTCGTCGTTCGAATTGAAGGCGATCACCATTTTGCCCTTGCCGCGGGCGTTGTGGGTCAGTCTGACGCGGGCGCAGAGTTTTTCTGCCAGCCGGTCTTCCAGCTTCTGGACATCGGGATCGACTTCGCGTTTCCTCGGCAGCGGCGGATTTTTCAGACGTCTGACCAGTTTCTCGGTTTCCCGTACGGACAAATCCTTGGCGACCACCTCGCGTGCGGCCTGCGCCTGCAGCGTAGGCTCCAGTGTTAACAGGGCACGGGCGTGACCCATTTCCAGGTGCCTGGCATCAACCAGTTCACGCACTTCCTCCGACAACACCAACAGCCGCAGGAGGTTGGAAACGGCTGAGCGTGAACGGCCGACGGCCTCGCCGGCCTCCTGGTGGGTCATCTGGAATTCCTCCACCAGCCTTCGCAGTGCCGTCGCCTCTTCGATCGGATTCAGGTTTTCACGCTGGATATTTTCAACCAGCGCCATCGCAATGGCGATTTCATCGGGGACCTTGCGAATGATCGCCGGGATTTTATCGATTCCGGCCAATTGCGCCGCACGCCAGCGGCGCTCGCCGGCGATCAGTTCATAGCTGTCGTCGCCTTTGGCACGCACCACCACGGGTTGGATTACACCCTGGTGGCGGATGGATTCAGCGAGCTCTTCAAGGCGATCCTTGTCAAAAATGGAACGGGGCTGATAGGGCCCGGCGCTGATCAGGTCGAGGGGCAGGCTACGCAGGGAATCGCGGTCGGATGATTCCGCCTCGGCGTGATCCACCGCATGCTGCAAAGCAGACTTGCTCAGCATTGAGCTCAAATTTCGTCCCAGGGGACTTTTTTTCGTTGCCATTAATAAATTTTCCGTAACCAACACAACATAGTATCAGGCATAACGGTTTGATAGTGAACTGCAGAACCGCCCTGCATCCGCCTTAGCCGGCATGTCTTTTCCTGTTCCTGCGCAGCATTTCGCCGGCCAGCCCAAGGTACGCCATTGCACCTCGGGACGTCGGATCATAGCGCAGCACCGGCAGGCCGTGGCTGGGCGCCTCTGCGACGCGGACATTGCGCGGGATCAGCGTGCGATAGACGCGCTCGCCAAAGTGTTCAAACAACTGCTCCGACACTGCCCCGGAAAGGTTGTTGCGGGCATCGTACATGGTGCGCAGCAGGCCTTCGATTTCCAATCCCGGGTTAACACTGTTGCGAACCTGTTCGATGGTTTCGAGCAGGGACGCCAGTCCTTCCAGCGCATAGTACTCACACTGCATCGGGATCAAGACACTGTTGGCGGCGGTCAGCGCGTTAAGCGTCAAAAGGTTCAGCGACGGCGGGCAGTCAATTACAATCCAGGTGTACTGATGGGCGACTTTCTCAAGTGCGCTTTTCAGGCGGTACTCGCGTTCATCGACCTGCAGCAGGGAAACTTCCGCGGCGGTCAGGTCGCTGTTAGAGGGCAATACATCAAAGCCGAGTGTATCGAGGTGTATCATCGCTTCCGCAACACCGCACTCGTCTTGCAGCACGTCCAGCGCCGAGACTTCCAGTTCACGGGCGTTGACACCGCAACCCACCGAAGCATTGCCCTGCGGGTCAAGATCGACCAGCAAGCTGCGGTAATTCATATCCGCGAGTGCGGACACGAGGTTGACGCAGGTCGTGGTTTTTCCAACGCCGCCCTTCTGGTTGGCGACTGCGATAATTCTTGCCATTACTACTTGGTTACTCGTTTAACGGATTTGGGAGCGACATCATGACCAGATGCCGCTCTGCGTGCAAATACGGCACGGTCAATTTTTCCACTGCCTCCAGATGAGTCCAGGCGGGCAGATCTGCAAGTTCTTTTTCAGGATACGCGCCCTTCATGGCCAAAAGCCGGGTTGTTTCGTCGGCAAAAGGCCTGACTGCCGCAACGAACGCCTGCAATGAAGCAAACGCCCGCGAGGTTATATTGGCAAAGATCCCATCTTCGGTCATTTCCTCAATCCTGCCATGCAGCGGCCGGATATTGGCCAGTTTCAGCGTACGCCCGACGTGCCGGATAAAGCGTATCTTCTTGCCGGCGCTGTCGATCATCGTGACCTGCATGTCCGGCCTGACGATGGCCAGCGGCAATCCTGGCAGGCCTGCGCCGCTGCCAACATCGAGCAGGCTCCCGGGCTGGAGCCACGGCGCGATGGATAGCGAGTCGAGGACGTGGCGCGCCAGCAGAAAGTCACGTTCACGCGGTGCGATCAGGTCGTAGGTGCCCGACCACTCCTTCAGCAACGCCATGTAGGCAAGCAGGTCATCAATGGCCGCCGATGGAACTTCAAGACCCAGCCTGTCGAGCCCGGACTCAAGCTTGATGCGCTCAGATTGATTGCTGCTCATCTGAATCCGGGACGTCCTGAAATCCGGTGGTACAAGGGGCGAACTAGAGCGTGCCCGTTGATTTCATCTTGGAAACGATCTTGTTGGCGACGTCCTTGGCCGTATCATTGTGATCGAGGTCCTTGGAGCGCGTGATCATGCTCCACTTGGCGCGATCATCGACGATATCGAAATAAGTGGTCTCGGCATACACGAAGTTCTGCTGATCGTAAAAGCCGGCGCCTTCAACCACGGTGTAGACATCACCGTAGGTGGGTGCGAACCAGCCATATCCGCCGCCGTAGAAACCGGAGCCGACCAGGACGGTATAATAATCCGCCCGCTCGAGCCGCTCGCCCTTGCCGCCACCGGTAAGGAACACGACAACGATCGCGTCCACGCTGGCGGCCCTCAAGGCCGGCTCAGCCGTTTCCCTGGTCAGACGCCCGGACAGGCCGGGTATGTCACTCGACACCAGTGCATTCCTGCCCGACTTGCGCATGACCCTGACGATCTCCTGCTCTACGGTCAGGCGTTGCAGCGACTCCGGCATCATGGCGACCACGGCGATTCTCTCACGCTTGTCGATTTCATCACGCCCGGCATCCCATTCGCTGATGACTTTGGTCGTCTGGCAGGCGTTTAACAGCAACAAAACAGCGATTGCCGCAAGAGCTCGAAGGCTAATTCGGATCATTCCTATATCCTCAATAAATTCTGGTACAAAAGTCTGGTGTAGTACACCGTGATACCCCGGGCCTGACAGCGGCCCGCTTGAGCGCGATGTATTACGCAGCGGATATTCTAACCGCTTTTGCTCAGGGCTTGTTAGCCTGCGCTTCGCTACCGATGGTCAAATCGAGTTCTTCGGCCCGGTGGCAGGCTGACCAATCACCGTTTTCCATTCTTCTGAGCGGTGGAACTTCCAGCTCACAGCGTTCGACTGAATAAGGACAGCGGCTGTGGAACACGCAGCCCGGCGGTGGCTCCAGCGGTGACGGCATATCACCCGTCAAACCGGTATCGCTGGCGGCCCTGGCCAGTTTCGGGTCGGGTACAGGTACGGCCTTGATCATGGCGCTGGTATAGGGATGCAGCGGCCGCTTGTATATATTGGCGCGATCGGCGAGTTCCATGGTTTTTCCCAGGTACATGACCATGACACGATCACTGATGTGTTTGACCACCGACAGGTCGTGGGCGATAAAAATCAGCGACAGGTTGAGCTTTTTCTGCAGGTCCTTTAACAGGTTGATAATTTGCGCCTGGATCGAGACGTCCAGCGCGCTGACGGGTTCATCGCAAATAACCAGTTTCG
>JABDPJ010000109.1 GCA_013042835.1 Lysobacterales bacterium
GCCCGGGGTTCCAAGCCCCTGGGTAACAAGCCGGGTTCCTGCCATGTTTACCGTTTGAACTCCCCTATTGTTCTGTTATCAGCGTGAAAATTTCAGGCCAACGGCCTGTCAAAAGGTCTTGAAGATATGGCCTGTATTGGTTTCAAGCGAGGACAGGGGGTCTGCAAGAACGAGAAGAAACAGCGCGATACTGCCTGGCAGGATAGTAGCCAGGCTTCACTTACCCCAGCATTCAAGATGTCCGCTCGGCCCTTTTTGACCGGATTGGTCCAAAGTGAGCGTACCGCACGACACGCCATCTTCCTTGTCGTAAGCCTGCTCGTTTAGCGCGGTTGCTGTCAAAGTAAACGATGTTGCGGTAGTGGTCATCGAGTAGGAATAGAGTTCAGTATTGTCCGGGTTGATACCCGTGCTGTAGGCCGGGTGATCAGCACGCCAGATTTGCTGGCGATTGGCCCAGTCAAGTAACGTTGTCATTGCTTCCGTGCGGTCCGCCTTGCGGATGAAGCTCACGTAGGACGGATAGCTGAGCGTGGCCAGGATTGCTATAAGCGTAGTTACTATCATCAGTTCGATCAGTGAAAATCCGTTTTTCATTATTCCTTAACCTTCCCTGCTCTTTTGAGCCTGATTTCATGCGCCCGGCATGAGGCAACAATTGCTAGGGGCAAGTGGTGCCTTCTTCCTCGATGGTGATGTTGACGGTTGCATCCGCGCCGAGGTTGGCAAATGTCAACAAGGTGCTTTCGCCGGTAATGCCCAGATCAGGATCCGCAACGGTGCCGTTGTCAAACACCTGTATGCCGGTATACGGTGCGCTGTCCGTGCACACTTTCCGGTTCAGCACCCAGGTATTTTTACCAGCAATCTTCAGAGCGTTATAGTCGGTAATCCTGACTGTGCCACTGGCAACGCCGGCGTATGCTTGCAGGTCGCAAACATAGGCTTTGTGTGATGTCCGGCCATCAACAACAGTGATGATTTCACAGTCCATTGATGGTGGGTTCTGGGCAACGCGAACAGTCTCCACGTTAATCCGGTTCGAGCCCGCATTGATATTGCCCTGTACCAGCCTGCCGATGGCGGGCGGATTACCGCCGATGTTCACAGTGACGGCGATATCCTCTGCTGACTCCAGTTCGTCATCAGGGTCAACCGGGTTGGTGTCCGTCAACCCGGAGTTGGAGTTTTCAATCGTAGCGGTAACCGTGGTGTCAATATTGAAATGTTCCTTGGCCTTCGAAACTTCCCCGCGACTGAATCCACTGCTGCCGATGTCACTGATCGGTGAGTTGGTCACTACGATAGCCGATGAGCCCTTGTTCCAGTTCGCCAGCGAGGTGACATCGATGTCATAGAATGGCAGGATTTCCAACCATGAGGGATCTTTGTAAGTATCACAGAAGTCGGTGAACAGGCCTACGCCGTCAGCCTTCAGGCACTTGATCTTTTTCACCAGCTCGACCGGCATGTAATCGACGTAAATGCCGCGGGCCATGGCGGGTTGTACGGTGTCGGCATTGTTCAGAAAGATCCCGGGTGCTGACGAGCTGTAGGTGCCATCGGGAATGACCAGCGGGTAATCCTGCACATTAACGCTGGTGGAGAAATCCGATACAAAGTCAATGACGGAGGTGCTGTAATCGGTATTGTAGATGACCGGGTAATTTGACTTGACCACGTCCAGGTTTTCCAGCGAGATGTCCGTGGTCAGCTTGAAAAAACCGTCCTTCCTGATAAAGCGGCAGGCTTCGATATAATCATCGCCCTCACCGGCAAGTATCTTCACGCCATTATCGATCGAGAAATGGGCATGGTCGCCAAGCAAACTGAAGTCGCCGGTCTCACCGCTGAAGGCGGGTCTGAACGGATCATATTTGACCCTTGCTCCGGTGGCGTCATGGTGGTCCCTGCAACACATTTCACAGGCGGCTGGCTGGCCGGACTCATTGGCAGAAACACTGCCGGTGCGTTTGCTGACCACGGCGCCCAATGCGTATTCAGTACCGTCCCAGGCGCTGGGCTCACGCCCGTTTGAAGTACCCGTATCCAGCGTGCAAATACAGTTGAGCACCTTGAACTCTTCGCGTCTTTGCAGGTAGCCAACATTCCCTGTGCGCATGAACGTGACAACGTCAAATGAAGTAATCACGTTGGTGCCCCGGTTGACAATCTTGGGCTCAGGCGTGGTTGAGCCTTTGAGCTTTTCGCGGCCGAGAGATATTGCCACGACGCCGGGAAAATCCTGCGGATCGAAACGTGTTCTTGGCGGCGCATTCGAATCGACCCTGGCAAGAATACGCCCGGTGTTGAAAATTGAAGTCGCATCGACAATGTCGACCAGTTCTACATCGTGGGTGACGCCTTCACCGTTAGTCCACGCTACCTTGATCGTCGCCAGCTTGAGATCGGGTCTTATCTGGCCATTACCGCTGGACCAGGCAGTAGTGGTGCCATCGGAATTTTGTTGGTAGCTTTCAATGGTCCAGCTCATTCTGAAGGGTATATTGCCGACGTTGGTGGTCACCTCCTGGCTGCAGGTAGCCAGGTCATCAAAGCCGGCCTGCGAGGTGGTACAGGCACTCGCCCCGGTACCCGCCATGGTGTAGAACGAATGCATGGTTTCGATTTGCTGTTCAGCCAGGTTCATGGCCAGCGTGCGTTGCTTGGCAATGGTGCTGTAGCCGGTCAACTTGCCCTGCAGGTTGGCAAGCGCGGCCAGGCCGATAGTGATGATCAGGATGGCGATCATCAGCTCCAGCAGTGTGAATCCTGGTGCGCTGGTGTGATGGACGGATGCGTGTACTCGCTTCATTGCTTCGTCCTTCAATTGGCTGTCAGCTGGTCAGACCAACTGCCCGAAAGGTTACCCAACACGATCAGTGGGTGGATTTTGCTGAGAATGTCCTTGATAAATACAACGGTGAATCCGCCATTGAATACCGCGGCACCCGGATCACTGATGACTGCTCCATAAACAATGGGGCCGCCATTCAGGCTGACCGGAATGGAATCTACATTCTGCTCCTCTGGAGGGATTGTCGGGTCCGTGATGACCAACACGCCATAAAGGATGGAGTTCGAGTTCAGTTTCACACCCTTGCTCGCCACCAATGCGACAGGCCCGGTTCCTGAGCCTACCTCCTTGCCCGCAAGGTCACAGTAACCGTCCACCCAGACCAGGCCATGCAGGGTCGTATCCACCGTCGAACAGTCCGTGAGCACCGTGTCGGCCTGGTCACGCACCAATTGGTACTCCGTCCTGGCAACACCAAAGTAGTATTCAAATATATCGTCCGGGAACCGCGGGTCTTCATCGACGATATCGAAGAATTTCCGCGCCGGCTCCGTATTCTGGGTATGGCTGAGTGCCCCGTCAGCTTCCTTGTCGGGGCAGGTGCATGAGTCGCAAGTCGCATACTGCACGCCGGTCGAGTCAGTCCAGGTGCGCCAGAATGCGCTGTCGCGGCTGGCGAGAAACTCTTCGAACTCACAGGTTGCGATACTGCCGGCTCCCGGTTCCTCGACAGAAACATAGTTACGCGACCAGATCGACGTTGGCACACCAAGGCCACCCGCGTTGGGGTTGACCACAATATTGATCGAGCCGTTGGGAGCAATGGCGCTATAGCTCATGATGGGAACCGTGGGTGGTCCGCCCCCCGGTTCGACATTGGCCAGGGTTTGCATGATGACCGCTTCCGCACTGCCATCATCGGACGTGCCGGTGGATATGACCCTGATAGCCATGTGGATGCCGGTGGGGGTGCCCGACCCGTCACACTTGGCATAGGTGTGCGTGCTGCCGGATACATACTTGTCCGGGTCGTAATCCATCACGCACAACAGGGCCTGGACCTGGTAGTTCGTGCTGTCGAGCAGAACCGGCGGGTCTGAATCGTCATATTTTTTGACCAGGGCGTTCAGCGGCAGATACGTGTTGAGATTTTCCGCGTCTGGATTCTCGACGTAATAAAAGACATTCTCACGGTTGAAACCGTCGGCGCGGCCGTCTGCTTCGAGTGACGCCGCACTGCACGGCAACGTCGTATCGTTCGCACTGCAGGGCAGCCAATGGCGGTCCAGTCCCGTGGGCGACAGCCAGCCATCGTCCCCGACGGAATTGATATCCCTGATATTCCTCGAGAAGTAGCGCATGGCGTGGCTGATCCCGGCTTCCGCGGCGTGGTGCGCCAGCTTTGCGCGCCGGTCATTACCGGAAATCTGTTGTTCAAAAGAGGTTACCCTCGCATTGAAGAACAGCATCCCTGAGATCATGATCATTATCAGGATAACCATGAGCAACGCCGCGCCCCGGCTTTCCTCGATTGGCCGGAAGCGCTGCAGGTCATATTCTGTTATCGAATTCTGCACTCGAATCCTCGTTTCACACCGTCAGGAACTGGTTTCTGATCTGCACCTCGTTAATGATTGTCCTGTTAATCGTGTTATCTGTCCTCAATATTGCGCTGATCGCGATACTGATTTGCTGAAGTCCTACCTGGATGACGTTACCATTGCTGAGGTTTTCCGCAATATCGGTCAGTTGGTCGTTGAGGCGAAACTCCAGGCCTGAAATATCGGTGAGCAGTGGGTCAGTAACATCGACCCAGGCGTCGTCCGTAATGTCCGTCGCACAAGTCGCCGTAGCGCCAAAATGCGCTGAAACACGACCGATATCGTTGACTGTGCGCATCCGGTAGACCACGTTCATCGCGTTCCCTTCAAGGCTGTCGTACTGGACACGCAAACAGTTGCTTATGTTGTTATCGTCCATTGTCCCCATGCTGACGCCGCTGGCTATGGCTTCGGTGGACAGAAAGCTGGCGAGCGCGTCGTCGTTGTACCCGGCCCTGCGAATGTCCCGGGAAATGAGCTGAATGACGGAGCGCATTTCCTGGCTCAACTGGATCATCTG
Source organism: Lysobacterales bacterium (assembly GCA_013042835.1). Lineage (GTDB taxonomy): Bacteria > Pseudomonadota > Gammaproteobacteria > Xanthomonadales > SZUA-36 > SZUA-36. The sequence goes on from JABDPJ010000109.1 coordinate 4,919, forward strand.
GATAGACTGCGTATTGGTGCTGAATACATTCGCTGAAAGCTGGACTGCCCCCAGGGTTACGATGCTCATGATGACCAATGCGATCATCAGTTCAATCAGAGTGACCCCCCGTGAGGAGACCAACTCCGGTTTGACACGGGTGCTTTTCTGACGTCTCAGATACATGTGGGGTAACCGATCAGTTTTGCGTCTGACGGACTACATTTCCTGACGCTGCCGGTTGCATTTACGGAGACATTGACAAGATAGTCTTCTGACTTGTGCTTGAACTGCATCGAAACGGCACTGGTCGGTACCTTCAATATTCCGCGAATCGGATCAAACGTTAAGGATCCGTCGGTAAATTCAGCTTCCAGGTCACCAAAAATATCAGAGCTGGAGCTTGAAAGAATAACAGGCACCGAGTTAATCAGGCATTGCGGTGTTTCAGCCATGCAATCGCAAGAGACACTGTCGCCCATGACGGCGCCGATGCACCAGTCCACACCGTTACCCGCTTTTTGATAGTTGACCGTTGCAAATGCGTTTTGCTTGACCGATTCCATTTTGACGTTCTCAAAGAACGTACTCACCAGGTTGGCAGCTCCTGCAAGTTCACGCTTGGATATGAACTGGGAAAATGAAGGGACGCTAAAACCAACCAGGATGCTGACCACGGACAAGGTGATGATAAGTTCGTTGAGGGTAATACCCGCCTGCCTGCGAAGTGTCTTCATAACAAATCCCTTTTTATGAAAAGCCCAATTCCTTTGGTTTGAAATCCCAGCCCAGGACTTTTGTCGGGTGCGGAGAATTCATTATCGGAATGTTCCCTTGGGGTTCTTCCAACTTAAATATGCCCGTGCAGCACCTTTTTAGCCACTGTATAAATTGACAGGCTCAGTTGGAAAAAATGCTTGTTCTGGCATTGGCGTATGGACAGCCCTGAGGGGACAACCCTGACAGGCATTGAGTATGCTTTGGGCAGGTTTCCTGAAAGGGGTCAGATTCCTAAAGAAACTGCGTTTGAGCAGGGCTGGCTCACGAATTTCAGTCACTGTTCAAATTGTTCGCGAGGGGGCATATGAAAATCAATTTCCAATTTTTCAAGCAGGTGTACTGCAACCATAAATGGAAAAAGAACTCGAGCTTGTATCAAGACAAGAAAGACGATAACAAGACGCAGTGGATATGTGTCCGCTGCAATCGGCATCTGCGTGACTCATTAGCCTGCTTTTTGGCGCTGGCGACAATACGTCCGCTTCAGGCGACCAATCCGAGCTTTAAAGCATACTGAATCAGCTGGGAATTGGTCTTGATTTCCAGGTCATCCATGATCTGGTACTTGTGAAAGGCAACGGTCCTCGGTGTGATGTTGAGAGCGGCTGCAACCTTCTTCATCGTATTTCCTTCAGCCAGTAGCTGCAGCACTTCACGCTGCCGGATGCTGAGGTCACCATGAACTTTCTGACCACCGGGGTGCTTGATAAAAGAACTGATCATACCCTGGGTGATTTTTGGCGTGACATAATTCTCTCCGCCCTGGACCGCTTCAATGGCTCGGAACAGCTCGGCAACTGCAGAGCTCTTGAGAAGGTAGCCATTTGCGCCGATTCTGAACGCCTCTGTCACCATGTCGGGGTCTTCGTTGACGGTCAGGAAGATCAGTTTGATATCGGGGGCTATCTTTTTGAGTTTCTCACCGGCGTCAAAACCATTCAGGTTTGGCATGGAGATATCAAGGATCACTACATCAGGTTTCAGGCGCCGCACCATGGTCAGCATCTGCCGGCCATCGGTTGCAGTGCCGACGACATCGTATTTTGGCTCCAGGAGCTTGTTGAAAGCATCCAGTAGCAGAGCGTGATCATCCGCGAGAAAAATTCGTGTGCGTGTTTTCATTGATAACCGTCCTTGGCTTTCAAGAGCCTAATAATAAATGAATTTCTTAACTTTTCATTTATGCAATTACTCAAGCTTCACTTGCTGCTTCCCCCATGAGCAAAAAATAGTGCCAACCGCTGTGACCAGGTCAAGCGCCGGCATTTCACGGGTCAATATTTGAAAAAATCGTCCAGGATCAGTACTAGCCAAATAAAGATATAGGCACTCAATGGCAAAATCAAAGCCCATTTCATGGCCCATAATATTCGCTGAAACCGCTGCCTGGTTTCATTCACCTTGGTGGTTTTAATAACCTTCGGCCTGGCGCGTAAATAGTCACTAATTCGGCTCTTTCGCCTTCTTGGCAGGCGCGCATTACTACCTGGCACCTGGTGGCTATTAGTCTTGAAAGTGACCCTGGCCTCACCCATTTTTGACTCCTCCACCATGTTCTGTGGTGTGACTACTGAGCGTGTTTTCAGTTATGGGGTCGGCTTTAAACTGAGGGTCGTTTGGGCGGTCCTCAAATAACAAAACCAAAGAATTGCTGCAGAGAATGCTGCTGCTATTGCGAGCTGAAAAACTTAGCATGGCCCGTCTCCCCCTGTTTATTTAACCTGGGTTGACAATGAGAAGATCACCTGTGTCGTCAATCAAGCTCATTACCACCAGGAGATATCGTACTGAGTGCAGTCGTTGATTCAGGCGTTGCGCTTCTGAAGGTCGAATGCAACAGTACCCCACCCGATTTTTCCTGGAATCCTTTCCATGTATTTCCCGAGGCATCCTACACATCGGGCGATTCTTTAACTTCAGATATTACTAGGATAATTACGAATTAAAACTGTGACAAATTACAGTTTTACAAAACCCATTCGACCGTTCGCAAAAAACCGCAACCGAAGCGGACTGCGGTATGATGAAATAATCGACCTAGCTACGACATCACGATTGAGAAACAGAATAATGCAAGAGCGCCCGTCTTTTGAAGAAGTCTATATGCAGTTTGCTGAAACCATCGCGAGGCGTTCCACCTGCAAGCGCTTGAGTGTCGGCACGGTTATCACCACGATAGATTACAGGAAGGTACTTGCGGTGGGTTACAACGGTAATGCCTCAGGCCTGACGAACAGCTGTGACCGGGAAGAGCCCGGTAATTGCGGCTGCCTGCACTCGGAAGAAAACGCCGTGATCAATTGTGATGCGCCACGTGAGACGAAAAAGTTCGTTTTTGTCACCCACCTGCCCTGCGCAGCCTGTGCCAAGCGCTTGATAAACCTCGGTAATGTCGAAAAAATTGTCTACCGGAACAGTTACAGGAAAACGGATTCCATCAGTGTGCTCGAAACCGTCGGCATCAAGGTACACCAGTTCAGCGGGTGAAGATTTGCTGCGGGCTTACCACCAGGTCGCATAGAGACCGACCAGCATCAGGATAACCCCCAACGCTGCCCAGTTGAAGCCACTGGTCGTGGCGGTATTCACATCTTTGTAATCGATCGCATCCGGGTGTTCCTCGGCGCCCTGGATCATCGAGATGACAATGCCGGTGACGATACAGAGCACGAATACCCAGCCGACCCGGTCGATAAAAGGCAACGCCGGCCACAGGAACTTGAAGCCCAACGAGTAAACCGCTGAGCCGATGGCTATACCCAGTGCGCCGTTGGCGGTGGTGCGTTTCCAAAAAATACCCATCAGGAACAGCGCGCAGACACCCGGGGTGAAGAATCCGGTGAATTCCTGGATGTACTGGAATGCCTGGTCAAAGTTGCCCAGTAGCGGCCGTGCAACAATCAAGGCAATGACCATCGCCGTCAGGCTGACGCCTCGGCCGATTTTAACCAAGTGCTGCTCATCGCCCTTCTTGTTGACGTGATGGCGGTAAAAATCCATCGTGAAGATCGTGGAAATCGAGTTCATCATCGAGGCCAGCGAGGAGACGATGGCGGCGATCAGGGCGGCAAACACCAGGCCGAGCAAACCGGCAGGTAACAGGCGCATGACCGTCGGGTAGGCCTTGTCCGGTGCCTCCAGTTCCGGCGCCAGCATCACGGCCGCAACGCCCGGCAGCACGACGATAACGGGAATCAGCATTTTCAGGTAAGCCGCGAACATGATGCCTTTTTGCGCCTCGGTGACGCTCTTGGCGGCCAGTGCACGCTGGATGATGTACTGGTTGAAACCCCAGTAACTGAGATTCATCACCCACATGCCGCCGACCAGCACCGAGATACCCGGCAGGTACTGGTAATGCGGGCTGTCCTTGCTGAAGATCAGGTCAAATTTGTCGGGCGCACGTTCCAGCAGGATACCGAAACCCGCGACCATGCCCTCGCCGCCCGCTACTTCGTTCAGGGCTATGCCGGCAATCAACAGGCCACCCAGCACCAGCAGCACCACCTGGATAATATCCGTCAGGGCGACTGCTTTGAGGCCGCCGTAAAGAGAATAGGCCGTGGCGAATACGCCCAGCCCGATCAAGCCCCAGACCAGGTCGATACCGGTCACCGTATTGACGGCCTGGGCGCCCAGCCAGAGGATCGATGTCAGGTTCACAAATACATAAACGCCCAACCAGAAAAAGGCCATGACCATGCGCACCCGGTGATCATAACGCTGTTCCAGGAACTGCGGCATGGTGTAAATCTGGTGCTTTAAAAATACCGGCAACAGGAATTTGCCCACGATGATCAGCGTCAGCGCCGCCATCCACTCGTAAGCACCGATGGCGATACCCATGACCCAGGCGGAACCCGACATGCCGATAATCTGCTCGGCCGAGATGTTGGCCGCGATCAACGAAGCACCAATGGCCCACCATGGCAAGGACCGCCCGGCCAGGAAATAGTCGCTGGTGTTTTTCTGGTGCCCGGCCTTTTCGCGCGAGACCCACTGGGCGATGACGAGGAGAAATACGGCGTAAATCCCAACGACGGTGTAATCCAATACTTGTAAGTACATGCTGGTGATCCCCGATCCCCGAAAGTTTATTAGAGTTATTCAGACCGACCAGGATCCAACCATGATCACGCCAACGCCTGACGACATCTATTATAAGTAGATCAAAAGTGATTTCACCAGTATTTACACTCGGGCCGGAACCCCTTCGGGCCGTTGACCTGATCCTGCGGCCGCCAGCTACACTATCGAGCGCTGATTCTTTTATACTGCGCCTCATTGTCATGCCGAAGCAACCCGGGAGTACACGACTTGAAACGATTAATCCTGATTTTCCTGTTAGTCAGCAGCAGTGGTTTTGCCGAATCGCCAACCGGTTACCAGGCGCCACCCAAAATGATGGCAGACCTGGTCGATGCCCCGCGCCGGCCCGCTGCGACGGTATCAGATGACAAGCAATGGGTGGCGCTGCTGCACCGTCCCGGCGCACCCGGGATTGTTGAACTGGCACAGCCCGAGGAAAAGCTCGCGGGTTTGCGGATCAACCCGGCCATATTTGCACCCAGCCGTTCAACCGGGTACACCGGTATTGAACTACGCTCTCTGATCACTGGAGAAAAAGTACCCGTTTCAGATCTGCCCGAGGGCAAGGTCATGAATGCCGCGTTTTCTCCCGACTCGAAGAACCTGGCATTCATCCTGGAAACCAGTGCAGGCCTGTCGCTGTGGAACTATCGTCTCGAAACAGGCACAACATCGCAGGTTGCCAGCGAGTTCATCAATGCCTCGCTGCGTGGCAGCAAGTTTCGCTGGAAGCATGACTCGAGCGGATTCTATACACGCCTGACCTTCAGTTCAGCCGATCAGAAGCCGTTGCAAAGCGTGACCGATATCAAGCCGGTCATACAAACGACAACGGGGCAGAAAGCCGCGGTCAGGACTTATTCAAACCTGCTGAAAACGCCTTACGACGGGGACCTTTTCGAGTTCCTCACAACTTCCCGGATCGCCGATATCAGTTTGAATGGCGAGGTCAGGCTGCTGGGTAAAGCCGGTATGTACAAGTCCTTTACCGCTTCACCCGACGGCCAATTCCTGCTGGTGTCGCAGCTCAAAAGACCATTCTCCTACCTGGTGCCCCAGTCCCGCTTTCCCCTTTTGACGGAGGTCTGGACCACGGACGGCGAACTGGTCACGCAGGTCGCTGACCTGCCCTCCGGGGAGACCATCCCCAAGGGTTTTGATTCGGTGATTGAGGGCCGCAGAAGTATCACATGGCGCGGGGACAAAGCCGCCACGCTGGTCTGGGCAGAGGCGCAGGACGGCGGCGACATGAGTGCTGAAGCAGAACATCACGATTCTGTTTACACCTGGAACGCCCCTTTCAAGGAGCCCCCGCAACGGTTGCTGAACATCGAACGCCGCTTCGCCGGTATCGAATGGGGTAACGACGACTTTGCGATCGTCACCGACTGGCGTTTCAGCGACCGGCAGTTGCGTGCATGGAAGTTCTCGCCGGCAGCGCCGGCAACCGACAAGGTCCTGTTTCAACAGCGCTCCTACAACGACCGCTACAACGATCCGGGTAATTTCGTAACGGCAAAGAACGAATTTGGCGTCGATGTCATTAAGGTCTTCGGCGACAACGACAAAGTCCTGCTGACCGGACGCGGCGCATCCCCCGAAGGCAACATCCCGTTCATGGATGAGTTTGACTTCGGCACAGCAAGCAAGCAACGTCTGTGGCAGTCGGAAGCGCCTTATTATGAACAGATCATGTTGCCGATTAACGACGATGCCACGCGGGTGCTGACATTGCGCGAATCGGTCAATGAACAACCCAATTTCTTCATTCGAGACATCAAAAACAACAGCCTGACGCAGTTCACCGAGTTCCCACATCCGTCACCCGCCTTTGTCGGCATAAAAAAAGAACTGATTCATTACCAGCGCGCTGATGGTGTCGACCTGACCGGCACCCTGTACCTGCCGCCGGGCTATGATGAATCCCAGGGTCCAATCCCGGTCCTGATGTGGGCCTATCCGCTGGAATACAGGGACAAGGCGGTCGCCAGCCAGGTAACGGACTCGCCCTATGAGTTTGTGCGTGTCAGTTACTGGGGCCCCCTGCCGCACCTGGCCCAGGGCTTTGCAGTTTTTGACGACCCGAAAATGCCGATCATCGGCACGGGCGACGAACTGCCCAATGACAACTTCCGTCAACAGCTGGTAGAAAGCGCGATCGCCGCAGTGAATGTACTGGTCAGCAGGGGCATTGCCGACCCCGACCGTATTGCCATTGCCGGACATTCCTATGGCGCCTTCATGGTGGCCAACCTGCTGGCGCACAGTAACCTGTTCAAAGCCGGGATCGCCCGCAGCGGCGCCTACAACCGCAGCCTGACGCCGTTCGGCTTCCAGGGGGAGG
>JABDPJ010000113.1 GCA_013042835.1 Lysobacterales bacterium
GTATTGCGACACCGATCGCGGATCTTTTTCCCGCGGGCACCTTTGATCACATCAGGGAAACAGAAATCATTGCAATCCTGCTGATCGTAGGGACATCAATTTTCCTGGGTATATTGTCAAAGATAAAGGCCGGCAGAGTCATAGGCCGCAGCATTGAGAGAAATACGCTGGACAAAGTACCCATGTACCGCATGCTGAAAAGCCTTGTCGGTGCCTTTTTGAACATTGAAACCGAAGAGTCATTCAAACCGGCCCTGCTGGAAAATGATGCCGGCGATCTTGAACCTGTTTACGTCATTGAGGACAGCGGAAGGCCCCGCGTGGTGGTGCTGGTGCCATGGGCGCCTACCGCGTTTGCCGGTTCAGTCAAGCTTGTGCAGCGTGAACGGGTTTACCCAATAGACGTATCGCTTGATGAGTTCTCCCTGTCATTGACACACCTGGGAACCGGGATGTCCGCGCTTTTGCCGGATCAGAAAGAAACTTCAGATAAATAGTGATGTTAATATGCCTGTTGCACAGAAATGTTGGCAGAAGGGTCAGAAAAATCATTTTTAAATTCCGCGATTCCGGCCATTGTATTACAATTAAACCCACGTTCCCGATGGATGTTTTGGAGTTCAAATGAAACAGGTTCCAAGTAAAATACAGCATAATGAGGAGGCCAGCATGCTTGCCAGGACGCTACGTCTGGCAATCCTGGCGCTGTTAATGTCTTTTGCAGCCGTTGCGTTCGCTGCGCCCGATGGAAGTGAAGGCACCGGGACCTCCGCTGGTGCTGATCAATCTGACGGTATTGACGAAGAATTGGCTGAGTCAACCGAAGAAGTGAACACCAACGACCCGACCGCCGCTGCGATATCCGTATCAGCGGGCTGGGAATTCTATAGCTGGCACGAGGATGAAATCGCCCCGGGCCAAACACGCCCGACAGGCAACGACAACAGCTTTAATACGCGATTTGTCATTCCCATGGCAAAGGGGAAATGGGGGTCTCCGTGGCCCATTATCAATCGTTTCAGCTTTTCCAACGTGGAAGCGCCGGGCGGAACCAGCGGGTCTGGCAACGCCGAATTCATCACACTGTTTATTCCCAGGACCTGGGCAACGGGTAAAATAGGAATCGGACCCGCCATCAACCTTCCTGCAGATGAAAAACAGTTTGGTGCGGATGTCTGGCGTTATGGGTTTTCCGGCGTGTTCCTTGAGAACAGTTTTGACGGCCGTTTGATGTGGGGGCTCCTGTTGCGCCAGGTCTGGGGCAAGACCGACCCCAATAGCAACAAGAACCTTGCTTCACCGTTGGCGCTGCAGCCGATTGCGGTATTGCAGCTCAAGAACCGCTGGTATATCAGTAATGGTGAATCTCCCATCGCCTATAACTGGCAAAATAAAGAATGGCTCGTGCCACTTGGTTTACGTCTCGGCAGGACGTTCAAGGATAAAAGGGGTGGCATCTGGAATGCCTATGCGGAATATCGGACCAACGTGGTCTACAAGGATTGGCAAGGTGCTGCGGCCAGCGACATTATCCGCATCAATGCTTCCTACACCTTTGGCAATAACTGACCGGAGTTGGCAATTATTGGAAGGCGATTCCCACAGCAATTCCGGTATAGCAGGTCTCATGACAATGTTTAGGTTGAAGTAGATGCCTCGAAACCTGCTGTTCATTTTGCTGCTGATTTCTTTCGGATGCTCAAAAGCCGTCATTGCGCAGGACCTGGAACCGCGTCGCTGGAGCCACTTGCCCACCGGATTGAATATGGTGGGCATGGGATACGCCTACACGGAAGCGGATATTTATTTCAGTCCGTTCTGGAAGATAGAGAACGGCGATGCCCGGATGAATAACCTGGGGTTGACGGCAATTCACTCTTTCGACTTGGCAGGTAAATCTGCCCGTATCAGCCTGCTGCTGCCGTATGTGACCGGGCGCTGGAGCGGTGATGTCGATGGTGAGTTTCGAGTCGTTCACCGGCGGGGGACAGGCGATCCGCGCCTGCGCTTATCGGTCAACTTGTATGGTGCACCTGCCTTGAGTGGGGCGGAATTTGCGCAGTACCGCGAAGCGCATCGAAACAATACCGTGGTGGGGGCGTCACTGGCCGTGACCTTACCGCTGGGTGAGTATATTGAAGACCGCCTGATCAACATCGGTGGCAACCGCTGGTCAGTGCGACCGCAAATCGGTGTTGTTCATACGCGTGGACCCTGGTCGTTCGAGCTTACCGGATCAGCCTTTTTGTTCAGCAATAACAATAAATTTATTGACAATACTGTGTTTAAACAAAAGCCGGTTTATGCCGTGCAAACACACGTTGTACATAGCTTTGAGCGCGGTTTCTGGGCCTCGATAAGCACGGGGTACGGCATCGGGGGCCAGGTGACCGTGGACCAGACAAAAACAACCTTCGAAGTTGATAACTGGTTATGGGCTGCCAGTGTGGGTTTACCTGTCGGTAACTCCCATAGTGTCAAACTGGCCTGGGTATCCGGGCGCACGCAAAACCTGGTGGGGCGTGACTCGGATAACCTGGTGCTGAGTTGGTCAACCAGGTGGTCGCCCTGAGCCGGTAAATGTGCTCTCATGAAAACGAATCAAAAAACCCGGCCTCAAGCCGGGTTTCTTGTTTTGACCTGGATACAATTCAAAACCGCTCTCCACTCACCTGCCAGGTCTGGAGTTACCAGGTAAGCCGGGGTTTAGTTACTCGCCTGCGCGGAATGGATAATTCACAAACATCTCGGCGATACCGTCCATGATGTCCTGGCGCAAATTGTCATTCTTCTTTTTCTCATCGACGCGTCCGATGGCTATGCCTTCCCAGACCATGCGTTTGTTATCGATGTCGACCATGTCGACGTTGATCGTTCCTTCGGTGTACTGGCTGACATGGGTGCTGGTTCCGTACCCGTACCCACCCCAGGGATCATAGAGGCCGCCACGGTATCCATAATAACCGCCATACATTGCCGGTTCTGAATACGTCCTGACCTGCGTTTTGTCCTGCATCCGCGCTGAAACATTAATCAGCAGGTCGGGGTTGTTGGAAAGTACGTAACCGCGAGGCTTCATTTGAGCGTCGATAGCATCCCGAAACATCTGCCCGAGCAGGCTGGAATAATTCGGGTTTTCGATGCCCATCGGGCTGTAGTAACCGTAGGTTTTGAACTGGCTGAAATCGACGCTGCGATCATAATCAGACTTGATGGTCGTGGTCGAGCCACAAGCCGTTATCAGCATGACCGAGACCAACGTCACCGCCACTTTAAAAAATTTACTCATTACATCCTCCGAAATCAATTTGCGAGTAGGTTCTTGATACTGGTGTTTTGCACGATCCGGTGCAGTGTTCAGTCTGACAACTGCTCACTCATTTCAGTTTCAACTGCATCTTTTTCTTGTTGCCCATCAACGAGGTGATTTGCTTGCCTGCGCTTTCAAAGCTCTTGTGCATGCTGTTGTACTGACTCCACTTCGTGATCGAGCTTGCGCGGTACAGCATTTCCTGATCGTCCAGTCCGAATGCCATCCTCACGTACATCGGTCCCTGGTCCAAATAGGCTTCAATCTGCTTGCGGTCGGCGCCCCTGAGGTCAACGCTGCTTTCATCGGCAAGTTTGCCACTAATCTTGGAATTGATCTGCTTGACCTTGGAAATATTGTAGACGGCGCCGTTGTAAACCACGGTCTTGTCATTGTTGTAGACCTTGGTGCCGCCGCAGGCAACGAGCAGGAAGGTGCTTAAGACAATGGCTGTTAATGTAACTAAACGCCCGAACCGTGGGTTTGTTTTCATATTGATCATTTCAGACTCCTGGTTAAACTGGATCTCGCGATGGACAGAATGATACCAATATTCTTCGGTTGATACGATGTGAACGCCGTTTGGTTTTAAGCAACCACGCTGATCCGATAATTACCGCTGGCTGGTCTGCACGGTATTCAATCTATGCTGCAAAGGCCATGGCGCTATTTCAAAGCAAAAACACATGGTTTAGTCTTGGCTTGAGCCTTGATCACCTGGGCAGGTGCTGGGGCCGGGTTAGAATCTTTCACAGTTTATGGAGTTTTCTCAGTGAGTAGCAGGTATCAATAACACCATAGGCAATCCGATGGACCATAAGCTGGCCATTCTGTCGGCTGTTGTTCTATCAGCGCTGGGCGCGATGTTTTACAACCTCTTGCCTTTGTTTGTCGGTGTGGCGCAGGATTATCGCCAACTTGATAACAGGAGTGTCGGGGCGCTCAGTTCGATGTTTTTTGCTGGCCATACGCTCACAGCGAGTAGCGCATTTTTCTGGATACGGAGAATTAATTGGAAGAGGATTGCCCTGTTGTCGCTATGCGTTGCCGGTACCGCACTGCTTTTTGCTGCTAACGCTCAAAACCAAGGGGTGATGATGTTGTGGATGTTTATCGCGGGAGGTGCCTTCAGTGCAGTTTATGGCATTTCTGCCACGGCGCTGGGTGATACGAGTAACCCCGCACGTTGGTACGGGTTGAAAATTAGCGCTGAGGCGATGCTCGGAGCAATTCTTCTTTTTCTTTTACCAAGGACCCTGGTTTCAAGTCATGGGTTTACCGGACTGATGACGGGCATGGTGCTGGTGGTGGCATTACTCGCACCCGCGCTAATATGGCTGCCGCGTTCCATTGATTCCGACAATGTGCCCAAAAGCGGGGAGATCAATATTCCTCGCCAGCAGCGCCTTGCAGTTTGGATCGGACTGTTTGTCGCAATGGCATTTGTTTTCAGTGCGACCATGGTCTGGACTTTCGTTGAACGTATCGCCAATTCAGCCGGCCTTGAGCCTGTCATCGTCGGAAAGATTCTCTCCATGACACTTGTGTTTGCGATGCTGGGTTCCCTCTGTGCGATGGTATTGGGTGACAGGTTTGGTTCCGGGAAGCCGCTCGCTGCTGCCACAGTGATTTTTTTGGTGGCATTAACCTGTCTTTCCGATGTGAGTTCGGTAACGCGTTATGCCGTCGGCTCTTGCTCGTTGACCCTGGCGATTGGGTTGGGCATTACCTATGTATTAACCATCGTCGCCGATCTGGATGTGGACGGCAGGTACGTGGTGCTCACAGTACCTGCAATTGGCATCGGCGTTATGGCGGCGCCTGCAGTTGGAGGGTTGCTGGTCACTTCGCAGGAGTATTCCGCCATTTTATGGGTAAGTGGTTTGACGGTGGTCATCGCTCTTATTGCTGGGCTGAATGCACTACAAATAGGGTCTGGATACCGTTTTAAGGCCAAGCAATAAATTTTGTTAAACTAGTCGTTAATGATACTTTTCACTCTTCAAGCAATTGATCTGAAACCAGGCTCCGCACGGTTCATTTTTGACTGTAATTTATATGACTGACTACCTGACTGACATACCCTCCAGACAGCAAGAAGAGGGCCGGATTGTTGCGAACTGGTTGCGGCGTATTCGCGACGTCTTGCGTGAAGGCCCTCCTCACCTGTTCGTGCGGGCTCTTGAACATGCCGGCCTGAACCCTGCTGATGTGGATTCAACTCAAAACCTCTCACAGGACCATCTTGATGTAGTAAGCGAGTTTATAAGGGAACAGATTCCTGATTTGACACTGAGGATGTTGAAGTCTTCTGACCTCCTGGACCTTGGCCTGATGGGTTACGCTGCATTGAGTGCTGGAACGGTTGGCAACGCAATAAAGATCATGTTGCGTTACCAGGAACTCACTTCAGACAGGTTCACCGATCAGAGCAGCATAGAGGAGGGCATCTTGTCAATCTGGCCTGTTCCCCGCTGGCAACATATATCTCACTTGCGAAATATTGCGGAAGATTGCCTCGTTGGGAATTGGCGCATATTTGAAGTGCTGTTGGGTCCTGATGCTGACTTGCGGGGAGCCAGCGCGCACTTTGCTTTTCCTGAACCCGGGTATTCCGATACCTACTATGAAGTGTTCAAACCGTGCAGTGTGGAGTTCAACGCTGAAAAAACGGAACTGAAGGTCCCCGAGGAATGGTTGGCCTTGCCAGTGGCCTCGGCCAATATCGTGATGTCGAGTGTTACGGCCGCAGTTTGTGAACGATTACTGGGCCCCGGCCCAAGCAACCGTATGGACACACCGAGGGCAGTCCGCAGATTACTACTTAGCCGTCCCAGGAAACGGATGTTGAGGCTGGAAGAGGCCGCAGATGAATTACTGATGTCTACTGCTCAACTTCGGAAGCGGCTTTACCGTGCAAAAACCTCGTATAAAAGCATCGTCCTTGAAACACGCATGGGTTTGGCGCGTCATTATCTTGAGTCCACACCGCTCTCGATCCAGGAAATCGCATTTTTACTCGATTATTCGCAAGCGGGCCCATTCAGCCGTGCATTCAAGAATTATTACGGCTTTTCCCCGCGGGATGCCCGGTTGGCTGGCTAAGACCATGCTGGCCTGCTGCCGGTGCATTTGTAACGTCCAACAACCTGAACATGATACAGCCGGGTGATACTATGACTTTGCAGCTGAAAGACCATTCACTACTTAAAACACAGGCTTATATCAACGGGCAATGGTGTGATGCCAATGATGGAACCCGTTTCGATGTAAGCAACCCAGCCACTGGTAAAGTCATTGCGACTGTTCCGGACATGGGCGCAGAGGAAACCAGGGCTGCCATTGAGGCCGCTAATATCGCCTGGCCTGCCTGGCGCTCCAAAACCGCCAAGGAAAGAGCGGGGATTCTGCGAAAGCTTTATTTTCTCATGATGGAAAACCAGGAGGATCTTGCCCGGATTCTGACGTCCGAGTGCGGCAAGCCCATCGTCGAGGGGCGCGGCGAAATAGCTTATGGTGCAGCATTTATCGAATGGTTTGGGGAAGAAGCGAAGCGCGTTTATGGCGATGTCATTCCAGCTACATTTAGCGATCGCCGTATTGTGGTGGAAAAACAGCCGATTGGTGTATGTGCGGCCATCACCCCGTGGAATTTCCCGACAGCCATGGTGACGCGCAAAGTTGGACCCGCCCTCGCAGCGGGCTGCCCAATCATTCTGAAACCTGCGCACGACACGCCCCTGAGTGCCCTGGCACTGGCGGAACTGGCAGAGCGTGCCGGCGTGCCGAAAGGTGTTTTTTCGGTCATTACTGCCCACAGCGGGTCAGTTGTTGGCAGGGAAATGACTGCAAACCCGATTGTACGAAAATTGACTTTCACAGGTTCGACCGCGATTGGCAAAGTCCTGATGCGTCAATGTGCTGATACGGTCAAAAAGATGTCGTTGGAGCTGGGCGGCAACGCACCCTTTATCGTTTTCGATGACGCTGATATCGATGCAGCAGTCGCGGGTGCCGTCGCTTCGAAGTACCGCAATACCGGCCAAACCTGCGTGTGCGTTAACCGCTTCCTGATCCAGGATGGTGTTTATGAGCAGTTCACCGAAAAACTGGTGGCCGCAGTCAGAATAATGAAGGTTGGTGATGGTGCGCTGGAGGGTGTCGTGCAGGGACCACTGATTAATCAAGCCGGCCTGGAAAAGGTTGAAGAGCATATTCAGGATGCCCTGGATAAGGGTGCTCATATAGCAACCGGTGGTGAGCGTCATATTTTGGGCGGTACGTTTTACCAGCCCACCGTGTTGACTGACATCAACAGCGAAATGATAATCGCCAACGAGGAAACCTTCGGGCCCGTTTCAGCCCTGTTCCGCTTTTCTACGGAAGCCGAGGCTGTCGCCATGGCCAACGATACCGAGTTTGGTCTTGCGGCGTATTTCTATACCCGTGACGCAGCCCGCATTTGGCGCGTTGGGGAAGCGCTGGAATACGGCATCGTTGGCATCAATGAAGGCATCATCTCTACCGAAGTTGCACCCTTTGGCGGCGTAAAGGAATCCGGTCTTGGCCGCGAGGGCTCCCGTTACGGTATAGATGATTTCATGGAAATCAAATACATGTGCATGGGTGGCATTAATACCGAGACCCAAACCCCACGGGAGTAGTTGCAGGCATCAAATTAAAATCAATAACCCGTGTAAAAGATAATGAAAGGCTGACAGCACTGCACGGTGCGCGTCACTGCAATATCGTCAGGTGACTCTCCACCACGACCACAGCCTCCCGATATGCGTGCCAGACAGAGCGTGAGGCAGCGGATCGGCTTAATGTTATGAGTCCTATGCGTTGCAAACCAGTGGCAGATTATATTCCTTGCGTATGGTAATCAGCTCCGCAGCAGACTCGCGTGCAACCTGTTCCGCCTGGGCTTCGTTTTGTATGTCCCAGTCTTCCGCAACAATGTCCGGAAGCAATCGGCTGAGCTGTTCCTGCTGTTGTAAATCGGCGTAATTCAATACCTCCAACCACAAACCGGCCAGGCGATGGTTGGGGTTTTTGGACTTCTGGGCCTTCCTGGCCTTCTCTAAAGTCACCTCGTGGCGGCATTCGGCAAGGGCAGCCAAACCATTAAACGCGGGCCTGCCAATTTCTTTTTTCAGAGCTTCAAGTTCTGCATCCTGTTGCGCCTGGGACTGCGCTCGAGCATTTGTATGGGTCTGGGCCTGTTGCTGCGCCTGGACCTGCTTATCGACCCTGCTGCCAGAAATACCCCCGGCTACAGCACCGGCAGCACCGCCGTACACGGCCCCGCGTGCGGCCCTGTCCAGTGGATCACCACCGAAAACCAGGGCACTGACAAGACCACCCACCGCACCGGCGGCAGCGCCCTGGACAGCACCTTGTTTTGCGCCCTTGGACGCATAGCTATCGCTGGCGCAACCAGACAATTGCAAGCCAAGGGCGACAATGGCAACACTGATTAACAGGGTTGAGGAAGAAGGCTTCTGCATAAAATGAGAAAGCATAAATGCTCCGTGCTTGGTTCCGTTGAAGCGAACCAGCAGTGTAAATAGTTTTCCGCATTTCGTACAGCCAGCAACCTTGGAGTTGTCTGGCCACCGGACTCGATTGCTATGCCAACGTCTCTTTCATATAGTGTCAATTCCACACGTACAGAGGCACCAATATGAACTCCATGCCGAAATCTTCTCCCGAAAAGGAAGTGGTCAAATCGCTTGAGGCGGGCGGTGTTGTCGATTACCTCGAATACCTGCAATCTGGCAAGAGAATCATGTGGGTCAACTTTAAAGCCGGGGTTGCCAGGGGTCTTGGCATGACGGTCGGCGCCACCCTGGTTCTCGGCGTTACCATCTGGATATTGACAATGCTGGTGGACCTGCCGGTCGTAGGCGAGTATTTTTCAGATGCTCAGCAGTACATCACGGAATATGCAGAACGAACCAATTATGAAGACGAGTTTGCGGAGCAGATCCGCTTGTTGCAGGAAATAGATGAGAGCAACAAACAGCTGATCAACACTTCACCTGAAGTAGATTAACGGGTTGCCACGGTGGCGCAAAAAAGAGTTGGGAGATAAAAAAAGCCCGGGCGCGAATTCTTGCGCCCGGGCTCATTGCCTCTGACAAAGCTAGTTTTGAATGGATATATCCAGAAGTTTATTGAGATCACTCAGAGCCTGTTGGCCCTGCAGCGTATGGTAGCCAATATTTGCCGCACTCAACGTCCCTCCGGGCTGGAAGGGGTAGTCGTCAATGGATTCAAAGAATGTCTGAACAAATCCCTGTGCGGGGACCATTAACCACATGTTGTCGACATACCACCTGACATACATTCCAGATTCCCTGGATGCACTTTCAAATGGATCAGCCCTCAAATTGGTGATTACCGGCCAGGCTGGAGCTTCCCTGTAGGCGGTATTGATTGCGCCTCTCTCAGTGGCAAATGCCAGTTTCCAGTCATCTACCCGAATCGCATTGAGCATGCCGCTGGCAGCAAAATACATAATTTCACGGCGCGGGCCCTTGTCAACTTTACCCTCGAAAAAGGGTTTGAAGTTATAGCCATCGAGATGCACCCTGAACGTCTTGCCATTGGCCTTGTAGCCGTCTTTCGAAGCGAGCTTTTCTTTCACATCGTCGACACCGGCTGCCGCCAGCAGGGTTGGCATCCAGTCCTCGTGGCTCATGGTATCGTTAATGATCGTTCCGGGCTTGATTGTTCCCGGCCACTTGACCATCTGCGGCACCCTCATGCCACCTTCCCAGGTGGTTCCTTTCTCGCCATGGTAGGGTGATGCGCCACCGTCGGGAAAAGTAAACTTCTCGGCACCGTTATCGGTTGAGAAGACAACGATAGTGTTGTCGTCGATACCCAGTTCTTTGAGTTCCTCCAGAAAACTTCCCACCATGTCATCGAGTTCAACCATGCCATCGGCATAGATACCGATTCCCGTTTTGCCGCGGTATTTTTCCTGCATACGGGTCCAAACATGCATACGGGTGAAGTTCATCCAGACAAAGAATGGCTTGTCGGCTTTGACGGCACGTTGCATGAAATCCTTGGCAGCACTGCCAAATTCATAATCAACTGTTTCCATGCGTTTGCGGGTCAATGGACCTGTATCTTCAATTTCTCCGTCGGCATAGGAGTGGATCACACCCCGTGGCCCAAATTTCTTATGAAACTCCGGGTTTTTGGGGTAGTAGTAAGTCTCTGGCTCCTCCTCGGCATTGAGGTGATACAGGTTACCGAAAAACTCATCAAACCCGTGATTGGTTGGCAAATGTTTATCCTGGTCGCCCAGGTGATTCTTGCCAAACTGGCCAGTGGTATAGCCTTGTTCTTTGAGCAAGTCACCAATGGTTGGCGCCCAGTCCGGGATGCCCTGGTCGCTGCCCGGCATTCCGATGGTCAGCAAGCCGGTTCTGAATGGCTGCTCCCCGAGGATGAATGCCGCGCGACCCGCAGTACAGGACTGCTGGGCGTACATATCAGTAAACAATGCTCCCTCGTTCGCGATCGAGTCGATGTTTGGCGTCTTGTATCCCATGCCGCCGCGGTTATATGCACTGGTGTTCCAGACACCAACGTCATCACCCCATAACACCAGTATATTGGGTTTGTCTGCGGCGATTGATACCGAACTGAATGTCAGTATCAATAATCCCATTGACCAGATGATCAAATTGTTTTTTCGTAACATGTCGTCCTCCTGTGAAGTTTAGAATAGCTTTGAAAAGGCTGTTCAAACCGATGATCCTGGTAAGTCGGTCGATTGCATTATCCGAAGCAGTAGTCAGCGATTGATTTGTGATCCGCAACGTACTTTCCTAATCATACAG
>JABDPJ010000114.1 GCA_013042835.1 Lysobacterales bacterium
GTGTATATAGAGTAAGGCAATGTTTTTCCAGACAATCCAAAGAGTCACACCATAGAGTCAGGACATCCATGTTTAGGACATGCCTGTTTAGGACATGTTTGTTCTGACTTACAAGAGCTGACTTACAAGAACTGACCTGCAAGAATTGTTACTAACGGCCATACTTGCTGAATGGAAAACCTTCCAACTTCAGCCTTGATGCACTGATTAAGATGCTTGCGAGTTTAGGCGGCGTGGTCGAACTCAAGGTCGCGTAACCGCGATATACCTATTCCGGCGATACACCCCACCCAACTCATAAAGCGCATGGCTTTCTTGCCGCCCAAACAGGTATTCACACCGATCAGCGGCAGGTTGCCGTCGTGCTTACTGTGCTCGTAGCGCGTGGAAGGATTCAACAACCAGACAGGTCTTGAGGTTTCTTTTAGATTATGGGTTTTGTAAACTGGGTGATAAATACGTAGGTGCCGCTAGTTCATTTACGTTTTAAAAATCAAATTCAACAGGGTACCTATGAATATTTCCGCATACTTCAAGCCCCTCTTTTGTGCCAATATTCTGGTCTTATCCATAGCTATTGGAACCAATGCCCATGCAGATTTCTTAAAGCGCACACAACTTGACGGTCCCAAGACTCAAGGGCGGGGTAAGGCAGTGGAGTTGGGCGCCTCTTTAGAAAAATCCAAAATGGGCGCTTTACTGAACCAGAACAACGTTGTCGACCCCGCGGCATTTGGTGACTCCTACTCGCTGGCCCCATGGCTTCAGGATGACCAGAGCGGGTTTTACCTGGCTTCACCGATAGCCCCATCCTCACATACTTTCGATGGCATTGATGAATCGGCTGGAACCAACTCCTTCGGAAGTCTTGGTGGGACTTTTAGTGTTAGCGAAGGGATCATAGATTTGGGTGGTGGGGCCGAACGTTACGTGGTTGAAGTCAGCGCGGTAGACTCCTCTTTAGATAATGAACCCTGGGTGGATGCATCATGGGCCGGTCAGACTTTCACAGACTGGATTCTTGATGTTGGAAATTTTGATGGCGGTGGTAACACCATCGCTCCCGGCTATAGTTTTTCAGTATCAGATTCAGGGTGTTTTGTGTTTGATAGCACCGGGGCTTCACTTGGAACTTTCGAATTGTATTCAGACACCAGCACATCCACAGAACTGTCGGGTGGCGCTTGGTTAGAACTTGGCGGAAGCGATATCGCCGGTGTTGATGTCTCCACAATTCAACTCTATTGGGATATTGCCCCGACCTCTGAAGATTCTGACCTGGACCTGCAATTGGTTGATGCCACCGACGGCGCATATGCACCCGGTGAAACCCTCGAGGTATTGAACTACACTGAAAACATCGGCGGCTCCACATCAACCTCGTACACCATCACTTACTACGCGTCTGTTGACACCACCATCACAAGCGGCGACATCTCCCTCGGCGCCGAGCCGCCGCGAGACCCGCTTGACCCGGGTGCGTATGATTATTACCTGACAACGGTAAGCCTGCCTACCGGCCTGGCAAGCGGGGACTATTACATCGGCGCAATCCTGACCGTGACAGACGCAGATGCCAATAACAATGTCAATCACGATGCGGTACCAATCTCGGTCAGCACCGATCCGGATATAGACATAAATCCGCTTACGCTTGATTTTGTGCAGGAAGCCCCCGGCCAGACGCCGGATCAACCAGAAGCAAAGCCGTTAACCAGCCCCGCAAAAATTACGCAAGCCACGCTGGCCAGTCTCACGGACAAACTCAACAGGAACAACAGGGTTAACCTGATCGTTGGCCTGAACCTGTCAGTCCAGGCCGAAGGTAAGCTTTCTCAAGCGCAGGTTGAGCAGCAACACCAGGGTATCCGCACCCAAGGGGACCTTTTGGCTAAAGGGCTGGCCGGTCTGAACGCGCAAATCAAGAGGCGGTTTATGACCTTGCCATTCATGGCATTAACCGCAGACCAGGCCACGCTGGATTTTCTCACCCGGTCTCCGCTTGTCGCGAGCATAACCGAAGACAGGATCAGCAAACCATTCATGGCCAGCAGCAATGTTGTGATCGGCTCTCCAATTGCCTGGGCCGAGGGTTTTGACGGCAGTGGCTGGGCGGTAGCGGTGCTGGATACCGGTGTGGACAATACCCATTCATGGTTCACCACCCCGGCGGGTAAGGTCGTGGCCGAAGGCTGTTACGGCACCAATAACCCGGGTTTCGTCGAGTCGTGGTGCCCCGGCGGGGCAAGCAGTTCCACAGCCGCCGATTCGGGTTTGAACTGTGATCTCTCTGTTGCCGGTTGTGATCATGGAACACACGTAGCGGGAACCGTTGCCGGTAACGACAATAGCGGGCCCGACTTTGGCGTTGCCCGCGGGGCGGACATCATTGCCATGCAGGTTTTCAGTAAATTCCTGACGGCCGATGCCTGCAACCCATCGCCGGCACCATGCACTGCGTCGTACAGTTCCGACCAGATCGCCGCCATGGAGCGCGTATTGCTGCTCGCCGAAGGCATGAACATTGCGGCTGTCAATATGAGCCTGGGTGGCGGACAGTATTTCGATCAGGCCAGCTGTGACGCTGATAACGCGGCAGTCAAATCAGCCATTGATAATCTCCGGTCTGTCGGTATCGCGACGGTTATCGCGGCCGGTAACAACGGCTGGAGAGACAGCATAGGTTCACCAGGCTGCATTTCCAGCGCGATCAGCGTGGGTGCAACGACGGATAGCGATGCCATCGCCGGGTTTTCCAATATCTATCCGCAGATACACCTGCTGGCGCCCGGGGTAGATATTGATTCCTCCCTGCCCGGAAATGCTATTGGCAGTAAACAGGGAACTTCGATGTCGACACCACATGTCGCAGGCGCCTGGGCCGTCATGAAGCAACTCAACCCCACCGGTACCGTGAGCGATGTCCTTTCGACACTTCAAACTTCAGCAACTTTGGTCGATGATCTGAGAAGTGGTGGTGTCGAGACCGCCATGCCGCGGATCAACGTTGACCTTGCACTGGGTGAATCCAGGACAACTTTCGTAATTACCAATGACGGCCCGGTTAACCTTTCCATTGCATCCATCGTTCCTGAGACACCTGCGGCATGGCTCAGCTGGGCGCCGGCGGCTCCATTCAACGTGGAACCCGGTGAGCTGGTGATTGTAAGCGTTTTTGTCGACTACGATCTCGCACCGGATGGCCTGGTTCAAACACGCTTGCTGGTAAATTCAAATGACCCGGATGAGTCGCCCTACCCTGGCGGCATATTTGTCAACGTGACAAAAGCACCCGGGTCTGCGCCGGAGTTTTCTTCAACCCCTGTTGCAGGTACAACGCTTGCATTTGGGAGTATCGTAACCAGCACTACCAGCAGCCCGGTTATTGTGAGCGTGGAAAACCTCGGCACCGCTGACCTGACGCTTGTCTGCAATATTACCGGGGCGAACGCCGACCAATTCAACCTGGTTGCCTGTCCAAACCCTGTATCTGCTGCCGGGTCTGCCAACATATCGGTGACATGCGAACCCAGCTCGATCGGCTTACAACACGCGTCTCTTGATGTATCAACCAATGATGCGGATGAAGCGGCTGTAAGTTATCCCCTGACCTGCACGGGGATTGAGGCGCCTTCGGGCGATTATATTTTCGCCAACAGTTTTGAGGGCGACACGATACCGTTCCCGGACCTGGTTGTAATCAACCCGGGTGTCAGCAACACCAGCCTGGCTTCGAACCAGTCCTATACCATCAACGCGACCGCAAGCAACCAGGGCGACGGGGCTTCTGCAGCAACAACGCTGCGCTATTACCTCTCCAGCGACAGTTTAATTGCAGTTGATGATACGCCATTGGGAACGGACGCCATTCCAAGCCTTGCACCCGGAGCCGACTCTGCCCAGAGCCTTGGCACCAATGCGCCAGGCGGTGAAGGCTCATACTGGGTTGGCGCCTGTGTCGATGCCGTGGCGGAAGAGACGATCACGGATAACCAATGTTCCACTGCTGTACAGATCAACGTGGCCGCAGCTGTAGATTCAGATAATGACCGTTTACCTGATTTCGCAGAAACCAATACCGGTATTTTTATAGATTCCAGCAATACAGGTACCGACCCGAACAACCCGGATACGGACGGTGACGGCATTAAAGATGGTGACGAGGTGCTGGGAACACTGGCCGGCCTGGACCTCCCTGCAATGGGCACAAACCCGCTGCGCAAGGACCTGTTGCTCGAGTACGACTGGTTCGATGACAGTGTCGACTGTGAGGCCCACTCACATCGTCCAAGCGCCGCGACAATCGCGTCGATCACGGCTGCTTTCTCAAACTCACCGGTGACCAACCCGGGCGTAACCAGCGGTGTAAACCTGATCAATGACTACGGCCAGGGTGGTGTATTTACCGGTGGTAACCTGATTGCTGATGCTGATGGCGTTATCGCCGATGGCGTGAGTGGCTCTGATTTCACGAACTACAAGGCCGCAAATTTCGCCGCCAACCGCAATGGATATTTTCATTACGTGCTGCTACCGCACCGTTACAACACCAGCAGTTCAAGTTCGGGACAGGCGGAAGTATACGGTGATGACCTGATCGTTTCCCTTTACTGCGCCAACTCGGATGGCAATGTGACAAACACGATCATGCACGAGGTGGGGCACAACCTGAACCTGCTTCATGGCGGAAATGAAAGCTGTAACTTCAAACCCAACTACAACTCGGTGATGAATTATAAATACCAGTTCCCTGGTGTGGATAATGACTGTGCACCACCGGGAGATGGGGTGCTCGACTTTTCAGTGGGTGACCGGATCAGCTTGGATGAAACTAACCTGAACGAGTTTAACGGCACCTGCGGCCCCGGTTTTCCATTTGACTGGAATGAAAATGCCATCCTTGAAAACCCGGCTATATTCAATATCAATGCTTACGATTCCGAAGTCGGTCAGTGCGGCGCTACGCTGACCACGCTCAACGACTATGACGATTGGGGCAATATACTCTTTGGCGGCGTGGGTGATGCTGACGGCGCCCCGTTGGTTCCGCTACAGATCATTACCGAGCAACCGGTACCGGCTGAGTTCCTTAACCGTGTTGATTGAACAAATCAGTTACCGGTAGCCCCGGACTATTACCTGCCGTTTCCGGGCAACCGCTCCCGTAGCAGATAAGTCCGGCTTAGAAGCAGGAGCGAAAGAATCAATACCATGAGGCCGGCCGTGGTCAGCGCCGGTATGGCGGCAGGTGGTGGATCAGTGTACTCAACCGTCAACAAAGGCCCTCCGGAATCTGTATTCTCACGACTCAGAATTCTTCTTGCATTCTGCATGAACACCTCATCGCCCAGCAGAATCCAGCCGTAATTGGAGGCCGGTTCATCCACCCAACTCTGCACAGCAGCCACCAATGACGGATCAGAGTTGAATATCACACTTTGCGGAGAACTGGAAATCGATTCGCTGGCCACAGCCTCAGCTGCAAAATCGCCACCAGGTGTGTTCCAGAACCCGGAATCCCAAAAGGTATGTAACCAGGTGGCATCATCTGCCTGGGCAATCGCGCCACGACCCTCGGGGCCCGGTGCGTTTGAGGCGCCTTCGCCCCAGTCACTGGTTATCGAATGCAGGTTGATGATGGCACCGGTTGCGGCGGGGGGGACCTGGTCGATGGTGATGCTGAAACTCGCTGCATTGATGGTGGAACCCCGCGGCAGACTGCTGAGGTCGAATTTGATTACCGCGCGCCGAAGGAGTGCATCAATGCCGTTTTCATCCCAGGTGCGCCCGATAAACAGATACTGGCCGGAGCCGTTACCCAGGCGACCGTCCTCGTCTTCAAAAAGGGTGGTATCCATTGCGGGTGCAATTTCAAGCACTTCAGCTCGAAGGTCAGAACAGGCAAACATGAAAACAACTATTGCCATCAATACACGTGTAATCGCTCGTCCCTGCATAAGTCTTGTCCTTTGATCCTATGAAGCTAACTTTGCTTTCAGCCACGCTGAAACATAGCTTCTTTTCAATACATTACACTAATAACCGGCTAATAAAAATCAGATGAACACCCCCAATCCAGTCGTGGGTTATGCTATAAATGATAGTCATTATCTGACAGCATGGAAAATACGAATTCGCCGGGTGCTTATAAAAAGACCAGGGCAACAGCGGGTTCCGGGATCAAACGTTCAAGGAGGAACGGTCTCATGAGCAGTGCAAAAAGCAGGCTTTCACGCCGGCAGCTACTGGCTACGGGCGGTACTTTGGGTGCAGCTGGATTGCTTTCCTCATCCCTGGTTCAAGCCAGCGAAAAGACCGGGACGCCTGAAAAATTTTCCGGCCTCAGGCC
>JABDPJ010000116.1 GCA_013042835.1 Lysobacterales bacterium
CTCCACGTAACCGTCTTCTCCAATTTGCACGAGGCGCAGCGAATTCGTGCCACCTTCACAACCGGTGTTTTCACCCATGGTCAGAATAACCCTGTCACCCGCCTTGATGAAGCCCTGCTTGAACAACAGGTGCACACCCCCGGCCAGGGTTTCCTCCACATCGGCGCTTGGAAACTCATGCGCGATGGGATACACGCCACGATATAGGGCCATGCGCCTGCGGCTGTCCCGCATTTGCGACAGTGCAAAAATGGGCACGTCGGAACGGATTCGGGATAACCACTGTGCAGTAGAACCTGATTCGGTCAATGCCACGATTGCCTGGACCGAAACGTTCGTGGCCATGAACATGGCTGCCATGGCGATCGCCTGGTCAATGCGCTGGAACTGCACGTTCAGGTGTTCGCAATCCGGACGGGTCTGCGCGTGTCTTTCCGCCCCGAGGCAAATCCTGTTCATGGCCTCGACAACCGTGTCGGGATGCCGTCCGACCGCAGTTTCGGCGGACAACATAACCGCGTCAGTACCATCAAATACCGAGTTGGCGACATCCAGCACTTCCGCGCGCGTCGGAATCGGGCTTTCCACCATGGATTGCATCATCTGGGTAGCGGTGATCACCACGCGGTTCTGCTCAAGCGATTTGCTGGTGATCAGCTTTTGCAGTCCAGGTAGTTCCGCATCACCAATTTCGACACCGAGGTCTCCCCGGGCAATGAGTACGACATCCGACGCCGCAATGATCTCTTCGAGGTTTTCGATGGCTTCGGTACGCTCGATTTTCGCCACCAGGCGTGCGTGGCTGCCTGCCGCACGCAAGCGATTACGGGCGTCGATCATGTCCTCTGCATTGCGGGGGAAAGACACTGCCAGGTAGTCGGCGCCCATGGCGGCCGCCCTGGGTATGTCTTCGATATCGTGTTCTGCAATTCCGGGCAGTGACAACCCGCCACCCTGGACATTGATGCCCTTACGGTCTCCCAGCGCTCCACCAGTTTCCACCTTGCAGACAATATCCGTGCCGCTGATCTCAACAACCCGCATGGTCAGCAAGCCGTCGTCCAGCAACAGCAGATCACCGGCGTCAACATCACCGGGCAGGCCCTTGTACGTGAGTCCTACGCGAGACTGGTTGCCTATGGCGGGCTGATCTGAAGCATCAAGTGTAAACGTATCTCCCGACTTCAATTCGACCGAACCATCTTTAAACTTCTCTATGCGCACTTTTGGCCCGCGCAGGTCAGCCAATATGGCAACTTCCTTGCCCAAACCCCTGGCGACTTCCCTGACAAGCGTTGCCCTGGCCGCCTGTTCATCGTGCGTGCCATGGGACATATTGATGCGGAGAATGTCGGCGCCCGCTGCAATCAGGTCCCGCAGCGATTCCGGAGTATCAGTAGCCGGGCCCAGGGTGGCAATGATTTTAGTACGGCGAATGTGCATGTGCTCTGCTGCAGTTTCTTAATTTGAACCAGCAATTATAGGTTAAACCCGGTGTCAGACACAGTGAAATGATAATCATTTACTATTATGAATCTGTTCCAGTGGAGCGTGGATACGTTGAATTTGTTTGAAAAACTCGGCTTTCATTCACCACCGAGGACTGAGAAAAGTTTCTAGAAGGGTCAGAAATGTTGTTCCCTACACTTTACGTACACGCTATCATTTGTAACGTTTGGCGAGGTTCGCTGGCTCACGGTTGATCACCACGTTCGATAAGGCGTTCGACGGCCAACAGTTTGTACCCGCGTTGGACAGGCTTTAAAAAGCCAAAATTAAATTCACAGGAGGACGACATGTTACGAAAGAACAGATGGATCATTTACTCGCTGGGACTGCTGATGCTGGTGTTCAGCTCGGCATCCAGCGCTGCTGACAAACCCAATATACTGGTGATTTGGGGTGACGACATAGGCCAGTTCAACGTCAGTGCCTACAACATGGGCATGATGGGGTACAAAACACCGAATATTGACAGCATCGCCAAAGAAGGCGCCGTGTTCACGGACTGGTACGGCCAGCAGAGTTGTACCGCCGGTCGTGCCGCTTTTATTACGGGACAGTCACCAATGCGCACCGGCCTGACCAAGGTCGGACTGCCCGGCTCACCGGAAGGCATGAAGAAGGAAGATCCGACAATTGCCGGTCTGCTCAAGCCGCTGGGCTACATGACGGGCCAGTTCGGCAAAAATCACCTGGGTGACCTTGATGAGATGTTGCCGACCAACCATGGCTTCGATGAGTTCTTCGGCAACCTCTATCATTTGAACGCTGAACAGGAACCGGAGCATCCCGACTACCCCAAGGATCCGGAATTCAAAAAGAAATTCGGTCCACGTGGTGTAATCCACTCTTTTGCTGATGGAAGAATTGAAGACACCGGCCCATTAACGATCAAGCGTATGGAAACGGTTGATGAAGAAGTCACTGTCAGGGCAATGGACTTCATGGATCGGGCAGTCAAGGCCGACAAACCCTTCTTTGTCTGGTGGAACAGCACCCGCATGCACATCTGGACGCATCTGAAACCGGAATCGGAAGGTAAGACCGGTCTCGGCGTGTATGCCGACGGCATGGTTGAACATGATGGCCACGTTGGCCAGTTGCTCGACAAACTCAAGGAACTGGGTATTGAAGACAACACCATCGTCATGTATTCAACGGACAATGGCGCGGAAGTGTTCAGCTGGCCTGATGGCGGCACGACGATGTTCCGCAATGAGAAAGCCACCCAGTGGGAAGGCGGATTCCGCGTACCCACCGCCATTCGCTGGCCTGGTGTCATTGAGCCGGGTACCGTCAATAACGAAATCGGTGCGCACGAAGACATGCTCTCAACACTGCTGGCAGCAGCGGGCGAGCCCGATATTAAGGAAGAACTGCTAAAAGGTAAAAGAGTCGGCGGTATGAACTACAA
>JABDPJ010000117.1 GCA_013042835.1 Lysobacterales bacterium
CCCCGGATCAGCGCCAGCCGGTCAATCTCCTGTTGCGCCGCCAGCAGGTTGCCTTCCAGCCGGTCGGCCAGAATGCGCACCACTTCGGGTTCCGGCTGCATGCCGTGTTGATGCATGCGCTGTTCCAGCCAGCCCGGCAATTCCTGCGCCTTGATTGGCCAGATGTCCACCTGCACACCTGCCTTCGCCAGGCTCGCAGCCCATTTTGACGTGCGTGAATTCTTGTCCCACTGCTCACAACTGACCAGCAGCAGCGTGTCGGGATCGGGCGCGGCGGCCCATTCGGTGAACGCTTTACCACCTTCCCTGCCCGGCTTGCCGGTGCGCAGGCGCAGATCGATGATCTTCCGGGTCGCAAAAAGGGACGGTGCGCCTGCCTGCGCCAGTTCCGACCAGTCAAACCCGCGTTCGACCTGCAGTAAATCGCGTTCGACAAAACCCTGCTCATGTGCCGCCTGCCTGATTTGGTCGCAGCACTCCTGCAGCAGCAGGGGTTCTTCGCCACCCACGAGATAGACCGGCGCCAGTCCGCGTTGCAGTTGTCCTGCGAGCTGCTCCGCCCTGAGCTTCATAGCAGCTTACTTGCCATAGGTTCCCAGACGCCTGACGACCATGCGTGCGAGGCTGTCGGCCAGGTCATTGCGCAAAAACTCGTCTTCGCGTTCGGCGGCCAGGATGTCCTGCTCATTGAATTTGTAGACGCGGCTCATTTCAAACGTCTGCATGGGGATCAGTTCAGCGCCGCTTTTGTCCAGTAAACGAAACTGCACGGAATGTCGCACGAGGAATTCCTGGACACGGGCGTTATCACCGATGGACTGAATTTCCTTGCGCATTTCATTAACCGGGACTTCAAGCACGGCGGCATCCGCGGCTGTTGTCACGATATCCACCCCGTTCTGTTCCAGGAGCACTTCCAGGCGGCGTGAAAATTCGCCAAAGGGATCAACCACTTCGAGCTTCGTGCGCTGCATCTCGGGTGGTAACTCGGCCCGTGCCTGCAACTTAAACCCGCAGGCGCTCACGAGCAGCACAGTGGCCAGCAGCGAAACGGCGAAGTGTAATTTCCTCATGCGTTTCAGCCTACCACGATATTCAGCAACCGGTCCGGAATGTAGATCACTTTACGCACGCTTTTGCCATCAGTATGCCGGGTGACATTCTGCTCCGCCATGGCCGCTGCCATGGCCGTTTCTTCATCACTGCCGGGCGCCAGTTCCACGCGGGCGCGCAACTTGCCATTAATCTGTACAACCAGCGTGATCTGATCCCGCACCCGCGCCGACTCATCCACCTCGGGCCAAGGCGTATTGACCACGCTGTCTTGCTGGCCGAGCATTTCCCAGAGGGTTTCACAGACATGCGGTGTGATCGGCGCCATCAGGCGCACCACGGCCTTCCAGGCCTCGTCCAGTACGGCACGGCCCTGCGGGCTGCGGTCTTCGAACCGGCCGAGGTGATTGCTCAGTTCCATGACCGCTGCAATTGCCGTGTTGAATGTCTGGCGGCGACCGACATCGTCACTCACCTTGGCTATCGTATCGTGTACATAGCGCCTGATGGTGGTTTGCTGCGCATTCAGTCCGGATGGATTCAATGCCTCGACAGGACCTGCCGCAACATGTTCCGTGCACATGAACCACAGCCGGCGCAGAAACCGGAAGGCGCCTTCCACGCCGGAATCCGACCATTCGAGGGACTGGTCGGGTGGTGAAGCAAACATTGAAAACAGGCGCACGGTATCCGCGCCATAGCGATCCACGAGGTGCCGCGGATCGACGCCGTTATTTTTGGACTTGGACATTTTTTCAACCGCGCCAATTTCCACCGAATCACCATCTTCGATCAGCGTGGCGCCGATCACCTTGCCCTTATCATCCCGCTCGACATCGACATCCACCGGGTTGAACCACGTGACGCTGCCGTCCCCGGCTTCGCGATAATAAGTCTCTGCCACGACCATGCCCTGGCACAGCAGGCGGGTAGCGGGCTCATCGGCATCGAGCATGCCGGCATCCCGCATCAACTTGTTATAGAAGCGGAAATACATCAGGTGCAATATGGCGTGCTCGATACCACCAATATACTGATCCACCGGCAGCCAGTAATTGGCGCGCTCGTCGACCATGCTATCTGCGCCCGGCGAACAATATCGTGCAAAGTACCAGGAAGATTCCATGAAGGTGTCGAAGGTGTCGGTCTCGCGCTCGGCGGCAGCACCGCAGTGAGGACACTCGGTCCTGCGCCACCCGGCATCCGCCTTGATCGGGGATTGCACGCCCATGAAAGTCACGTCTTCAGGCAGGACGACCGGCAACTGGTCTTCCGGCACCGGCAGTGCACCGCAATCCGGGCAGTAAATGACCGGAATCGGACAGCCCCAGTAACGCTGGCGACTGACACCCCAGTCACGCAGGCGGAAATTGACCTTGCGCTCGCCAATGCCGTTCTCTTCAAGCCAGGACATGGCCTTTTCCTTGGCCTCGGTAACCGCTAGCCCGTCCAGCCATTGGCTGTTAATGGCGACACCGTCTTCGACATAAGCTTCACCTTCCCAGCCCGGCGGTGTTTCGACAGTGCGCACAATCGGCAAGCCGTGCGCCTTGGCAAAATCCCAGTCGCGCTGATCCTGTCCCGGTACGGCCATGATCGCGCCGGTGCCATAACCCATCAAAACGTAATCGGCGATGTACAGCGGCACAGGTTTACCGGTGAATGGGTTATAAAGAAACGCGCCGGTATCGACGCCACGCTTGTCCAGTGTGCCTTCGGCCGACATCCGGTCGGCTTCGCTGGTCTGCCGCACCGATTCAACGAAGGCTTCGACCGCTTCGCGCTGTGCGTCACTGGTCACCTCGGCCACCAAAGGATGCTCCGGGGCCAGGACCGCATAGGTCATACCGAACCCGGTATCCGGACGGGTCGTGAAGACATCCACGGCAGGCGCATCGTCCTGAACGACGCCATCAGCATCACAGACGCGCATACCGAATTCGCAGCCTTCCGAGCGGCCGATCCAATTGCGTTGCATGGTCTTGACCGCTTCCGGCCATTGCTCCAGCTCATCCAGCCCGCTAAGCAATTCATCGGCATAATCGGTAATGCGCAAAAACCATTGCTGGATGGTGCGGCGCTCAACCACGGCGCCGGAGCGCCAGCCACGGCCATCGATGACCTGCTCATTGGCCAGCACCGTCTGGTCAACCGGATCCCAGTTGACCTCCGAGTCTTTGCGGTAGGCAA
The DNA here is from genome assembly GCA_013042835.1 of Lysobacterales bacterium. GTDB lineage: Bacteria > Pseudomonadota > Gammaproteobacteria > Xanthomonadales > SZUA-36 > SZUA-36. The sequence goes on from JABDPJ010000117.1 coordinate 3,244, forward strand.
GGCCTTTTTCCATCAGGCGGGTGAACATCAATTGCTCCCAGCGATAGTAATCCGGTGAGCAGGTTGCAAATTCGCGCGACCAGTCGTAGGCAAAACCCAGGCGCTGCAGTTGCTGGCGCATGTTTTCGATATTCGCATAGGTCCATTTGGCCGGCGCCGTATTGTTCTTGATCGCGGCATTTTCCGCCGGCAGGCCGAAGGCGTCCCAACCCATCGGCTGCAATACATTTTTGCCCAGCATCCGCTGGTGGCGGCTAATGACATCACCGATGGTGTAATTCCGCACGTGGCCCATGTGCAGAGCACCTGACGGATAGGGCAACATGGACAGGCAGTAGAATTTCTCAGCTTCGGGATCTTCCGTTACCTGGTAGGTCCTGTCGCTATCCCAGCGCGCCTGGACGCGCACTTCGATTTCTAACGGATTATAGGGCGTTTGTTGCATGGTTTATCCGGCCTTCGAGCCTGTTCAAATATTAAGGTGCGAAGCATAACCGACCCCAACAGGACAAAAAAGACCGTTAGCTGATTTAAGTCGAATACGGACCTGCTTGTGCATTTTTTCCCTGAATGTAACCAAACCTGGCCTGGATATGGTTGCCTTCCCCCTGAGACCTTCAAAAACAGGGACGTTTTTGAAGAGACTATAGGGACATACTTGCGGCGTGTCTCAGGGGGAAGGTGGCCGTGTCCAGGCGGCCGGATGGCACTCCGTTGTTTCGAAGCGGCCGGGCGTTCACCGGGTGCGAAACATAACCGACCCCAACAGGACAAAACTTTGTCGGAATGAAGTCGAATGGGAACCTGCTTGTGCATTTCTTCACTGGACGCAACCCAAGCTAGCCTGGATATGGTCATCTTCCCCCTGAGACCTTCAAAAACAGGGACGTTTTTGAAGAGACTATAGGGACATACTTGCGGCGTGTCTCAGGGGGAAGGTGACCGTGTCCAGGCGGCCGGATGGCACTCCGTTGTTTCGAAGCCGCCAGGGGTTCGCCAGTGGCCGGGTGGGCCTCCAGAGACACGCTGTTATGTACAGGATGTACGGTACTTCGCGATGGAGCACATGGATGTGCGACGCGAAGCCTTTCGGGATCGCGCGAATTACCAGGCCAGGTGTTTTTTAAGTTCTCTGGAGGCCCACCCGCCCCCTGGCGCACTGTGCATGATTGGATGGGGTCGTTACGAGCGCCTGCTTTTTAAAACTGTTCAGTGTGATTCGCGCGTTATTTGCTTAATCCTTGCTGCGTATGTAATCCAGTATTCCATCCAATCCGAAATTTTCTGCAACACCTGTCGAATCACTTTCCAGGGCCGGCTGAATGGCTTTTGCCACCACCTTGCCCAGTTCAACGCCGAACTGGTCATAAGAGTTGATATCCCAGATTACGCCTTCGACAAATACCTTGTGCTCATACAAGGCCAGCAACTGGCCCAGGGCGAAGGGGGTCAGGCTATCCAGCAGTACGATGACGGAAGGCCGCTGGCCCTGCATTTGCCGGTGTACATCCGTGGTTTCCTGATCGCCCAATCCTGCAGTGCCGGTAGCCAGGGCCGTCGCCTGGGCCAGCATATTGGCCAGCAAGGCAGCATGCGCTTCCTTGTCCCCGTGGTCGGGACGGATGACACCGATGAAACTCAACGGCACGATATCCGTACCCTGGTGGAACATCTGGAACAGGGAGTGCTGGGCGTCGGTACCGGGCTCTCCGAACAATACCGGCGAGGTCGAATACTCAATCCGCCTGCCCTGGCTATCCACCGATTTCCCGTTTGACTCCATGACTAGCTGTTGCAGGTATGCAGGCAAGGAGCGCAAACGGTAATCGTAGGGAATGACCACTTGCGCCGGATATTTGCAAACATTGCGGTGCCATATATCGGTCAGTGCCATCAGTACCGGCAGATTTTCGGCTAACGGGGCCGTTTGAAAATGCCGGTCCATTTCGGCAGCACCGCGCAGCAACTCGCTGAATCCGTCTGCGCCCATCACCGCGGCCGAAGCGAGGCTGACAGCCGACCAGATCGAGTAACGGCCACCGACCCAGTCAGGCAGATACAGGGTGTTTTCCCGCAACGCGCCGAAGGCGTCGACGGCCTCCTGGTTTCCGCTGACAGCAAACAGGCGCTGTTGGGCAACTTCCCGGCCCAGCGCCTGTTCCATCCAGTCCATGACTCGGCGCGCGTGCAGCAGGGTCTCACCCGTGGTAAAACTTTTGGTCGCCACGATTACCGCCGTCCCGGCCGGGTCCAGGCTGGCCAGCAGGGATGTCCGCAGATGCGCATCCACCGAGGACAGAAAATGTACCTGCGGCGAATCACCCTCGCCCAGCGCCTCGATTAACAGGCGCGGTCCCAGCACTGAGCCGCCAATGCCAATGTGGATGATGTGCCGGACAGCCTGTCCCGGTTGACCGGGCAGATGCCCGGCTGCAAACGCGGATGCAAACTCAAGCATGCGCTGGCGGGTATCGCTGACCAGCGTGGCGGTTTTGGTTCCGAGTCCAGCCAATACGTCGTCACTTCGCATCGCCATGTGCATGGCCGGCCTGTTCTCGGTGAAATTAACATTCTCACCTGCGAACAGCCGATTTCGGGCATGCTTCAATCCACGGTCTTCGGCCATTGCGAGCAGTTGCTTGAGGACTTGCTGATCCATGCCCGTGCGGGAAAAATCCAGCAGCAGATCACCTGTTTTTGCGCTGAACGATTCGAAGCGATCCGGTTCGCGAAGGTGTTCTGCCAACGAATTTTTTACCGGTTTAATGTTGTATTTCCGCAACAATTCTAGAAAATCCTGGCTCATGATGTTTTTTTGCACCTTTATTCATTCAATTCAAATACCCGATAACAATCATTGTCACCGAAAATGCCTGGTCAGTTTTGAAAAATGGCCGCCAATTGATGCACAACTCTTTTCTCAGAACTTAAACGTGGCTTGATATCTATATGTTTTATATTAACTTTTAATAAACTATCTGACCAAAAACACCCACCAAAAAAAATGCCCTTCTCCGGTAAGGGAGAAGGGCATATTTTGGAGTGATGTATCCGTCTTTTCGCGCCCTGCGATCCTGGCAGTGTTGCAGTCTTACCAAGATTGGTTGTAATAATACCACTAACGACAACAATTGCAACCTTTTCTGGACAAAAAAACAACAAATTTCCTTTTCAGTGATATTTATACCACAACTACCGGTGTGCCGGCATTCTTTCAACATCAGGGTGCACTGGGCTGGACATGTTTTCCAACAGGGTGGATGTCGGAGCAATCGAGTTGCTTCAGCAACTTCTCTATACCGCCCTGACCGGGAATTTCCAATCCCGGCTCAAGTTCTGCCAACGGCACCAACACGAATGCCCGCTCATGCATACGCGGGTGCGGCAGCTCGAGTTCATCTGTAAGCAGCTGCTCATCGCCATAGAGCAACAGGTCTATGTCGATCAATCTCGGTCCCCAACGGCGGCCCTTGCGCTGCCGTCCCATCGCCTGCTCGATTGACTGCATCGCATGCAGCAGTGCAAGCGGATCCAGGCTGGTTTCAACTTGCGTGGCCGCATTGATAAAGTCGTCCTGGTTTTCATCACCCCAGGGCGGTGTGCTGTAAAAGGAGGATGTCCGTAGCACCTCGACACCCTCCACTGCCTGAATCTTTGTTAACGCCTGCCTGAGTTGCTGTGCGGGTTCATGCAGGTTCGCGCCAAGGCCCAGCCATGCTTTTGTCATGCGTGGCCCTCAATCCCCGGATCAGGACTTGGCAGCCGGTTTGCGCCGCCGTCTCCCGCGCCGCGCAGGCCGGCGGGGCTTTCTGTTTTCCCGTTCGCCCTGACCAGTATTCATTTCCACACCCTTCTGAGCCTCGGTCCAGAAATCGCAGAGACCCTTGAGTGATTCGTCCTCTTCAGCTCTCAGCAACAGGAAATCATAGGCTGCCCTGAAGCGCCGCTCGTTCATCAGGCTTTTTGCCCGGCGGCCATGCTTATTGTTAAAACGTGGCTGCATGGTCCATATCTGACTGGTAATCACGCTGAAGCGACGCGGCACTGCGGTCCGTTTAACCTGCCTGGCCATGACCTCGTCCGCCGCCTGGCCAAGGGCCATGTATTCCTTCATCCCGCGTGAGCAAAGCACGTCAGCGCGGGCGCGCACCGGTTGCCAAAACAATGCGGCAAACAAAAAAGCGGGGGTCACCGGTTTTTCGACAGCAATGCGGGCATCGGTGTTTTTCATGGCCTGTTCCATCAAGATACCGGTTTGAACCTTGCCCGACTTGCCGCGCCGCTTGAGTACCGGAAACAGGGCGTGAGTCAGGTGCAAACGCTGCAGCGTTTCCAGTGTCCTCGATGCGTGTCCGGTCATGAATAACTTGCAGACTTCCTCGAACATGCGGGCGGGCGGTATGTCTTTCAGCAACGGTGCCATTTCGTTGATCGGCTTGGCCGTTTCTTCACCCAGCTCCACACCGAGCTTGGCGACGAAACGTGCTGCCCTCAACAACCTCACGGGGTCCTCGCGGTAACGTGTCCGGACATCGCCGATTAACCGCAATTTGCGCTCCGCGAGGTCTTTATAGCCGCCGACGAAGTCCTGGATGTCACCACTGACCGGGTCCATGAACAGGGCGTTGATGGTGAAGTCGCGGCGCACCGCATCCTCTTCGAGACTACCCCAGACGTTATCCCGGAGGATGCGGCCGTTTTTGTGGGCATGATCATCGTCATCGCTGACCTGGGGGCCACGAAAAGTCGCGACCTCTATCAAGGTCCCGCCGAGACGCACGTGGGCCAGGCGGAAACGGCGGCCGATGATGCGCGCCCGCGGGAAAACGGTTTTGACTTCCTCCGGAATCGCGTCGGTGGCCACGTCGTAATCCTTGGGTACCTTGCCCAATAACAGGTCGCGCACGCTGCCGCCGACAATGTAGGCTTCGTAGCCCTCTTCCTGCAAACGTCGTACCACCTCGGTGGCGTGCGGGCAGAGTTGCTGAACAGCGATCCCATGCTCGGCAAACGGAATAACAATATGCTTAGTAATGATGATTTCCTGAAATGTGCTGAAAAATTTTGTCACCCGGCCGTCGTTGCCGGTTGAACAACATGATCAGGGTAGTTTAACATGACCACCCTGCTGCAATAACAGGAAAACGCTCCCTTCGTCTAGCGGTTAGGACGCGGCCCTCTCAAGGCTGAAACACGAGTTCGATTCTCGTAGGGAGCGCCAGTTTAATTTCCGACGAAAGATAGTTAATAGCAAGTCGACTGATCAACCTGAATGACGCATCCCCTGTGTGCCAACTTTATGTGCACGTTGATGACTTTAGCGTGGCTGGGAGCAAGCAGGCGCTGGTGCATCAAGAGGGTTGTCGCCTGCTACTGCTACTTCAACTGCAATTTCCAAACGTACCCATACCACCCGTCTGCGGCTGCAACGGCTATTGCTCTTTGCGGGTTGTTGTAAACTCCTGATCCAACGACAATGACGGTGTCACCACAATTCGTTACATCCAACTCAAGGTAGGCTTGATTGAAACTCGTATTGGGCACATAAAACGCTCCAGCGAAACTACACCCGAGGGAAGTTGTACCGCTGACGCTGCCATCATTCTGGACAGTTAACGATCCGACTATCGCTCCATCCACATCTTGAATATCGTAAGCACCGGCCAGTTTCGAGGTGGTTAAACCGTGCTGGAAAGATGGAACCGGGGTCGAGACCCACTCTCCATTGCCGGAATAGGATGCTGTCACAGCATCTTCGTTAAAATTTCCATTGCCGGTAATATCGACCCAGCCCCCGGCGACAGAATATGAAGTCGCGGTGAACGCGAAACTATTGGAACCGGTTACCCACCACTCACCTACACCAACCTCTCCAGATGCATCACTTGCCGCCCCAAAAACCATGTATCCATCTTCGAAAAGCGTGGCAATACCGTATCCAACCTCACCACTATCTGCCCAGGTCCCGAAGTAGGTTCCGTGTAGCGGACTATCCGAACATTTTAACCTTGCAACAGAGGCCAGTCGCTGCATAGGAATCGTGCCGCTGCCATATGCGGGATCATTTGCAGAATACTGAAGAGACGCTGAGTGACAGTCATTGAAGATAAGCGTGGACGTTCCCCACTCTGTTTCCTGAATGTCGGCCGGATTGAAGTCACCAAACTGCATTCCCGTGTTGTAGTAAGTAACTCCGGTGATTCGGTCACCCAGGTTTTGACCAACTGTAATCAAAAACATCGGTGTACCATCTACATGGTAGACATACCAATAAACGATCGTAATGTTTTCATCCAGAACCGCTACATTCAAACCATGTCCACTCTGGTCTGCGTTATACCAGATACCACTTAGCCTGGAATTGATTTCAATGGCGAAAACATTGAAGCTAACGAACAGCAAAAACAAGGTCAATATGCGTTTCATGACGAACCCCCATTAGAACGAACTATCAAATTTACGCCCGGAAAAAGGGCGTACCTTCGTTGGTTAAAAACTGGCGTCGCAATGGCAAAAAAAATCACCGACACGCCCTTAAACACCCTAAAAAAAATTGTAAATGGCTGATCATGCGACAAATTCATTAAAACACGCAACAGACATTCCGACAATGAAAATCAAATCCCATTAGCCCGATCTTCTCTCAGGCCCGCCTGGACCTGAACCGATTCTCACTTTAAATACGACGCAAGAAGCTCGTTTAATAGCGCTGAGTTGTTCTTCGTAAATAGTTCGCTGTGGGCCTTGATCTGCTCCCTGATCATCGCCTTTTCTTCATCGCTTTCAGCTTTCTTCAGGTCGCTGACCAGGTCCTCGATCTGAGTCAATTGCCGGGCGTCATTAACTTGCTCGGCAAGTTGCTGAATCGCATCCAGAACCGTGGCGCCCTGGGATTTGTCTCCCCAGTTATCGAGAAGCTCGGCGGAGCCCGCCCCGATCTCGAAATCAGCATAGGCTTTCCTAGCTTTGCGGTCGATCTGGACCACGAAGTAAGGCGCCACTTTGAACGGCGACCCGTCCTTGATAGACACCAGTTGGTTAGGCTCAGGCGCCCCGGCACCGGTGAGCCGGTAGTTCTTGATCATTGTGGCCCAGGTAGCACCTTTGCCATGCTCCCAAATCAGGTAACGGCCGGTCTGCAGAAGCTTCTTGTTGTCCTCCTTGAAATACAGATCCACGCGGGATGTCTGCAAACGGTCATTTCGAACCAGCGCCTTGCTGAGAATTCGTATGACGTTTTTTGCGATTGAAATATAACCAATGTATGGCACGGCAGAGGTGAACAGCGCCAGGTTGCCAACGGTTGAGATCACCTTTTCCATACCCTTCCAGGTACTGCGGGATATCTTGTCGGTCTCGACACCTCGCAATGTCAGGCCGATTCTCTGGCCGGCGTACGCCTTCGAGTAATAAAGCATGGGATCGCCATAGACATCGCCACCATAGTCGCTGATAACCGGCGCTTGCCGGAAGTTATATTTCTGCAACAGCATATTGATCCGTCTCGGGGCCGCCTGGTTCATCGGGCCGAAGCGAATTTCGGACGTGATCATTATCTCGGCTTTGCCACCCCAGTCGTTCTTGATGGTTCCCGGAAAAAAGCTGAGCATGCTCATCCCCAGCGGTTTGCCGATCTCAAGCGGAGCACCGGCATTGACCTCCGTAGTTGCAGGAACCAGCGTGCCATCTCTGTCACTCAGCAAAACGGCCATGATTTTTCTCCCTGAATGCGTTGGAAACTATGATAAATCAGCTACTTGAAGTATAGCGCAATCCCGGGGAATTGCAGGATGTCAAGACCATGCCGTGGGCTGCATGACTGGTTCCGGAACAGGGTCGCTGACGGTTGCCGTGAGCGACCCTGTCAACGCCCATCTGGGCCAATCAATTTTGCAGACCCACGATGGCCATCCGGTGTAGAATCCCCACGTCGTTCCGGCTGATGCGCCAGGGTCGTTTTCCGGGTTTTCCCGGAACTCGCGCACAGTTGGAACGACACATCAACTCTTGACACCCTGGTGCCCGGGGAAAGCAGGAACCCGCCCAAGCACCGGTTGACCGGGCCAATACCCCGGCTGGAACAGGAAAAAACGCAGGCTGCATTGACGACCCGCTTGGCAAGGGCGCGAGGCACTAAGCAAATGCCCATGCCCTGGCAAGACCATTTCATGTAAGATTTCCTATTCCTGAGCACAGTTAACGACGCATAGACTGCATGACACAGCACACCCCCATCGATTTTGAATTTTTACGCCGCGAACTTATTGGCGCTGATGCGCCCATCGAGACACCTTTCGGTGAGCGCCTGATGATGTATGCCGACTACACGGCTTCAGGGCGTTGCCTGTGTTTTGTGGAAAACTACCTGCGTCAGCTGCAACGCATTTATGCCAACTCCCATACCGAGGACGACATCAGCGGCCGTTCGATGACGCGTTTGCTCAGGGAAGCAGAGGACAGTATCAAACGCTCGGTTAACGCCGGCGACAGCGGCCGCATCATCTGCGTCGGCAGCGGCGCCACCGGCGCCATCGACAAACTGCAGCAATTGATCGGGGTCTCACTGCCCCCGGTTACGCGCCAACTGCTCGGCGACCTGCTCGGCAGTGCACTCGGCGCCGACAAGGTGAACGACTTTAAAAAATACTTGCGTGAGAATCAGCCGGTGGTTTTTGTCGGCCCTTATGAGCACCACTCCAACGAGATTTCCTGGCGTGAAAATCTTGCCACCGTGATTGCGGTGCGGCTGGACCCGGAAGGTGGTATCGATTTGCAACACCTTGAAGACCTGCTACAGGATCCTGCTTTCCAGGGGCGCAAGCGCATCGGCTCGTTCTCTGCGGCTTCCAATGTAACCGGCATCAAATCGCCTGTTCATGAAATCGCCGCCCTGCTGCACCGTTACGACGCCATGGCCTGTTTTGATTATGCCGCCAGCGCGCCTTACGTGCAGATTGATATGAACCCGGCCGATGGATTGTATGCAGGCGACGCTTCACTTGATGCTGTATTCATATCACCACACAAGTTTCTGGGCGGACCGGGTTCCAGCGGCGTGCTGATCTTCAACGAGCGTATTTACCGCCGCGATCTGCCACCGACCGTCAGCGCCGGCGGGACCGTGGATTATGTCGGTACCGAGAACCAGGATTTCATACACCGCATCGAAGAACGGGAAAAGCCCGGCACGCCCGGCGTATTGCAGGTTCTGAAGGCCGCCATGGTTTTCGAGGTCAAGGACAGTGTCACCGTGGCGCGGATCGAAGAGCGGGAACACGAGATCCTCGAAAAGGTTTTCAGTCGCTGGCTGTCCAACCCCGGCATCGAGATTCTCGGCAACCAGGATCCGGCCAGGCGGGTCGGCATCGTTTCATTCAACATCAGGACCAGCAATAACAAAGCCGGCACCATGCAGTACCTGCACCCCAAGTTCGTTACCACCTTGCTGAATGATCTGTTCGGCATCCAGTCGCGCGCGGGTTGCTCCTGCGCCGGACCTTACGGCCACCGGTTACTGGATATCGATGATGAGACTTCCGAGGAATACCGCGCCTGTGTCACCGGTGGTTTTTCCGGTATCAAACCGGGTTGGTGCAGGGTCAGCATGCACTATGTCATGGATGACCTCGAGGTTGATTACCTGCTGGACGCGGTGGATTTCGTCGCAAGATACGGCGCGCTGTTTCTGCACCTCTACGAGTTCAACGTTTATGATGGGTCGTGGACCAGCAAAAAAGATCCGACCAACCTGCAGCGTTTTTCCCTAGAGGCGGCACTTGATGCCAGTGCGGGCGCAGAATCGCCGATGCCGCTCGAGGAACGCAAGCAACGTTATACACAATATCTCGACGACGCTTTAAAACTGGCTCGACAGTTCGAGAAGAGGGCCGTATCAGCGGACCATGTGCTTGAAGGCAAGGCGGGTGAGTTGCAGTTTTTTACTTTACCCGAGTGCTGCATGGATGCCGGCAACGACAAGGCTCCCGGTGGGCTGGCCGGTAAGTTCAAGGCCATTTTCAGCAAAGCCTGAAAGATTCCGGGAAATTCTTGTGCGCTTGGGCAGTGCTACTTGATCTGATCTAGCGGCAGCACCGTGGTATTTTTTTGTTCCTTGAGGGCAAAGCTGGTGTTCACCGTACGCACCACACCCATTTTCAGCAGGTAATCACTGAGAAAATCCTGGTAGGACGCCATGTCGGGCGCCACCACTTTGAGCATGTAATCGTGACCGCCACTGGTGGCATGACACTCCAGCACCTGCGGGGCGCGCATGATGGCGCGATCGAATTTTTTCACCTTGTCGGTGCTGTGATCGTGCAGGGTGACATGCGCAAAGCCCATGATTGACAGGCCAACCTTGTTACGGTCTACAACCGCTGCATAGTGGCTGATAACACCCGCTTCCTCCAGAGCGCGCAAGCGCCGCCAACTCGGTGAAGGCGACAGCGAGACCTCCTTGGCAAGGTCACGATTTGAGAGGCGGCCATCTTTTTGCACGGCTTCCAGAATGGAAATGTCCGCTTTGTCCAATTTCATGAAAATATCCTTAAATATATTTTTATAAAAATAGAATTATATACCTTTGATATTGCATTTGTGTTGATTAATCGCAATTAAATACCGGCGAATCAGGTATATAATTTTTATAGGAAGTCGTAATTCGGGAAATTGAAATGGCAATCGTTAGATCAATCAGTCATCTTGACCACACAAAACACAAGCATGCCGCCGGCCTCGACTGGACGCGTATCGCTTACCTTACCCTGCTGTCACGTGCCATTGATGACCTGGAAGAAACCGAGCTTTTGAAGAACCGGGAAGTACTGTACCAGTTTTCAGCTCGCGGTCATGATATGGCCCAGGTCATTCTTGCCACCTTACTCGATAATGCTAACGATGCAGCGGCTGGTTACTACCGCTCACGCCCGTTTCTGTTGGGCTTGGGGCTCGACCTGGAAGATGCCATCGCCGGACCGATGATGCGCTCGGGCGGCATGAGTGACGGCCGCGACATCGGCGTGGTGTTCAACCTGCCCAGGAAAAACGATAATCCATGCTTCCTGCCTATGAGCGGCGGCGTTGGCGCGCAATTCACACCTGCTTCAGGCTGGGCTGAATCCATCGCCTACAAAACCAGGGAACTGGCGGATCAAGACTGTGAAGGCGCACTTGCGGTCGCGCTTGGAGGTGACGGCTCAACGTCAACGAGTGGCTTCTGGGCGGCCATCAATAATGCCACGACCCGCATGTTACCCATGCTGTTTTATATCGAGGACAACGGTTACGGGATTTCGGTGCCCACGAGCGTGCAGACACCCGGCGGCAACATCGCCAAGAACCTTGCCTCGTTTGAAAACCTTTACATACTTGATGGCGACGGCAGTGACCCATTGCAGACAGCAACCTATCTCGCCCGCGCTGTACAGCACATTCGCGAAGGCCATGGGCCAGCGTTGGTACGCTTGACCGTTCCACGCCTGTGCGGCCATTCTGGACAGGACACGCAAAAGTACAAAACCGAGATGCAAATCGCTGCGGAACAGGCGCGTGACCCGCTGCCCCGCCTGCAGGAGTTCGTTATTTCCGAAGGCCTGATGACACAAGAAGACTGGGCGGTGACAGCCGACCAAGCCAGCCATGATGTAAGTGCAGCGGTTAAAAGGGCGCGGCAGCGCCCGCAACCCGACCCGCGGGGCATCGAACGCCACGTGTTCAGTGAAACCGGTTCCGACGGCCAACCTGAATTGCAACAACAGGGAGGCCTGTGGCCCGACGGGCACAAATTTCCCGCTACCACGACTGAGCCGCAGGCGGAGAGCGAACGCATCAATATGCTGACCGCCATCCGCCGCACCCTCGATACGGAGTTGACCTGCAACCCCAAAGTGGTGGTGTTTGGCGAAGACGTCGGCCCCAAGGGCGGTGTGCATGCCGCGACGCTGGGCCTGCAGGACAAGCATGGCAAAGGCCGCGTGTTCGACACCAGCCTGTCGGAAGAAGGTATTATCGGCCGGGCCGTGGGTATGGCCGCCGCCGGACTGATGCCGGTTCCCGAAATCCAGTTCCGCAAATATGCCGACCCGGCCGAAGAACAATTGAATGACTGCGGTACGATGCGCTGGCGCACCGCCAACCGCTTCGCCGCACCGATGGTGGTGCGCATTCCCGGTGGTTTTTTCAAGGTTGGCGACCCCTGGCACAGCCAGGCCAACGAAGTGAAATGGCTGCACGCGGTAGGTTGGCAACTCGCCATGCCGTCGAATGCCGAAGATGCTGCCGGCCTGTTGCGCACAGCCATGCGCGACAACAACCCGACGATCTTCTTTGAACACCGCTCGATGCTTGACGATGCATGGGCAAGGCGCCCATGGCCCGGTGACGACTACGTTGTTCCTTTCGGCAAAGCAACCACGGTCTGTGAAGGCGACAGGCTAACGGTGGTGACCTGGGGCGCGATGGTGCCGCGCTGTGAAAAAGCAGCCAGGGCGCTCGGCGGAGATATCGAGGTTATCGACCTGCGCACGCTGTCACCCTGGGACAAGGAAAGCGTGATTGAATCGGTCAGCCGGACGCACCGCTGCCTGATCGTGCATGAAGACAACATCACAGCAGGTTTCGGTGGCGAGATCGCCGCCTTCCTGACGGAAAACATCTTCTTTGAACTGGATGCGCCACCACGGCGTCTGGCCATGCCGGATGTGCCCAGCCCCCACAATCCGCAATTAATGGAGGCGGTGGTGCCCAACAATGAGCGCATCACGGCCGCCATGCAGGACCTGCTCGAGTTCTGATATGGCAGGCATTGTCGAAATCCGTTTTCCTGAAGACCAACAGGAGGGGACGGAAGCGACTGTCACCCGCTGGCTGGTTGCCGAGGGCGACGACGTAGCGGCACATGACCCGGTGGTTGAGATTGAAACCGACAAGGTCGTCATCGAGGTCGCCGCGCCCGAGGCCGGACGCATTGCCGACATTAAGATCCGCCAGGACGAAGAGGCCAACCCGGGCGACGTTCTGTGTACGCTGAACACCGCAGCGGATGCCGCTGCCGCCCCGGAAAAGACGGCACCAGCAGCGCCCGAAAATGAACCAGCCTCCACTGAGACCGCGTCAGTTGGTGAGCACTCCATGAATGACCAGTTAAGCCCCGCAGTCAGGCAGCGTGTTTTACAGCACGGGCTGGACATCAGCGGCATCGCCGGCAGCGGCAGGGATGGCAGGATTACCCTGCAGGACGTTGAAGCCCTGATCGCAGACAGGGAAAAGCAACCGGCAACCGAATTACCTTCAACCAACATCTCGCCACCCGCCGTTGAAGGCAGTGAAACCATCGAGACCATAGCGCACGACAAGATGCGCAAACGCATTGCTGACAACATGGTTGCCAGCCTGATGCATACCGCACCCCATGTTACCGCCGTGTTTGAAGCCGACCTCTCCGCCGTCCTGCGACACCGGGCAGCCAACAAGGAAAGCTATGCAAGTGCCGGAACTCCGCTGACCTTGACAGCCTATTTCGTGGCCGCCGCCGTGGCTGCCATTCACAAGGTGCCACGGGTCAACAGCCGCTGGTTCGATGACCACCTTGAGATCTACCACCATGTCAATATCGGCATCGGCACCGCATTGGGTGACCAGGGCCTGATCGTGCCGGTTCTTCAACAGGTGCAGAACATGGGGTTACGTGGCATCGCGGCCGGCCTGACTGACCTCGTCGGGCGTGCCCGGGACAATAAACTCAAGCCGGCGGATGTCCGCGGCGGTACCTTCACCATATCCAACCATGGCGTGTCCGGCAGCCTGTTTGCCACGCCCATCATCATCAACCAGCCACAATCCGCCATACTCGGTGTGGGAAAGATTGAAAAGCGGATTAAAATAAAAGACGTTGACGGTGAGGATATCATGCTGATCAGGCCAATGTGTTACGTCAGCCTGACCATCGATCACCGCGTGGTGGATGCTTACCAAACCAACGCTTTCCTGACGGAATTGGTCAGTACGCTGGAAAACTGGTCTTAGCAACGCCCCGTCCATTCATTGCGAATGGAGCGTTATTTCCACAATACTTCGGAGACCCTGGATGAAAATTGAGAGTTATGCATGCGGTGCGTGGACAGCAGGCACTGATGATGGCGTGGAAGTCAGCAACGCCATCAACGGCGAATTCATCGGCCGGGTCAGCAGCCAGGGTATAGACTTTGCCGGCATGCTTGAACACGGTCGCAAGGTGGGTGGAGCAGCGCTGCGCCGGATGACTATTCATGACCGGGCCAATATGCTCAAGGCGCTGGCCAAATACCTGCTCGACAGGAAGGAAATGTTTTATTCGGTTTCAGCCAGCACGGGCGCCACCCGCGCGGACAGCTGGATCGACATAGAAGGCGGCATCGGCACCGTCTTTGCCTATTCCGGTATCGCCAGGCGCGAACTACCCAATGAAACATTCGCCGTGGAAGGTAAGGTCGAGCACCTGTCGGCCGGCGGCAGCTTCGTGGGCCGCCATATCCTGACCGCAAAACACGGCGTGTCGCTGCATATCAATGCATTCAATTTCCCCTGCTGGGGCATGCTGGAAAAAATTGCACCCAGCCTGATCGCCGGTGTGCCGGCCATCGTCAAACCAGCCACGGTTTCGTCCTACCTGACCGAGGCCATGGTCAGGGAGATCATCGCATCCGGGATCCTGCCGGAAGGCTCCCTGCAACTGCTGTGCGGCCGCACCGGTGACCTGTTTGACCACCTTAACGAACAGGACAGCGTCACCTTTACCGGCTCTGCAGCCACCGGACAGATGTTGAAGAGCCACCCGAATATCGTCGCCAACAGCATCCCCTTCAACATGGAGGCCGATTCACTCAACTGCTCCATTCTCGGCGCCAATGCAGCGCCGGGGACGGCTGAATTTGACCTGTTTATCAAAGGTGTCGCGCAGGAAACCACCGTCAAGGCCGGCCAGAAATGTACCGCCATACGTCGTGCGATCGTGCCGCGGGACTACGTGGATGCCGTCATCGAAGCACTGCGGGCAAGACTGGACAAAACACCGGTCGGGGACCCGTCCGTGGAGGGCGTGAGGATGGGTTCTTTGATCGGCAGGGACCAGGTCGAAGACGTCTGGCAAGCCGTCGAGCGACTGGCTGGCGACAACGAAATAGTTCACGGCGGGCAACGCGACTTCGACGTACTCGGCGCGGACTGCCGCAAGGGTGCGTTCTTTCCTTCCACGCTGCTGTATTGCGACAAGCCATTTCAAACGGACGCGGCACATTCTGTCGAAGCTTTTGGGCCGGTCAGCACAATCATGCCCTACGCCAATGCAGACGAAGCCATCGAACTCGCCAGGATGGGCCGCGGCAGCCTGGTTGGCTCGTTGGTCACCGCAGACAATGACGAGGCGGCCAGGATCGTACTGGGCACAGCACCCTGGCACGGCCGCCTGCTGGTTCTCAACAGCGACTGCGCCAAGGAATCCACCGGCCACGGTTCGCCGCTGGCGCCACTGGTCCACGGTGGCCCCGGCCGCGCGGGCGGCGGCGAGGAGCTCGGCGGCAGCCGCGCGATCAAGCACTATATGCAACGCACGGCCCTGCAGGGCTCGCCGGATACATTAACGGCCATAACACGGCAATTCACCACCGGTGCCACGCCGAAACTCGGCCCGGTACACCCGTTTAAGAAGACCTTTGACGAGGTCGAGATAGGTGACAGCCTGATCTCTCACCGGCGCACGGTTACCGAGGCGGACATCGTTAACTTCGGCTGCCTGTCCGGCGATCACTTCTATGTACATTTTGATGAAATAGGCGCCAAAGAATCATTTTTCGGTAAACGCGTGGCGCATGGATACTTCGTGCTGTCGGCAGCCGCCGGTTTGTTCGTCGACCCTGCACAAGGCCCGCTGATGGCCAATTACGGCCTCGAAAACCTGCGCTTTACCGAGCCGGTCGGCATCGGCGACACCATCCGGGTCCGTTTGACTGCGAAGGAGAAAATCCGCAAGGAGAAACGCCCCGATGAAGACCGCGCCGCGGGCGTCGTGGTCTGGGATGCTGAAATTACCAACCAGGATAATGTCACCGTCGCGGTTTACGACATCATGACGCTGGTTGAGCGCGAGGATAATTGATACCTGGTCCACAACCAGGACCGGTGGCGCAGGATCTGCAGGAGCGAACGGTGCATCCGGCCGCGGGGACGGCTTGGAAATGAACCGTTGAATACACGCTAACCTGTCGAAATCCGATTACATTGAACCGCACATACTGCTAAAGTAATTATCGGTTTATCCTTCACCGCCAGGCTGACAATAATAAGAGTGCAGATGCAAAAAAAGAACGGCAACTCAACGGTCAAAATAGCAGCATTGATCATTGCACCCCTGATAAGCATCCTGTTGATAGTTTTTACAGACCTGGCACCTGAGAATCCAAAAATAACCTACACACTGGCCATCGCCATCCTGATGGCTATCTGGTGGATCACCGAGGCCGTCCCACTCGCGGTGACTGCGTTACTACCCGTCGTGCTGTTCCCCGTATTTGGCGTACTGGACGGGCAAACAGTCTCCTCAATGTATTTTAACCATCTGATTTTCTTGTTTTTAGGTGGTTTCGTTATGGCATTGGCCATGGAGCGATGGAATTTTCACAAACGCATAGCAATCAAGGTATTGATGTTTTTCGGTATCAGTCCCGGAAGAATCCTGATGGGTTTCATGGCGGCTACCGCTTTCCTTTCCATGTGGATGTCCAATACGGCCACCACCATGATGATGATCCCGATTGCGCTTTCCATCATTTACAAACTGGAGGAAATTCTCGGCAAGGAACACCTTGGCACCTATTCCATCGGCCTGCTGCTGGGTATCGCCTACTCAGCGTCAATTGGTGGTATCGCGACACTGGTTGGCACACCACCCAACCTCTCTTTTGCCCGAATTGCGAATATTATTTTTCCCTCAATGCCTGAAATTTCATTTGCCGACTGGCTCATATTCGCGATCTGGATTTCCGCTCTGATGTTCATCGCTGCCTGGATTTTGTTATTTCTCATGTATAGGCCGAAACAAGCCTGGGACGGCGTAAACAGAAAAGAATTCAGAAAAGAATACCAGCTACTGGGTCCGGCCAAACCCGAAGAGAAAATCGTGTTTGTCTTGTTTGTCACGATGGCGTTTCTGTGGATATTCAGATCAGGCTTTCATATCGGGTTCGTCAATATCCCCGGTTGGTCACAGCTATTTGCAAACCCCGGATATATCAACGACGGTACGGTTGCGATTTTTATCTCAATCATTCTTTTCATCATTCCCTCCAAATCCCGCAAGGGAGAAAGACTGATGAACTGGCGGACGGCAAACAAACTGCCTTGGCATATCGTCATCCTTTTTGGAGGCGGATTTGCTTTGGCCAAGGGATTTGTCGATTCAGGCCTGTCTATCTGGTTCGGTGAACAGTTGTCTGGTCTGGCCGGTACTCACCCGATGGTGCTGACATCCACGATAGTGGCAATGATGTCGTTTTTGACCGAACTGACATCAAATGTCGCGAGCACCGAGATGATCCTGCCAATCCTGGCAGGTCTTGCCGTCAGCATTCAGATCAATCCGCTGCTGCTGATGATACCGGCCACCCTCGCCGCCTCGCTTGCTTTCATGCTGCCGGTCGCAACACCACCCAATGCGATTATTTTTGGAACGGGCCGTTTACACGTTAAGGACATGGTTAAAACCGGTTTTCTGTTGAACCTGGTTGGCGTCGTGATCACTACGATTGTGACCTATTTCTGGGGCACACTGGTCTTCAAAATTGATGTGAGCAGCTTTCCGGACTGGGCCACCAACATGGCAGGAGGGGGCTAGCTCTTGACCTGCCCTGCCAGGCGTCCCCGTCATGTACACATCATTACTTATGTGCCAATGGCGTCCCCGTTCCCGCCCTCACTGATGCTTGCCTGGGTTTGAACTCCGGCCAGCTCAAGGTTTAAATTTATAGTCCGCTGATTTCATTCTGCGCCGGCCGGCTTCCACCTCGCTCAGGGCCTCAGTTCTTTGCAGCGATGCCTGGCAGCGCTTTGCCAATTGCTGATACTCGAGGGTGCCCTGCGTTTTCCAGGCAACTTCCTTGTCTGAAAGCTGACGCTTGATTTCTGCCGGCACACCGACCACCAGGCTCCGCGGCGGACACTCAAACCCCGTGCCGACAAACGCCGTGGCCC
>JABDPJ010000127.1 GCA_013042835.1 Lysobacterales bacterium
TGGCTGAATTTTAAAAGTTGGAATTGTTTTTCAGCAGTTTGCGTTACCCGAGTGGACTCCTGTTTATTCTGAGGCGCCCCTAATCCGCACCCATGCCGGCTCGATAACCTGTTTCACCAGGGGGATCAGCAGCATACCCAGCGCAAGTCCAAACACACCATCCATTGCGGCCTTGCTGAACCATTCAACGGTCGCCCGCCAGCTTTCAGACACCATGTGACCCAGGGCGTAGGCCCAGTCATGTATATGATGCCCCAGCCAACCCATACCCATCTGCTCGAGAGCGTGGATTACGATTGAGCCGCCAACCCACAACATGGCAGCTGTTCCTACGGTCGTCAGTATGTTCATGAAATGCGGCATTGCGCGAACAATGCTTCTGCCAAGCAAGCGCGTTACAGACAGACGGCCGTTTTCAGACATGTACAGACCGATGTCATCGGCTTTGACTATCAGCGCAACTGAGCCATAGACCGCAATGGTGATACCGACGGCAACGGTGGCAAGCGTGGCTGCTTCCATCCAGAAATTGCTCTCGGGGATTGCCGCCAATGCAATGGTCATGATCTCTGCTGAAAGGATAAAGTCGGTTTTGATGGCGCCCGCAGCCTTCTTTTCTTCGAGCAGGGTCGGGTCACCGGCCTTGGCTCTTTTGATGGGATGCGGTTCATCGTGGGAAGCACGGGCATGATAGATTTTCTCCGCGCCTTCGAAACACAGGTACGCACCACCCAGCATCAACAGCGGCGCAATCAGCCAGGGTGCAAAACCGGATAACAGCAAACCCGCCGGTAACAGGAACACCAGCTTGTTCTTCAATGACCCCTTGGTGATTCTCCAGATGATGGGCAGTTCGCGACTGGCTTCAAAACCATGCACATACTTGGGTGTGACCGCGGCATCATCAATAACCGCCCCGGCAGCCTTCGCGCCGGCCTTGGCTGCCTGCGCCGCCACGTCGTCAATAGAAGCAGCGGCGACCTTGGCAATTGCGGCTACGTCATCAAGCAGGGCGAGCAATCCACTCATGCCGGATTACGCCTCACCCGGGTGAGTGCCTGTATGAGCATCAGGTTGCTGCAAAGTGCCGGCCGCATAATTTCTTGCCTGTTAAACGGCCGTCCAAGCTATCTGAGCATCGGGGTATAGTCAAGCAGGCGTGTGTGGCGAAGTGTTTCGCCGCATTATCGCTTCAAAAATACCCATCCCTGCTCTCATTAACCCGGCCACAACCAGGCAAAAGCCCCTGCTACCACGCCGCCGTAAATTAACGCATCCAGCAAGTACTTCGCTGTCGTTGACCAGGGGTGTCCGTACCAGATACTCATCGGGATTATCGCCCAGCCGAAGGTCAGGAATCCGGCGGTGGATACAAAGCGGAATACCGTCATGTTACCTGCGCCCGTGGTGAGTACCTGCGTGGCCAAATAGGCGATCAGGATGCAGCCGATCAAAAAGAACGCGATCTGTTGCGGCATCAGCTTGCCCATGTTGGGCAGGCCGTTGGGGAAAACGGTGAGGATGGCAACCGGCCCCTTGTTGAACTTTTCCTGTACCTCCGGCTTGTTCATTTCAGACATTTCCGTGCAGTAGGGCATGGTATGAATCCCGAGCTTTGGCGAACCGTTGCCGACGGCCGTCATGACCTCCTCTTCATTTGAAAGCTCCTGGTAATCGGAGTTGTGATACTTGGCTACCACGTGGATGAGCGCGCTCGCGATCCATGCCAGGAAGGCGCCTAACAGGATGGGCATCCACAGTTGCAATAAAGTGACGGTCATTTGGCTCTCCTCTCGTCAGTGTTTACTTAGTATAGGATTATTTGCCCGGTTTGCCTGCGTGGCCAACGGGTTTTCAAAGGCCGGGTTCAGCCTTTTTCATGGTCTTTCTCCAGCTAATTCCCG
Organism: Lysobacterales bacterium; assembly: GCA_013042835.1. Taxonomy (GTDB): domain Bacteria; phylum Pseudomonadota; class Gammaproteobacteria; order Xanthomonadales; family SZUA-36; genus SZUA-36. The sequence continues at coordinate 1,905 of JABDPJ010000127.1, forward strand.
GCGCAGACAGCCGGTCTATTTGATGTTCGTCAAGTAAACGCCAAATAGTCACTTGAAGCAGTACTTCTGGTACTGCCACGGCGGTCTTTGTGGGCGATAATATTCACTTTCTCCCGGCCTTTCGTGCCGCTCCAGAGAGGAAGTTCAAATGAAAAGAATCATCATGTTGCTGGTCGCCGTTTCGCTGGCTGCAACCAGCCTCGCACAAGACGAAAAAGATACCTGGAACCTGGCGGATCTCTACCCCAGTGTGGATGCCTGGAACAAGGCCAAGGATGCCCTCGCGGCTGACCTTGCCAGGATCGATCATTGCCAGGGGCAGTTGGGCGTTAGCGCCACGAAACTGCTGGAATGTTCGGAGATGCTGAGCGAGATGGCCAAGGCATATGGCCGCATCTCCTCCTATGCCGGCATGGCCTCTGATGCCGATACGCGCGACGCTGACAACCAGCGGCGCCGCACCGAGGTACAGATCCTGGGCAGCAAGTTCTCCGAGAAAGTCTCCTTTATAGATCCGGAGATTCTCGAGATCGGCGAAGAGAATCTGCGCGCTTTTCTCGACGAACTGGCAGCCCTGGAGCCCTACCGGCATGACATCGAAGATACGTTGAGGCAATCCAAACACGTGCTCGATGCCGATGCCGAAGCCATGATGGCTGCGACCTCGTTGATACGCAGTACGCCTTCCAACACCTATCGGACCCTCGCCAATGCCGATATGCCCTGGCCAACCATCACCTTGTCTACGGGCGAAGAAGTGCGGCTGGACCAGTCGGCGTACACCAAGTACCGTTCGGTAGATGTCCGTTCCGACCGCCAGGCCGTGTTCGAAACGTTCTGGGGCAAATGGAAAGAGTTCGAGCGCACCATGGGTACGACGCTGGCCGGACAGGTCAACGCGCATATTTTCACGCAGCGTCAACGTGGTTATCCCAATTCCCTGACCGCTTCGCTGGACAATAACGCCATACCCGAGGCGGTCTATCGCACGCTGATCAGCGAGACCAACAACAACCTCGATACGCTGCACCGCTACTTCCGCCTGCGCGGACGCATGCTGGGGGTGGAAGATCTGCGCTATTTTGATATTTACCCGTCGCTGGTCGAGGCCGACCTGGACTTTTCGATCGAGAGTGGCAAACAGCTGACACTGGAAGCGGTTGCGCCGCTGGGCAGTGCTTACACCGAGGTTATGTCCAGTGGCTTCGACAGCCGCTGGATGGATGTCTATCCGCGCCCCGGCAAGCGCTCCGGCGCTTACATGAACGGCAGCGCCTATGACGTGCACCCGTATGTGCTGATGAACTACAACGAAGATTACGAGTCGGTCTCCACACTGGCCCATGAATGGGGTCACGCTATGCACTCCTACCTGGCCAATAAAAACCAGCCGTACCCGACTGCCCGTTACTCGATATTCACGGCCGAGATCGCATCTACCTTCAACGAGGCGCTGTTGCTCGACCACATGCTGAAACAAGCCAGGAACGATGATGAGCGCCTTTATTACCTCGGCAGTGCGCTGGAAGGGCTGCGTGGAACCTATTTCAGGCAGACCATGTTTGCCGAGTTTGAGCTGGCCATCCATGACCGCGCTGAAGCTGGCGAGGCCCTGACCGGCGCTAAGTTCACCGAGATCTATGCTGACCTGTTACGCCGCTATCACGGCCATGACGCGGGTGTGCTGACCATCGATGACTTGTACACGGTGGAATGGGCCTACATACCGCACTTTTACTACAACTTTTACGTCTACCAGTACGCCACTTCACTGGCGGCGTCCTCGTTGTTTGCCGAAGCGGTGCTGCAGGGCCGCCCCGGGGCTGTCGAAAACTACATGAAGCTGCTCAAGGCCGGTGGTTCCGACTATCCCTATGAGCTGTTGAATCAGGCCGGAGTCGACATGGCCACGCCGGCGCCGTACCAGGCGGTATTCACCCGCATGAACGCCATCATGGACCAGATCGAGGGCATACTCGACCAGCGCGAAGCGCATACGGCGCCCTGAGTTGATGTTCAATGAAGCCCCTGCCTGGCAGGGGCTGTGCCGTGGTTGATGATATTATGCAGCCAGGCGGGTCGCCGCGGGCAGGGCAGGTCAATGGATAATACTCACAAAGCAAAACTGATGGACGGCACGGCACTCGCTGCACGCGTGCTCGATAACGCGAGGGCGAGGGTCGAAAGGATACATGCAGACACCGGCGTCATACCGACGCTGGCGACCGTGCTGGTAGGTGACGATCCCGCTTCGGCCACATATGTCCGCATGAAGCGCAAGCGTTGCGAAGACGCAGGCATGAAATCGTTGTTGCTCGATCTGCCGCACGGCACCAGCACGGAAGAGCTGGTGGGCGAAATCAACAGGCTGGCCGTGGATGAAACCGTCCACGGTATCCTGATTCAACACCCGGTTCCCGCGCCGATCGACAAGCGTGCGGCCTTTGAGGCGATCCCTCCGGAGAAGGACGTCGACGGCGTTACCTCCAGCACGATCGGCAGGGTAATCCTTGGGATGCCAGCGTTCGCTTCGTGCACACCCAAGGGCATCATGCAGCTGTTGGACGAGTACAACGTGGAGCTCGACGGTTCACACGCCGTGGTGATAGGCCGGAGCCCCATTCTCGGCCGCCCGATGGCCTCGATGCTGATCAACCGCCACGCGACGGTCACGTTGTGTCATTCACGTACACGCTCTCTGCCCAGCCTGGTCAGAAATGCCGATGTGCTGATCGCAGCTGTCGGCAAACCGCGGTTCGTCAAGGGTGGCTGGATCAAGGTCGGCGCCACCGTGATCGATGCCGGCTACAATCCGGGCAATATCGGCGACGTTGATTTCGAAGGCGCCATTGAGCCATGCTCACTGATAACGCCCGTCCCGGGCGGTGTCGGGCCGATGACGATTGCCACGTTGATCGCCCAGACGGCCGAAGCCGCGGCGCAACAACTAGGGGTGGATTGAGCGGCTCACCGTCGCACTCTTTCAAAGTCTGTAAAAACCGTTTAGCCTAGGCGCATGGAATTCATTCTTGAAAGTTTGCGTGCCGACTGGCAATCGTTTCTGAGTTTTTCCCCGCGGTTGATCTACGCGATAGTATTGCTGTTGATCTTCTGGTTTGCCGGCAGTGCCGCCGGCAAGGTCATCGGGCGCGTGCTGCGGGCTAGCGAAAAGACCCGCACCACCATGGGTTTCGTCCAACGCCTGGTGACCTGGGTGATACGTTTTGCCGGTGTCTTGCTGGCGCTTGGCGTTATGGGCTTCCAGGGCGTCGCCGCCAGCGTTCTTGCCACGGGCGGTATCCTCGCCATCGTTCTCGGGTTTGCCTTCAAGGAAATTGGTGAAAACCTGCTGGCCGGCATCTTCCTGGTATTTAGCCGGCCCTTTGAGATGGGTGACCTCATCAAGACCGGGGACCTCACCGGCACGGTCAAGGCTCTTGATATCCGTTCAGTGCATATCCGCACAGCGGACGCCTGTGATGTTTACGTGCCGAATGCCCAGATATTCAAGCAGGAATTGTACAACTACACCCGCGACGGATTGCGGCGGCCGGATTTCACCATTGGTATCGCCTACCATGACAAACCGGAGCAGGTTGTCGCCCTGCTTGAAGGCACGGTGAGGCGTGTACCCGACGTGTTGCCGGACCCGCAAGCCTTTGTCAGTATCAATTCGTTCGCGGACAGCCACATCGAGTACCAGGTGTTCTTTTATCTCGATACCGACAGCAGCAAACGCGATTTCGTCACGCTCAAAAATGACGTCATGATCAATTGCTGGCGCGCTTTGAATGAAGCCGGCATGACTTTCAGCACCGATGTCACGACGGCGCTGGATGTTAACAGCGTACCGGTCTTTTACATCGAGGGGTTGGACAAGGGAACCTGATGGTTCTGCCAGTCGTGGCTACCTGTTCATTTCTGCGAGTATCTTTTCCCTTGAAGACGCCAACACCTGTTTTGCAGTCTCTTTGAGCACCGGGACGCTCACCTGTGTGAGCATATCGTCGCGGTTGACCTTGGCGACCGCCTCGCGGATATTCTTGACGCTGGTGTTGCGCACGAAAGGGCCGCGGAAAACTTCCAGGTCATAGCCGTCGATCCTGATATGTTTCATGCAGATGTCAAAGATCTGGTCCGTCGACGTGAGAGTGGTGGTTTTAAGTTCGGCGATGGCGTTGAAAAATTGTTCCGGGTTAGCGCGGTCAATGATGATCTCCAGGTCATCGATTCCCAGCCGGGTTTCTTTCAGTAATGCCGGCACTTCTTTGACTTCGCGGTCTATCTTCGCCCTGAGTTCTTTGACCTGCTGCTGCATCTTTTCGGGTACCAGCCGCGAGGGTTCAGCCGAGGTCAATGTGGACGCGATCATGGAGGGCAGGAAATAGCGATAGCCGGCATAGGCCGCGATACCCAGCAGTAGAACAAAGATCAAGAGTTTCAGTAATTTTTTCATCAGTTTAAATACGGGATAGTTAGAGACGGGTCGGCGCTAAGCTTAATCGCTCAGCCTGATTTAGCCAATTAAAAAGTGGTGGCGGTTGATATTAATTAAAAGGGGCCGCTATCCACTGGTATAAATTTCCGGGCGGGATTGAATCCATCGTCAGGTTTGGTTGTCCAACGCTTGAGTCCGCCGTGGCGGGCGACCGGGCGACGTCCTGCACAGGAAATTGCCCGTTGCTATTTTTTTACTGGTGGCTGCCGGAGAGAAGACATGAAGACAGTTTGTACAACAGCAGTGGCCGGCCTGGCGACCGTGCTGCTTTTAAGCGCGTGCAACAGCCAGCCTCCCCGGCAGGTACCGGTGACTGAAAAGGTGGCCAAACGGGGTTACTCGATGGGTGAGCAGGTCAAACGCATCAACGATTTCCAGATCAATAGCTGGAACTACATCGATCGCAGGAATGCGATCATATACGTGGGTGCTTCACGCTATTACCTCATCACCACACGGCGTCCCTGTGACGGGCTGACGGAAACAGATAACCTGGCCTATAGCACGACGGTCGGCAACCTGACCGACAAGGACAAACTGCTGGTGCGCAGGGACTCCGGGCGGGTAGAGAGTTGTTTCATCGAGACGATCTACGAACTCAAGAAAGCGCCGTATTAATGCCCCCCGCCTGTGCGGGGGAATCAAACTGGCTAAAGTGATCCAGTAACCATTCCCTGAACGTCACGACCTTCGGCAGGTTGAAGTAATGTGGCGGCGCCACGAAGTAGCTGGACCATTCCGCTTTGACCACGGCATCGATCGGGCGCACCAGGCGACCGGCCTCGATATCGCGTGCCACCAGCGACCAGCGGCTGAGTGCGATACCTTCGCCCTGCTCGGCGGCCATCAAGACGCTGATCGAGTCGTTCAGCATGGACCAGCGGCTGTCGCGGGTGCTTCTGCCCATCACGCGGAACCAGGGGTCCCACATATCGCTTTCCAGGAACAGCAATTCATGTTTTCGGAAATCCTTCGATGTCTTGATCGGACCGGTCCTTTCCAGTAACCGCTTACTGCAGACGGGCAATATCCAGTCGTCCGCAAGTTTCTGTGCCTCCAGTCCCGGCCAGTTGCCCGGGCCAAAACGCACGGCGGCGTGCATATCACTTTGGCCAAAATCTACCAGGGCATTGTCGGCGTTGATGCGCAGGTCGATATTTGGCTCTGAGCTGTAGAAGCCCACCAACCGGGGCATCAGCCATTTCTGCAGGAAAGACGGCATCATGCTGATATTCAACACGCCTTCCGTGCTGTCCTGGGTGACCAGTTCCACGGCCTGGCGCAGTTCTGCCAGGCCGCGCTGTACACCCGGCAACAGCTTGCGCCCCGCCTTGGTGAGCTCCACCTGGCGGGCGTGCCGGAGAAACAGGGTTTGCTTCAGGCGTTGTTCCAGCGCGCGAACCTGGGAGCTGACGGCAGCAGGGCTGACGTTGAGCGCCTCCGCGCCGCGACTGAAGCTGAGCCGGCTCGCAACGGCCTCAAAAGTACGCAGTGCATTTAATGGAATTGTAGGCATAATGATTAAGTTTTTCTTAACTTATATATAAAAAATACCGTTGGCTAATATGCCTGTCTGTCAGTAGTATTGTCAATGAAAAAAGCGCTTCAGTTAAACGATTAACGCGATTTTTTCACCTAGAGTAATGTTTCATTTTTGTTACAGCAGCGGGCCGGGGAAGTCCGCAAAGGAGATAAGTAAATGTTAATAAATGTAATCAAGAGGTCTTACCGGGATATGTTCGGTCGTGTCGAGCCTTTGCAGGCCATTGTTACCGTGCCGGAAACGCTGGTTGCAGCCAATGCGAGCAACTTTGGCCAGCCTGAAACGCAAGCACGGCGCCTGCGTCGGCAGCGCCGGTCTGAGCGCGGCGGTCAGCATGGCAGTATCGGCTGGAACCTGCGGACCTGGTAATGATTGACGACGACAATCCAAAACCAACCATAATCAATCAACCCTCCTGAGGGATCCGGACTTTCCACCAGCTACAGGAAACCGGGTCCCTTTTTTTATTCCGGGGACAACAGTAAGCAGCTGGTGATACGGAAACCCTAAGCGTTTGGCAGGTTCAACTGCCAGGAAAAACCATACCGGTCTTTCAGCCAACCGAACTTCTGGCTGAAGCCGTATTCCCCCAGCGGCATCAGCGCCTCACCACCCTCAGCAAGTGCGGCGTACACGCGCTCCAGCTCTCCCATTGATTCACAATCAACAAAAACTGAAATAACGGGCGTGAAGCGAAAGTTGTGCTTGGCAACGGTGTCGATACAAATAAATTTCTTGCCGCCAAGGGTAAAGTTTGCCTGCAGGATCTTGCCCTTGTTTTCACCTTCCTCGTAGCGAATGACTTCCTCAACGCTGGAGCCGGGAAACAGGCTGACGTAAAAATTCATGGCTTCCTCGGCTTTGCCATCGAACATCATGTGCGTGCGGAACTGGGCTGGCATGTTTGTGAATCTCCGGATGAATTGAAAGGTTCAGCGTAGCACATGAGTGGCGGTCTGGAATATTGGGAAACCAACAGTGTATGCTGCCGGTTAAGCTTGAAAATGTGAGGAGTTCCGAAGTGCCGTCACCGAAACGTTTATCTGTCAGACTGCTGCTTGTTGCCAGCGTTTCTGTTTTTGCCCAGTGGTCAATCGCAGAGGACCTGCCGGACCTGCCCGAGGCATTTGACGCGGGTTGGGAGGGTGAAAAGACCTGCGAGTTACTGTACGAAACGGAGTCCGTGCGCGTGGGGCGTTGCGTCTTTCCACCGGGTGTCGGTCATGAAAAGCACTTCCATTACCCTCATTTTGGTTACGTGCTGGAGGGTGGCCTGTTGAGCATAACGGATGATGCGGGTGTCGTGACCGAACGCGAAACCATCACCGGCAGAAACTGGTCGTCTGACAGAATAACGGTCCATGAAGCAGTCAATATTGGCGATACCACGACCAGTTACCTGATTATTGAGCCAAAGGGGGGATAATCAGGGAGAATCAGCACGGTCATGCAACTGTCCACCACCGACAAGACAATTTCCCGCCAGACTGGCCTAATGGAAGCATGAGATTCAAAAGGAGCACTGACAATGAAAATCCGATGGCTGGTCGTTGGCCTGATCCTGACACTGTTAAGCGGAAACGTAATGGCCGCTGAAGAAGCTGACTATAACGTGGTCGTGGCCGAGGACAAGCTGGAAATCCGCGATTATACGCCGCAGATTGTAGCCGAGGTCATCGTTAATGATGGTTTTGAAGATGCCGGCAACGTGGCTTTCCGCAAGCTGTTCAAGTACATCTCCGGCAACAACACCAGGAGTGAGGAAATCGCCATGACGGCGCCGGTTTCACAGCAAAAAGCCGGCGAGAAAATTGCCATGACAGCACCGGTGAGCCAACGCGCGGAGGGCGACAGTTGGGCCGTCAGCTTCATGATGCCCGCCGAGTACACGCTGGAAACCATTCCCGCGCCAAGTGATCCGGAGGTGACCATACGCGCCATTCCCGCACAGCGCATGGCGGCGATTCGCTTCTCCGGCCGCTGGAAGGCGAAAAACTATGACAAGCACCTCGCAGAGCTGATGGCCTGGGTGGAGACGAAAGGGCTTGTAGTCAGCGGTGAACCCGTATGGGCGCGTTACAACGCACCGTTTGTGCCCTGGTTTATGCGCCGCAATGAAATCTTGTTGCCGGTCGCGGATTAGGGATTGCAAAGCGAATACATATCCAGCGGTGTTTACGGGGCTGTGGACCGGCCCAATCGAGGTGGCACCGGCTCGGACCTGCATTTTTTGAACATGGTATTAAAAAAACTCTCTTTGGCGGGCAAGGTGCGGATTCATTGGCTACAC
>JABDPJ010000128.1 GCA_013042835.1 Lysobacterales bacterium
AACCAGGGATCCAGCGCCAGCGCCGCCTCGCGACTCGAGACCCAGTAGATCACCTGGCCGGGTCCCGCCATGCGCGTGCCGTCGGCGCATACCAGCGGCTCACCGTCATCCCGGCCCTCGCGATCGAGTGGCTGGATCCACAATAGCGGTGTATTGGACAGTTCATCCACCAGTATCGCCGGCACGACCGTACCGATTACCCTTCCCAGGCGCATGCGACCTCCTCGGGATATTCTGCACCATCGGGTTCGAAGGCGGGACAGGGGCCAAAACGGGTGCCACCGTCCAGTAATTCACGCAGACCATGATCGAGACGTGGTAACAGGGTGCGATCCAACAGCTGGTCACCCGCCCGCTCGGCGCAGATTTCCAGGGCAAACTCAACGTCGTGCAGGTCGCCTCCAAGCAACGCCACGGCGTGTCCTCCCAGGTCGTCCCCAAGGCGAACCTCGCCCAGCATAACCGGGGTACTCTTTATTGCGGCATCCACGGCGCTGAGCAAAGCCGGTGAAGAACGGGTTTCAATCACGCCCAATGCATCACCCGCCAGGTCCTTGCGCGTACCCAGCACCGCGTCGTGGAGATATGGATGGACATCGCCAAGGAATATGCGGCCGCCCAGCGAACCCTGTGAATCGCCGAACTCAACACCGGTCGCATAGGCCTCTTCGGTACTGGCGACGCTGCCTCCGATCAGGCACAGGTAGCGGCCCGGATGAATCGTGCCGCAGCGCAGCAAGGCAATGGGTGAGCGTTTTACCATGAGGTCAGAGGCCAGCACGCCGGAAGCAACGGTATTGAATTCCAGCAGCGCCAGGGCTCCGTGTCGTTTTTTCTTTTTCACCCTGTGTCTCAGACTATCCGGAAGTGATCGACCAGCACGCAACGCCGCAAGCGGCTGAAAGCGACGGGACCGGTAAGCCCCTCACCGGTCGGGCTGGCGATCGTAAAACTGGTATGGCCTTCCCCACCTTCGCCAAGACCGGCGAAAAAGGGGCCGTTTTTTGTGAATATACTGGTGTTGACCGCACGCGCCATGCGGCTGAGCGCATCGATATCCCGGGAATACATGCCGGCCGAGTGTCCGAAGCCGTGCTCGGCGGCTATCGCCAGTTCAATGGCCTTGTCAACGTCGGGTACCGAAGTGACCGGCATTACCGGCATCATCTGCTCGGTCCAGATCAAAGGATGATCATTTGCCACCCGCGCCACCAGTAGCGGCGGATCACCGGCGCAAGAGATGCCGGCTTTTTTAAGGATTTCGGAAGCGTTCTTGCCAATCAGTTCTTTCTGCACCACCGCCCGCTGCCCGGGGCCGCGCTGGTCGCTGAAAATGACCTGCTCTATTCTATGAAGTTCACCTTCTGTCAGCAGGTAAGCGCCCTGTTGTTTCATCTGTTGCAACAGGTTCTCAACGATGCTTTCAACCGCAATGACCTCTTTTTCGTCGACGCAGACAATATTATTATCAAACGAGGCGCCTGCGATGATGTTGCGGGCTGCATGTTCGAGGTCGGCGGTTGCGTCAACGACAACCGGCGGATTACCGGGACCGGCGCAAATCGCGCGCTTGCCACTGGTCATGGCCTGGCGTACAACGCCGCTGCCACCGGTCACGGCCAGCAGCCGCACGCCCTTATGACCCATCAACGCCTGGGCCGATTCTATGCTTGGTTCCGCCACTGTCGTGACGAGGTTGGCCGGGCCGCCGCCCCGCATGATGGCACGGTGCAACAGGCGTACATTGGCCATGGAACACTCTCGCGCGTTGGGGTGGACGTTAAAGACGATGCTGTTACCCGCTGCCAGCATGGCGATGGTATTGCAGATAATGGTCGAGGTCGGGTTGGTGGTCGGTGTAATGGCGCCGATGACGCCATAGGGCGCGTACTCTGTCAGCGTCAGTCCGTTGTCCCCGGTGACTGCCTGTGGGGTCAGGACCTCGGTGCCGGAAGTCTTGCGGGTGACCAGGCGGTTCTTGATGACCTTGTGCTCAAATCGGCCCAGGCCGGTTTCCTGGTGGGCGTGCCGGGCCAGTTCTTCGGCATGCTCCAGCATTGTTTCGCGGATGGATGTGATGATTTTTTTCCGGCCTTCCAGCGACATACCGTCCAGTTCACGGTAAGCGGTCGCGGCTGCATTGACCGCGTCATCGACGGTGGCAAAAACCCCTTCCCCAAGGATGCTGCCGGTATGAACGGCCGGCGTCACCGGTGCCGTCGCAGGTTCCGCCTGCTTTAATGCAGGCGCCGACATTCGCTCTGCCAGGCGCCTGGCGATGATATCGACCTGCTGGTCACTGATCCGCATAATATTTTCCTTCCATCAGGAAAAGGTCAACGCAAAACCCGGTAAGGACAGCCGTCAACAGCGGCCGCCCCGCTCATGCGCCGGTCTCTCCCTTGCGGTATTTCTCTTCGCCTTCGATCTCCCAGCTATCCACGATGGCCATCACCACCGCATCGACCGGTTTCTGGTCGGTGCGCTCGGTCTGGCGTGCGGAGGAACCGCTGGCAAAAAGCACCATCTCACCGACTCCGGCGCCGACGGCGTCCACCGCCACTACCGAACCGCCGGAAGGTTTGTTGTCATGCCCCCAAACACCCAGCATCAGGAATCTGAGACCGACCAGCTTGGTGTCTTTTTCGGTGGCAACGACAGTGCCAAGCACTTTCGCGAGTTTCATGGCTGTATCCTTCCTGTTGCCACTAGCTCTGCGAAGTCTCAGGGCCGCGGCCCAACGGGATCGTCAGGTCAACACCGCTGTGCGGACGGGCGATCACGTGTACGGCAACAACATCACCGACGCGGGCGCCGGCAGTGCGTCCGGCGTCGCAGGCCGCCCTTACTGCTGCCACGTCACCCCGAACAACGGCGGTTGTATAGCCGCCACCGGTTTTTTCGTAAGTAACCAGCTCTACCTTGGCTGCCTTGACCATGGCATCGGCCGCTTCCACCATCGCCGGGAAACTACGGCACTCGATCATTCCTAATGCTTCTGACATCGTACTGCTCCTTGCTAAGCGGGCCGTCGAGCCCGGGTTCAACTAAATTCTATTTCTTCTTCGCCTTGCCGGTAACGGCATTGATTGCCTGTGTCGCGGCTTCATGCGCTACCACGACGTCGCGTTCCTCACCACCGATATAGACACGGCCGAAACTGCCAACCGCGCGTACTTCGAGGATGTTGATATCCGCCGCCTTCTCCGCTTCGTTGGCCGCCAGCGCGGCATAGGCTGCAGGCTCCACTTCCAGCACGAACAATGTTTGTCCGGCCAGGATCATGTTGCCGTGTCGAAAGCGGTTGATGAGCATGGTCTGCGTATCCTCGAGGTGGCGTACCACCTGGTTTGCGACCACTCTCGGTTTGTGTCGGTCCTTTTCCTCGAGCTCAAGGTAATCAAGGATCGCCTGCCCGGCCTGGCGCACGTCGGCCTGGCTTTCGGAATGCAACTCGAGCATGCCGTAATGACGTTCGACAATTTGCATGCCGGCCGTCACATCCGTTGATTTGAGTGCGACATCGAGTATCTGGTTAATCGCCATGCCCGGTGCTATTTCCACGAACAGGCTGGCCTGGCCCACCTTGGGCAAATAGCCTTTTGAAATCGTCGCCTGGAAAGAGGCGAATTGCGGCTGCAATGAATCAAGAAATACGTAAGCTCTCAGGTCGACCATTTTTTTACTCCTCAAGCGCTGACGCTTGTTAATTTTGCCTCTCTCACAATACCGATGCTGGCGCTGGCCCCCAGGCGTGTGGCACCGGCCTCGATCATGGCCCGGGCGTCGTCATAGGAACTGATGCCACCGGACGCCTTGACTTCCATACCGGCGCCGCGAACGACCCCTGCCATCAGCGCCACGTCGGCTACGGTAGCCCCACCGGTCGAGAAACCGGTTGAAGTCTTGACAAAGTGAGCGCGTGCCTGCCTTGCCAACTCCGAGGCCCGGCGCTTTTCATCATTACTGAGCAATGCTGTCTCGAGAATCACCTTGCACTTGGCGCTGCCATCGACGCAATCTTCGACAACGGACTTTATATCGCGAAGCACAAGCTCGTTATTGCCACTCTTGAGCGCACCGACATTGATGACCATGTCAATCTCGCGGGCGCCGTTGCGAATGGCGCGGCGGGC
>JABDPJ010000134.1 GCA_013042835.1 Lysobacterales bacterium
TTCGATGATTGCAGTTACACCGGTGTGCGCGATCCCGGTCTTCGGTTCAAGACCCATGCCGCGAAGAATTCCCGCGATCTTCGCCGCGGTGTTGAACTCGCGGTTGCTGAGTTCGGGGTTTTGATGAAACCAGCGCCGCCATTCAACGACCTGTGGCTGAACCGCCGCAGCGGACTGGTCAATTTCTTCGGGCGTGATACCCGCGTGTGCCGAAAACGACAGCAAGCAAGTGATGGTGACAAGAAGAAGATTCTTCATCGAATTCTCCGGGTTAGTTTGGCTGGATACTTTTCAAGATTCATGTAGAGCTTTAATCGGGAACATCCTCGGCCGTGTTCCTCGCCGTTCCCACACACTGCACGGTTTCGGATGGTCTTGGCACCGGCGTAAAGTTTGCCGGGCCTGTCCTGCTGTCCCTGCGGCCGTCAGCGCCACCCCAGAACATGCAGGCATCGGGATCGAATATGGCCAATTCAGCTGCGCCGATGATCGAATACTCCCGCAACTCGTAACCCAGGCCGTGCAGGTGTTCCCTGACTTCAACCGGAAACTCCGGCTCCAGTGTCAGGCGGTCCGGTTTCCACTGGTGATGAAAGCGTGGTGAATTCACCGCACGCTGGGCATCAAAGTCAAAATCGATGACATTGATCAGCGTTTGCAGCACGGTGGTAATAATCAATGTGCCCATCGGCGAACCGATAACCATGACCGGCCGTCCATCCTTGAGGACGATCGTGGGTGTCATGGAAGACAGCGGCCGTTTACCCGGCGCCACCGAATTCGCCGCAGACCCCGTAGCGCCCCAGGCATTGGCCCGTTCGGGGTCAACCGAGAAATCATCCATTTCGTTGTTCAGTACGAAACCGGTACCCGGCACGGTTATTTTCGAACCAAACAAGGTGTTGACGGTTTGGGTCAATGCGACAGCGTTGCCATATTTGTCGATCACTGAAATATGGGTGGTACCGTCATCGTCCGGCACCTGCACAATCTCCGCCCGGGCTGCTACCTGGCCGGTGGGATTAAACCTGGCAGCCTGCTGATCCGCATACTCCATGGAAGTCAGCCGCTCCACCGGCACATCATAAAAATCAGCATCACCGAGATTGGCGGCCCGATCCTCGAATGCCATCTTCATGGTGCTGGCCAACAGGTGCACATAATCACCGGAGCCATGATTCATGGCGCCCAGGTCATAGCGACTGAGGATATTGAGCATCTGCACCAGCAGGATACCGCCCGAACTTGGCGGCGGCATGCTGACGATTTCATAATCCCGGTAGGTTCCGCGGATGGGTTCGCGCCATTTGACCTCGTAACGCGCCAGGTCCAGCTGCGTAACCGCTCCACCGGTTGCCTTTTCAATTTTTTCTGCAATCGGTCCGAGAGCCAGTGCCTTACCACCTTTTTCCTGCACCAGGCGGAGCGTTTTCGCCAGGTCTTCCTGAACGAGGTTCCAGCCCAGTGGCGGCGCCATACCGTCGACGGTCTGCAACCTTTGCGTCTCCGGGTAGTCCTTCAGCCTCTCGGCAACCCGCTTGACCACGTTGTGGTGCCATATTTCAACGCGGAAACCTTCGCTGGCCATCTTTATGGCCGGTTCAATAAGGTCTTTCCACGGCAACGAACCATATTTCTGATGCAAGGCCCATGCGCCCTGGACCATGCTGGGAACAGCGACCGAGCGGGCGCCGCTCCTGATACTGTCCGGGTTTTGTCGATAGAACTCCGCAGTCGCCGCTGCCGGTGCCGTTTCCCGTGCATCCAACGCGGTGGTCGTGCCGTCACTTGCACTGTGTACGACGGCAAACATGCCGCCCCCCAGACCGGAGCTGAACTGGTGCGCGACAGCGGCTGCAAATGCCGTCGCAATGGCCGCGTCCGCGGCATTGCCGCCGCTTTCCAGGATATGCTGTCCCGCCCATGCTGCCGGGCCAACGGAAGTAACCAGCATTCCGTCCCTGCCCCAAACGGGCTCAAAACTGGCTGAAAAGCCGTCTTCGCTAAAGGACATCGATACCAACAGAATTAGTAAAAGTTTTTTCAAAGCTCCGCTCCGCGAATCAGGTTGTGATACTTGGCCAACAGTTGTTCCTCTGTTTCCACATGCCCGGGATCTTTCGGAATACATTCAACCGGACAGACTTCCACGCATTGCGGCGTATCGAAGTGACCCACGCACTCGGTACATTTCATGGGATCAATTTCGTAAATCTCGACGCCCTGGTAAATGGCCTCGTTGGGGCATTCGGGTTCGCACACATCGCAGTTGATGCACTCTTCGGTGATGATCAACGCCATGGTCAGTTACCGCCGGACCCGAACTGTTCATTGAGCGCGAGTTGAATTTCCGCCCCGACGAACTGCGATACGTCGCCACCGAGCCGGGCGACCTCGCGCACCAGCGTGGAGGATATGAAGCCGTATTTCTCATCCGGCGTCAGGAACATCGTTTCCACTTCCTCGCACAGGTTGCGATTCATGCTGGCCAGCTGAAACTCGTACTCAAAATCGGATACTGCCCGCAATCCGCGCACGATAACCGTGGCATCCTTTTCCCGGACAAAGTCGACCAGCAAGGTTCTGAAGCCAACTATTTCGATGTTTTTCAGACCACCGAGTTGGCTGCGGGCCAGTTCAATCCGTTTTTCAAGGGAGAAGAACGGTGTCTTGTGCGGGCTCTCGGCGATCGCGACGACCACGTGCTCGAAAACCCGCGCGGCACGGGAAACCAGGTCCGTATGACCGTGGGTGATGGGGTCGAAGGTGCCGGGATATACCGCCACGCAAGGGGACTTTTTCAACTGATTATCCTGCTGAACCTGTAGGGAAAGCTATTCTACCCCCGATAAGGGGCGGGATAAAACCGGCGCCGGATAAAAAAGGCCGGCTGGAAAGCCGGCCTCAAGCAGGGACTGAAAACAGGTTGGGAGGCCTGCTCTCATTAATCAGACCCGTCATCCGGAAGATTTCTTTCATCATCCGGGACCTGGCGGCGAAAGAGTTGCATACGGACTTCACCCAGTTGCTTGTCGCGCCACAGTGACCAGCCCTGCGGGGCCTGGATCACCCCTGCCGCGGATGCGGGTGATTCCATATAAACGAACCCGCCCTGGCGGACGCTGGCGTTGCGGTCCAGTCTTTCAAGCACCAGTGCACCGAGATTGCTGTCGAAAGGCGGGTCGACAAATACCAGGTCGAAACTGTCAGGCTTGAAATCATCGATCAGCGACATGGCGCCACCGGCATGCAACCTGACCTGCGTGGCCTGGAGCTGCTCGATACTCTGCAGCAGTACCTGTTGCGCGCGCGGGTGCTTCTCAATCATCAACACCGACGCCGCACCGCGCGAGGCAGCTTCAAACCCCAGGGCGCCCGTGCCGGCAAACAGATCGGCGCATTCCGACCCGGAAATCCAGGGCTGCAGCCAGTTGAACAGGGTCTCGCGGCAACGATCACCACTGGGCCGCAAGCCCGGCACATCTGCCACCTGCAAACGGCGCCCGCGCCAGACGCCGCCAATTATCCTCACCCTATTGTTTTTTCCGGATTTGCTCACATGTAAGCTGCCTGAGCCTGTTATACAATAGCCGACTTCATAGCATATCGCTTTTAACGCCGGGGGTTAATCCCAATCTCATGTTTCGAATTTTCCGTAAAAAAGACAAACAATCCGGCCAGTTGCAGGATGTTCAGCTGCGACCGGTGGAGCAATCCGGCGTCGACCCGCTGGAAAAACGGCTGGAAGACTCCCGCCGCACCATTGGTAAACGGCTGAAAGCCCTGGTCGGCGGCCACAGCGATATCAATGAAGACCTGCTGGACGAACTCGAAACCACGCTGTTGACGGCCGACGTCGGCGTCAAGGCCAGCCTGGGTATCATGGAAAACCTGCGTACCGCTATCAGCAGCGGCGTGATAACAAACCCGCAAGCGCTATTGCCGGCAGTACAGGCGGAACTGTATGAACTGATCGAGCCCTGCGAACAATTGCTGGCGATCGACAGCAGCCGCAAGCCGTTTGTCATCCTGATGGTGGGCATCAACGGCGCCGGCAAAACCACAACCATTGGCAAATTGGCGCAACGCTTCAAAGAAGAAGGCTTAAGCGTGATGCTGGCCGCCGGCGACACTTTCCGCGCTGCCGCTGTTGAACAGCTGAAGTCATGGGGTGCGCGCAATGACATACCAGTGATTTCCCAGGGCACGGGCGCCGACTCTGCCGCGGTGATCTTCGACGCCATGGAATCGGCCAAAGCCCGTGATGTCGATGTCCTGATTGCCGATACCGCCGGCCGGCTGCACACGCAGTCCAACCTGATGGAAGAACTGAGAAAGATTCACCGCGTTATAGGCCGGGTTGACGACAGCGCACCGCACGAGGTCATGCTGGTGGTGGATGCCGGTACCGGCACCAACGCCCTCAACCAGGCGCAGCATTTCAACGAGGCGGTCAACGTCAGCGGCATAACCATCACCAAGCTGGATGGTACGGCCCGTGGCGGCATGCTGTTCGCCATCGCCAGCGAACTCGGCACACCGATACGTTTTATCGGTGTTGGCGAGGCTGCAAAAGACCTGCGGCCGTTTGATGCTGGTACCTTCATCAACGCCATACTGCCGCTGGACTGACACTTGGGCGGTACGGTATTTTCCAGCCAACTGCTGGACTGGTGGGACCGGCACGGCCGCAAAGACCTGCCCTGGCAGCACCCGCGCAGCGCCTACCGGGTATGGGTTTCAGAGATCATGCTGCAGCAAACCCAGGTAAAAACCGTCATCCCCTATTTCCACCGCTTCGTCAGGCGCTTTGCCGATATCGACGCCCTGGCGGCGGCATCGGAAGATGAAGTACTGGCCCTGTGGTCCGGTTTGGGCTATTACGCCCGCGCCCGCAATCTGCTGAAAACCGCCAGGATCTGTCAACAGGATCATGACGGGGACCTGCCGCAGACACCCGGGAAACTGGCGGCACTGCCGGGAATCGGTGCCAGCACTGCGAACGCCATCTACTCACAGGCCCACGACAAGACCGCCGTGATTCTCGACGGTAACGTCAAAAGAGTGCTGGCCCGTTACCTCGCCGTGCCAGGTTGGCCCGGAAAAAGCAGCGTGCACAAACAACTTTGGCAGGCAGCGGAAGGATTATTGCCGCAAGACCGCGGGGCAGACTACACCCAGGCCATCATGGACCTCGGCGCAACGCTTTGCACGCGGACGAATCCCGGCTGTGCAGATTGCCCTGTTAACCGAAGTTGCAAAGCATATGGTTCTGACAGCGTAGCGAAATTTCCGGCCAGGCGGCCGCGAATTAAAATATCGAAGAAGTCTTTTCAAATGATCATCCTCACCGACAAAGAGGGCAAGGTGCTGCTGGAAAAGCGCCCGCCCGCCGGAATCTGGGGCGGCCTGTGGTCTCTTCCCGCCGATGACGATGGCACGCCTTTGCAACAGCGTCTTGGCCTGGAAGACGTCAATTTACGGCCGTTACCTGGCCTGCAACATCAGCTGACCCATGTTCAAATGACCATCAATCCCTTGATAGGCCGTTCAGAACTGCTGCCAACAGGCGTAGAATACAGGCCTGACCAACGCTGGTTCGGGCAACAGGAATGGCCGCATCTCGGCCTCCCCAAACCAGTCAGGCAATTGCTGGAGACACACCTGGAGAGTAATGGAACATGACAGAACGTATGGTTAAATGCATGCTGTTGAACGAGGAACTGCCGGGACTGGCGTTCCAGACGTACCCGGGCGAACTCGGCAAGAAGATTTTCGACAACATTTCCGCACAGGCCTGGCAAAAATGGCTGGCGCACCAGACCATCCTGATCAACGAGCACCGCCTGAGCCCCATCGAGCCGGAACACAGAAAATTTCTCGAAGGCGAAATGGAAAAGTACTTTTTTGGTGAAGGTTCGAAAATACCCGAAGGATATGTACCCGAAGACGATAAATAACACGCATAATTCTTGACTTGAAACCGCGTAGGCGGTTTAATACCGCGCTCTCTGATTCCAGAGATGCGTTAGAAAATGTGGCCAGATAGCTCAGTCGGTAGAGCAGCGGATTGAAAATCCGCGTGTCGGTGGTTCGATTCCACCTCTGGCCACCATTTTTCTTGTTATCACCCATGAATCGATGAACCCGACAGACTTACTCTGGCACTTTACTCTGACCCCGTTTTTTTGACCCCGTTTTTATATTTCTTGGTCAGAGTTGCAATCAGCCGCTGTGGCCTTTTTACACACGAGCGGTCTCAGTTTGCAGAGTGTTGTTGGAGCGTAGCAATGATTCCAGTTTAAACACGTGCGGGTCCATGTCACCGAGGTCACGTAGGGCCTCAGCCAGTTGCAAGACATAGTCCCGATTGCTACCACTGGGGCCGTGAGAGCCCGCTATATGTGCTGCAATGTCCCGGATTCGAGCAGCCCCAAGGTAAGCGGGGTTGTGCTCATCGGCCACATACAAGATCCCTGAGACCTTTTGCTGCTCGTTCAACAGCGCTATATCAATCTCAAGACGCTGGTAGCCGTTTTTCTCTCGGTGGTCCAAGTGATCAAAAACACTGTTTTCAACCAGGTAGGCAATACCTTTGCACACCACCTTTGCAGCTGGCACCAGGGTAACCACACGCCCCGGTTGCTCAGGGGTGCCCCGGTGATCTTGTGAGCCCTGCCAAAAGCGGCGTTGCCAGCCGGTTATGCTGGCCTGTTCGCTGCGCAAATAGGGGAAGTCCACTTTGTAAATGAGCGAGCCGTAACCAAACAGCCAAGTGGGTTTTACCTCTGAGTTTTTCATATTTGAGAGACCACGACTGGATAGGTGAACAATGTATGAGTCTATGTTTCTAATAACGGCCGCATCATCGCTTCCAAGCCATTAACCTTGATTTCATAGACTAACGCAAGTTGCTGGCCCAGCTTGCCTGCAGGAAAACCTTTTCTTGCAAACCACACCAGATATGGCTCCGGTAGCTGCAGTAACTTGCGACCGGCATATTTGCCAAACGGCATAGTTTGATTAATTGCTCCTAGCATAAGCTGTGGATCAGGATCAGTCAGCATAAGAATCTCGTAGTCAAGTGAGCTCGCGCTAACTGTTGAAGCGCCAATGTGGCTGAGAATGAGTTGGGGTGCTGTTCATTGTTTCAGGTTAAGGAAACATCCCCCTGATCGCAGCCATTTGCGGTTCAACACGTTCAGCATCAGGCGTTTCATCGGTGAGATCTATATCGCAATATTC
>JABDPJ010000122.1 GCA_013042835.1 Lysobacterales bacterium
GCCGAAGGCAAGAATGCAGATGGCGCTGCCCCGCTGTATCACTTCGGCTTTGCCGATTGGCAGAGGCTGCATGGCGGTTTCCACGACCTTACCGCTGCCGGTTCCGCGCGGATACCTGACGGCGGCGGGACCCTGGTGACGGTATCCGGTATAGAGCATCTGGCGGCACTCGTTTTCATCGGCTGGTGCCATGATCAGCATATTCGGAATGCAGCGTAGGAAACTCAGGTCAAAACTGCCGGCGTGGGTTGGTCCGTCCGAACCTACCAGGCCCGCGCGGTCAATGGCAAACAATACCGGCAGGTTTTGTATCGCGACATCATGGATTAGTTGATCGTAGGCTCGCTGCAGGAAGGTGCTGTAAATGGCGACTACGGGATGTGCGCCTTCGCATGCCATGCCCGCCGCGAGCGTGACTGCATGCTGTTCGGCGATACTGACGTCAAAATAGCGCTCTGGAAAGCGTTTCTCAAACTCGACCAGTCCAGATCCTTCGCGCATTGCCGGTGTTATGGCAAGCAACGTAGAATCCTGTTCCGCCATGTCACATAACCATTGACCGAAAACCTCGGTATAAGTAGGCGGGGACCCGGTCTTGGGTGAAATCTCGACAATGCCGGTTTGCGGGTCAAATGGCCCAACCGCGTGATATTTGACCGGGTCTTCTTCGGCCGGCGCATAACCCTTGCCCTTGGCGGTGATAATGTGCAGCAGGTTGGGTCCTTCAACCGTCTGGATAGTCTTGATCGTCCGCAGCAGGACCGGCAGGTCGTGACCATCGATCGGGCCCACGTAGTTGAAGCCGAATTCTTCGAACAGGGTGCTCGGCATGATCATGCCCTTGACGTGCTCTTCCCAGCGACTCATGAAGCGCCAAACGCGTGAGTCCTTGTGCATCATCTGTTTGCTGCGCTCACGGATATTGGTCACGGTCGGCCCGCTCATCGTACGCGCAAGTATCTTGGTAATGGCGCCGACGTTGGGTGAGATAGACATCTGGTTTTCATTCAGAATTACCAGCATGTTCGGATCGATTGAGCCACCATGGTTGAGCGCTTCAAATGCCATGCCGGCGGTCATTGCGCCATCGCCGATAATGGACACCACGCGCCGTTCCTCACCCTGGCGGGCGGACGCCAGTGCCATGCCAAGGCCGGCGCTGATGGAGGTGGAAGAATGGCCGACGCCGAAAGTATCGTATTCACTCTCACCACGCTTGGGAAATGGCGCCAGGCCACCGGTTTTCTTGATCGTGCCGATGCGGTCCCGTCTGCCGGTGAGTATTTTGTGCGGATATGCCTGGTGGCCGACATCCCAGATAATCCTGTCCTGCGGTGTTTCGAAGCAGTAATGCAAGGCTACGGTCAGTTCAACACAACCCAATCCGGCACTGAAATGGCCACCGCTCCCGGAAATGGCCTGTAGCAGATACTCGCGTAATTCTTCGGCGACCTGGGGTAACTGGTCTTCGTCCAGCTTGCGCAAATCCGCCGGCGTGATGATTTGGTCGAGTAACGGAAAATTCTTCGGGTTCATAGGGATATTCTAACGGTCGCGGTCCACTGCATAAGCTGCCAGCCACTCTAGCGTATCAGTTTCGCCTGGCAAGTGCTGAAGTTCCGCCAGCGCCTGGTCGCGGAGTTCGTGTGATCTTTGAATGGATTTTTCGATGCCGATGATCGCGGGAAACGCTGGCTTTGACCTCGCCGCATCGGCCTGGCTGGGTTTACCGGTAACGTCGCTGCTGCCGGTAACGTCGAGCAGGTCATCAAACACCTGGAAGGCCAGGCCGGTTGCCCTGCCATACCGTGATAAGGAGTCATTTTGTTCTGCCGTCGCTGACGCCAGTATGGCCGGTGCAACCGTGCTCACCTGGATCAGGGCGCCGGTCTTGAACGCATGAATGTCTTCGAGTTCCTGTTGGGAGATTTCCTTGCCAAGGCTGGCAAGGTCAAGCACCTGGCCACCCGCCATACCACTGGCTCCGCAAGCCCTGGCGAGACCCCGGATAATCTCAAGCTGTTGTCGCGGTTGCCGCGACAGCCTGTCACTATCTGCCAGGATTTCGAAGGCCAATGCCTGCAGGGCATCACCCGCCAGTATCGCGGTGGCCTCATCGAATTGGCGATGGCAACTCAGTTGACCGCGCCTGAGGTCATCATCGTCCATGCTGGGCAGGTCGTCATGAATCAAGGAGTAGGTGTGTATCAGTTCGATCGCCACCGCAATGCTGTCAAGCGAACGTTCATCGAGATTAAGCGCCCTGCCGGATGCGTAGACGAACATCGGCCGGATGCGTTTGCCGCCCGCGGTCGCGGAGTAAAGCATGGCGTCACGTAACAGCGGTGGCGTTTGTCTGGATTCAGGCAAATACCCGGGCAGAATTTTGTCAAACCTTACCTGCCAGGATTTGATGATGTCGGCGGTATCAGGCATCAGGATCAAATGGTTTCAGTGATTCTTCGTCGTCGTTATCGGTCAGCTGCTCGACAGTCTGCTGGGCATTGTCCAGCACCGCCTGGCATTGCTGTGTCAGTTCTATACCACGTTTGAATCCTGACAGGGATTCGTCAAGTGACAGGTCTCCCTCCTCCAGGTTTGAAACCAACTTTTCGAGTTCGGCGAGGGTTTTCTCAAAGTCGGGGCCAGCCTCAGTTTTCTTACTCATAGTCCGTGTTCCAGGTTCAGCGGAGCGACACTAACGCACCGCAAAGGCAGGGTCAACTGTCTCGGAAAATCCATTGGCCTGATCCGCCTGGAAAATGATTTCCGCATGGCATGATCAGTGCTTTTTCAGGTGTAGTTGAGCGTGGATCAATCGCAGCATTGGGTGCTGCGGGTGCCAACTCAGCCGCGAATCATTTTCTTGCAGCCAGGCTTCGAATTGATCGTTGAGACACCAGTCGCCCACGGCGAGCAATTCACCATCCATTGTACACAGCGGAATGGAGTCTCTTAGCCAGGGTGGAATACCCGCGGCCTGCAACAGTTTTTTCAGGTTTTTGTGATGCCCCCCCTGCTGAATGACTCTCTCCTCCAATACGCCTCTGCCGCCCGTGGTTATAGTTTTTTCCAACATGGTCCGGCTCAGGTCCACATTTGCATCCTTCGTTGTCAGTTGCAGGTATCCGGTGTCCCGGCCCAGTTCAAACCGGGTTGTCCCGGTCGGCCAGGTTGTGAGTGCACATGGCAGGATTTTGGCGCCGGTCTGCAGCCAGAGGTGTTGCCGATAAAAACGCAGGACGCATCCATCCCAGGAAACGGAAACGTTGTTGTCGGTGCTGGCGTGCAGTAGTTGCTGGCAAAACGTTTCCAGCCTGTATGCCGGTATCGAGTGTCTGCCGGTTTGTTTTATCCAGCGCCGAAGCACCAGTTTCAACAACTCAATGTCATCCTTAAGGTCCGTTGACAGCCTTATTACAAGGGGATGAATCTGAGCCTTGCGGAGATTCTTGTCAGCAAGATCTTCCAGCAGCTGCCGCGCCCCGCTCATGGCTTTGCGGGTTAAAAGTAACCGTTTGCCGACCTCCGGCCAGCGCTTTTCCAGTAAAGGCAGAATTTCGTGTCTTACGAAGTTCCGGTCATGATTCAAATACTGGTTGGAGGGGTCCTCTGTCCAGTC
Source organism: Lysobacterales bacterium (assembly GCA_013042835.1). Classification (GTDB taxonomy): domain Bacteria; phylum Pseudomonadota; class Gammaproteobacteria; order Xanthomonadales; family SZUA-36; genus SZUA-36. Next base: position 3,623 of record JABDPJ010000122.1, read on the forward strand.
AATTTTGTTTTTTTCAAGGTAGTTTTTCAAAGCGTGACTCTGAAAATCCAGCATTGGCCTTTGCAGAAAACCTTTACCCAGTGGCCTGCTTTCCGGCATGCCTGAAAGTCCATCAACTCCGCTGCCGCGCATCAGGTTCAACAATAAAGTCTCAGCCTGGTCATCCGCATGGTGAGCGGTCAACAGGCTATCACCGGGGTTGAGCAATTCCGCGATGGCCTCGTAGCGCAAGTGGCGTGCTTCGGCCTCAAGGCCTTTACCTGACTTGTTTCCGGGCTCGATGGGAAGGCAGGTCAGATCAACGCCCAGTTGTCGACAGAATGTCTCGCATCGTGACTGCCAGAGATCCGCGTCATCATGCAACCCGTGATTAACGTGCACTGCTGAGAGCGGGTTTTCAAGCTGGCTTTGAACCGTGGTCATAGCGTGCAGCAGCGCGGTAGAGTCAGCACCGCCACTAAGACTGACGATATAGGCATTTGCGGCTGGCAATAACCGCAGTTTTTCCAGCAGGCTTTCGGCGGTAAATGCTAGCGCACGATGGCTCATCAGGCCGGGAGACTGTTGGCTCAGTCTTTGAATTCGCCGTAGGAAAGCAACCGTTGAAAACGGTCTTCCAGAAGTGACTCTGTGGTGAACGCGTCCAATTCTTCGAGTTGGCTGGCCAGGCAGTTGCCCACCGCTTCTGCGACACTTTCCGGATCTTTATGGGCGCCGCCCAGAGGTTCGGGAATGACTTCGTCCACGAGCCCCAGCTGTAAGAGCCTGTCGGACGTAATCCCCAGCGCGGAAGCGGCATCTTCAGCCAATGCCGCGTCATTCCAGAGGATGGAGGCGCAGCCTTCCGGTGAAATCACGGAGTAGGTACTGTATTGCAAAATATTGACGCGGTCGCCCACGCCGATAGCCAATGCTCCACCTGAGCCACCTTCACCGATTACCGTACAGATCACCGGTACCGGTATCCTCGACATGTATTTGAGGTTGGTGGCGATGGCCTCGGACTGGCCACGTTCTTCAGCACCAACACCCGGGTAGGCTCCCGGCGTATCAATGAAGGTAAGTATCGGCAAGCGGAAGCGTTCCGCCATTTTCATCAACCGTAATGCCTTGCGGTAACCTTCCGGTCGGGGCATGCCGAAGTTTCTGAATACCTTGGCCTTGGTGTCGCGCCCCTTTTGCTGCCCAATGACCATCACGGCCCGGCCGCGAAAACGTGCCAGGCCACCAACAATGGCATGATCGTCCGCAAATGCGCGATCGCCATGCAGTTCGTGAAACTCTTCGAACAGGTAATCGACATAATCCAGCGTGTAGGGTCTCAAAGGATGGCGGCTGAGTTGCGAGATCTGCCAGGGCGTCAGGTCCTTGAAGATGCTGGTCAGTTTTTGCCGCATCTTGGCATGTAGACGCTGAATTTCTTCATCCAGGTTGAGGGCATTGTCGGAGCCCACATTTCGCAGTTCGTCGATCTTTGCCTGTAACTCAGCGATAGGCTGTTCGAAATCCAGGTATTTTGAATTCATAGCAATCTGATCCCAAGGGGGTGTGCGAATTATAAACGCAACTGCAGCGTCAATTCAGCCTGATTCTTCCGTCGTTGGCAAACTGGAATTCTTGAGCTGAGGGTTATATCAAGCCTTCATGGCCGTGGGTGAAAGAGCTCTTCGAGCCGGAACCTGGCGCTTGTCCCAGTGCTTCAGCGCCCATTGCCACAAGGTCTCGAGGGAACAGCCATCGGGTGGTTGCTGGCCTAAAAACTGCAGCGCTTTGGTGATGGAAACAACCGGGTCCTGGTGTATGACCGGATCAGCCCGCAGACGTTTGCTCAGCTTTTTACCATCGCCGGATAACACCACTGGAAGGTGCAGGTAGTCCGGCGCATCAAATCCCAGCGCCTTTTGCAGGCAGATTTGCCGGCTGGTTGAGTCGAGCAGATCCGCGCCCCTTACCACCTGGGTAACCCCCTGGAAGTGATCATCAACAACCACCGCCAGTTGATATGCGAACAGCCCATCGGCCCGGCGGATAACGAAATCCCCGCTGCTGTCGGCTGGTAGGTCTGAGACCTCACCCTGGATTCCGTCGCTGAAAATGCAACTGTGATTGACCCTGAACCGGATTGAGCGTGGGGCACGGCCAGCTCTTATGCCCTCTCTGCAGGTGCCCGGGTATATGCCTGAAGCAGGCAAATCCTTGCGGGAACACGCACAAGGGTAGGCCAATCCATCTTCCAGTAGCCGGTCGAGCGCCTGTTGATAGGCGTCAAGCCTGTTGCTTTGATATAAAACCGGGTCATCTGCCTCCATCCCCAATCTTTGCAGGTCACGGATGATTCGTGAGGCGCTGCCGGCAACTTCCCTTGGCGGGTCGATGTCTTCAATCCTGAGCAACCATTTGCCGCCGGCACTTTTTGCTTCGAGGAAACTGCCAACTGCGCAGACCAGCGAACCGAAATGCAGGTCACCGGTAGGTGAGGGTGCAAATCGTCCGATCACCGGGATAGGGTTCATCTGGTCCAGGGTTGGTTATTGGCCGACTACCTGAGGCGCCTCGTTGAGGAAATCACCCGTGACGAGTTTGACACCACACTGCCAGAGCATCGCCAGGTCAGAAGCATCCTCAACCTCGTCGGCAATGATGGTGATTTCGTGAGGCTCAACGGCCCTCACCACGGCCCGGATGATTTCCTGGTTCGTGGAATTGGTGGAAAGACCTTTTGCCAGGCCCGGCCGTAGCTTGACCATGTTGACCGGCAAGTGATCGAGCAATTGCACTGTCTTGCGGTCGTTATCGAACTCGGACAGTACAAAATTACAGCCCAGGGGCTGCAATTCCTCCATCACGCGGGAAGTTGGTTTGAGGTTGGATTCTGCTGATATTGCCGAGATTTGCAATACCAGTTGTGATCCTTCCACCTCGGTTTCACTCAGCATGCGCTGAAACCAGTGTGGAAAGCTGAAGTCCAGTATCGAATTGCTGCTCAGGGGAATGATATGTTTGTCACCGGTTCCAGCTATCGCCAACATCAACTGGGGAATAATGTGACGGTCGATGGTGCTTCCCAGGTCATTGCGCTCCGCCGCCAGCATAAACTCGCTGGCAGGCGTATCGCCATCATCTTCACGCATGAAAGTGCGATTCTCAAAAAAGCCCTCGTTTTCACCTTCAAGATCGACAATCGACTGCTGGACGGTATAGAAATCCCTGTTGTTCAACGCATATCGGATGCGCTCTACCCAATCCCTGTCGGCCTCACCGGAACTCACGGTTGTGAAAGCCGGTTTGAACCGGACCATCGAGTTACCGCTATTCGACGCTTGCCTGAATGCCTGCCTGGCATGGGCGATGACTTCCTTGGCATCCCGCGTCAGTGGGCCGAGCGTGGCCATCCCCATACTGCAGGACGCGCTCCGGGTTTGATCGCCCAGGTCAATAATGTGGTTGGAATAGTTTTCCAGGATACATTCGCCGACTTCTTGCAGCGTTGATTTTTCAGTCCGTCTGATTATTACGGCAAAACCGTGGTCGCTGAAACGCGAGGGTATATCGGTCTCCTGTATGCACCCGGTGATCACATTGGCGAGATCAAGGATATAGGAATCGGTATTTTCCATTCCCAGGTCCTGCTGCAATTCCTCGATGCCGTCCGTCTCGATATACAAAACGGCGCTCCTCAGGTCATCGTCCTTGTCCTCTTCAACCAGTGCCGACAACCTGTCGGTGAATGTTTGCCGGTTGATCATCTGTGTCAGGTGATCGGTCTTGCGCAGGCGGTCCAGTTCTTCCTGCAGCACCAGGTTCTCATCCTGATTGCGAACCAACATCTGGATACATTGTTCACCACCAAACTTTGCCGGTGAAAAAGTCAGGTCCGCCTTCAGTTTCTTTTTGGCAATCGTGTTAATGGTTACAGCCAGTGTCTCCTCCGGAAAAATGTCATGATTCATATCACGCAGGAGTTTCTTCAGATCGGTGCCATTCTCCGGGGTCATCAGCTCCAACAGCGATAAACCTTCAATCTCATCCTGGCTGCTGGCCTGCAATAGATCGAGATAGGCGCGGTTGGCATAAATGTGCAGACCTTCATGAATGTAGGCGATCGAATCTCTTGCACTATCGAGAAGCAGGTCGTAACGATGCTGTAATTCCTCGAGTTTGTGCGACAGGTCATCAAACTCCCGGGTGGTTTTCCCGCCAGCCATGTAAGTTTTCACGATCCGCATGAGTTGGTCATTTTCCCCGTCGTTAATGACCAGCGTTGGATGTGTGCTTATCGCCTCTTCAATTTGGGTCGTGTCTTCAGGGTTTACCTGCAAGACCACGGGTGCTGAATTGAGGTCGGCCGCCTGCAGGACCTGGCCAATTTTCAACGCGGACGGAAGTTGGGTGCCAATGACCACCAGGAAGGGTGATTTTTCCTTTAAAACAGATTCCAGTTCATCGAAAGTCGAGGCGTTTACCACCCTTACCGCGATGCCGGCATTGCGCAAGAAACTGTTTAGTACCTGAGCATGGTCAGGAGAAGCGTCGATGACCAACAGGTAGGCGCTATCCATAGCAAAAACTCCCCGGTCCTCTTTCCGTGAGGCCCTCTAACTGTGCGGTAATTATCAATATTAACGGAAAGTGCAATCTTTTGCCCGTGTCATTTTTGCAATATTGCGACCAGCTACCTGGCGCTTGTTTACATATTATATGATGAAAATTAAATGAATCTATTCCGCCCGGGAAAAAATTTCCTGTTTTGATTAAGCCCCGGCAGCAGACACCAGTGAACTGCGGCTTACGATAACTTGCCAAGGATTCAATATCAGGTCAAATTCTATCGTAGAAACCCGGTTCGCGTTATCATTGTTCAAATAGCTGGTGTGTTCAGATGAAATCCGTTACCGCCTCGGTTCGGTTAAATACACCAGGACTTCGTTCTTTGCTGCCTGCCATATCGCAGCGGATCAGGTTAGATGAGGGCCTGCTCACAAAATTTTTGGAGAGAAACAATGGCGTCCTACAGTACCAACGAGTTCAGAAGTGGCCTCAAGATAATAATTAACGGCGACCCTTACAACATAGTGGAAAACGAATTTGTAAAGCCGGGCAAGGGGCAGGCTTTTAACCGGGTCAAAGTGCGCAACCTGATGACCGGGCGCGTGGTCGAGAAGACTTTCAAGTCAGGCGAGTCGGTCGAGGCCGCAGACGTATTTGAAACCGAGGTCCAGTATCTTTATAACGACGGTGAATTCTGGCACTTCATGCATCCCGAGTCCTATGAGCAGTATGCCATCAGCAAGGAAGCCGTCGGTGATGCCGTGCTGTGGATGCAGGAGGAGGGCATATGCAGCCTGACTCTGTTCAACGGCGAACCATTGAGCGTTTTGCCACCGAATTTCGTTGAAATGCAAATCGTTGAAACCGACCCGGGCATGCGCGGTGATACTTCGGGTGGTGGTGGCAAGCCAGCCACCCTTGATTCAGGCGCTACCGTCCGTGTGCCTTTATTCGTGCAGGAAGGAGAAGTGATTAAGATTGATACCCGCACCGGTGAATATGTATCACGCGTAAAGGGCTGAAATTTTGATGGACACGGTATTACTGTTACCGCGCTTACTGGTGCCGGTAAGACCCCGCCTGCAGGTACTGGAGCAGATGGCTGTCGTCCTCGAAGGCGAAACCATCAAGGCGGTCCTGCCACGGTCCGAGGCAATTGCCACATACCAGGACGCGGGCCGTATCGAGTTACCCGAACACGTGCTGTTGCCCGGCTTCATCAATATGCATACCCACTCCGCGATGTCACTGCTGCGCGGCTACGCAGACGACCTGAATTTGCAGGTCTGGCTGAACGAACATATCTGGCCGATTGAAAAGGCCTTTGTTGGTCCCGATTTCGTCCATGACGGGACCCGTTTGGCGATCGCGGAGATGCTCCGTGGTGGCACGACGTTTTTTAACGATTTGTATTTTTTTCCGGAAGTGACCGCGGCGGCTGCAGTCGAGGCGGGAATACGGGCGTGCATCGGTTTACCCGTCATAGACGTGCCCACAGCGTGGGCTGGCGATGAAAATGACTATATAGACAAGGGATTAAGAGTCAGTGAGAGCTGGCAAAACGAGCCTTTGCTGAACACGGCATTCTCTCCCCACGCGCCCTATTCAGTAGGTGACGACGCGTTGCGGCGGATTGCGAAAATGTCAACAGAGCGTGACCTGCGCGTGCATATGCATGTCCTGGAATCAGGCTGGGAAGTTGATGAATCAATACGGCAGCACGGCAAACCGACGCTCGAGCGATTGCACGATGTCGGCCTGTTGAATGAACGCTTATTGGCTGTCCACATGACACAGCTCAACGGAACGGACCTGACTGCGCTGGCCGGCGCGGACGTCAATGTTATCCACTGCCCGGAATCAAACCTGAAGCTCGGAAATGGTATATGTGAAGTCGGCAAGTTGCATGATCACGGAGTCAACCTTGCCCTCGGCACCGACAGTGCGGCCAGCAATAACGACCTGGATTTATTGGCAGAATCCCGGACGGCGGCCCTGTTGGCCAAAGGCTATTCCGCTGATCCATGCGTTATGAATGCGTTCCAGGCGCTGGAGATGTTGACCATCAACGCTGCCAAAGCGCTGGGAATGAGCAACCAGCTGGGTAGTATCGAAGCTGGCAAATTGGCGGATTTATGTGCTGTCCGGTTGGATTCTCTTCACACCACACCCATGTATGACGTGGTTTCACACTTGATTTACACGGTATCCAGCCAACAGGTGTCTCACGTTTGGGTGGGTGGAAGGATGTTGATCCAGGACGGCGGATTTTTGCACCTGGATGTCGATGAAATTATTGACAAGGCGAAATACTGGGAGCAGAAGATCACCGCTCAAGCCAGGGCAGCACGCTCGAAGGAGTACAATTTACATGAATGACAGCAGCACCAATTTCGATCCCGCTGAACAGGAAAAGTTTGACCGGATCGCGGCCACCTGGTGGGACCCCGATGGCGAGTCACGGCCGCTGCATGACCTGAATCCTGCCCGCCTGGCTTACATTACCGACCGTGTCGAGCTGAAGGATGTCCATGTCATCGACGTCGGTTGCGGCGGAGGAATTTTGTCGGAATCCCTTGCAGCGCAAGGCGCTGTCGTGACAGGCATTGACATAGCTGAGAAAGCCCTGTCCGTCGCCAGGCTGCATTTGTACGAGTCGGGCCTGAAAGTGGACTATCAGCAGTCCACGGCCGAGGCGTGGGCGGAGCAGCATCCCGCCGGCGCCGGTGTTGTGACCTGCATGGAAATGCTGGAACATGTGCCTGACCCCGGCTCAGTGATTGCCGCATGTGCAAAAATGCTGGAGACCGGCGGGCATTTGTTCATGAGCACCTTGAACCGGAATATGGCATCTTTTGCCGTTGCTATTCTCGGCGGCGAACATATCACCCGGATTATTCCAAAGGGCACACATCAATATGACCGGTTTATCAAGCCTTCTGAGTTGTGCCAATGGTTGCGGGATGCTGGTATGAAGCCCGAAGAGGTAACCGGTATTCACTACAACCCGCTCGAGCGAACTGCACGCACCGGCGGGCATGTTCGTGTGAACTACCTCGTCCATGCTGTGAAGCCAGATACCTGAAGTGATAAAGGCAGTTTTATTTGACCTCGATGGGACGCTGCTGGATTCAGCACCGGATCTTATTGGCACGCTGAATCATTTGCGCACGAGCCATGGCCTGCAGACCATGCCGGCTGAGGAACTGCGCCACTTTGTATCGCGCGGCGCCGTTGGCTTGATCAAGGCAGGTATGCCGCCTTGTGACAACGAAACCCTGGCGTCGAGGCGGCAGGCGTTTATCGAACATTACCAGGACAACAGCTATATCCACTCGCGACCGTTCGATGGTATCGAACAATTGCTGTCTGATTTGGCCAGACGAGGCATTCCATGGGGGATTGTGACCAATAAATCAGAGGCATTAAGCTTGCCGATACTGGAGAAAGCAGGGTGGTTGTCGGCGGCCTCAGCGGTGGTTTGCGGGGATACGGTGACAGCGACCAAGCCCTGTCCTGAACCTGTGCTGGCAGCCTGCGAAAAAATTGGTGTTAAGCCGTTTAACGCACTTATGGTCGGTGATGACCGCAGAGATATTGAAGCGGGTAGAAGTGCCGGTTGCCGGACTGCGTTTGCACTCTATGGGTATGTCGATTTTCAGGGCCAATGCTGTTTTACAGAACAGACGGAAATGATCAGGGCACCGAGCGAAATACTGGGTTTGCTGGAAAGCGCAAGTGCAGCATGAAGGGACCTGATTCACAACTTGAGTTCGAGCACTGCCGTGAACTGGTAATGTTGCCTGGCAGCCTGTTTGAATTCACCAGCCGCTATTTGCCAGCGGAGCGGCAGGAACCAGTGCTGGCGCTTTATGCACTCATACACGCTATTGGCATGATCCCCGGTTCGTCGCTGGATGATGAGGTCAAATTGGCCAAGCTGAAGTGGTGGGGCGAGGAGTTGATGGCCGAGCCAGACTCATCTTCCCGTCACCCGGTATTGCGCGCCCTGTGGTTTTCAAAAACACGGGCTTTGCTGGACGATGTCTTGCTGTTGCGTCTGGTCACTGACTCACTGCAACAGATCGATATTGTTCCTTCCGGTGATGAAACGGCCATGTTTTCCAGGCTGGCGGCATTGGGGGCGACGGAGTTGCAGTTGGAGCTTGCCCTGGATTGTGCAGAAATCGATACGCATAACCTGGAATATCTTGGTGCAGCCAGCCGCCTGTTCCGGATCGTTACAGACCTGGCGGACAGTAGCCGGTTTGCCATGGCGCAGATTCCGTTGAATGTATTTGCGAAACACGAAACGAGTCTGATCGAGTTGGAAAATGCGGAAAACCCCGGTGCATTGCAGGCAATCATTCAACAGCTCGCCGGGTATGGTCTGGAATGGTTTGCGAATGGTATGTCAGGGCTGGATGTAGCACCCGGACCTCGTGCGGGAGCGCATTTGCAATTGCGCCTGGGTATGGAAAACCGACGCCTCTCCGAAATAGCCGATGACTCGGGTGCTTTTCTTGGTGTGAACAAACGTTATGGGCCGGCAGATGCGTGGTTTGCGTGGCGGTTCCTCAGGAACATAAAATAAATTGCTTCCGGGTGTAAAGACAACAGGTGCTAAATAATGCAGACGTGCACAGGTGGCTGTCATTGCGGCAAAGTCCGGTTTGAAATTGAGATTCCGAAAAGTATCACCGTGCATCGGTGCAGTTGTTCAATATGCCAAAAATCCGGCTATCTACACCTCATTGTGCCTGCTGACCGTTTCAACCTGCTGTGCGGCCAAGAAAGCCTGCTTGATTACCGTTTTCACACGCGCGTGGCGCGCCACCTGTTTTGCGGCCATTGCGGCATCAAATCATTCTACGTTCCAAGGTCGCACCCGGATTCTTTCAGCGTCAACCTGAACTGCGTTGATTTGCCTGAAGTGGTTGAAGTTAAGATCAAGGACTTCGATGGGCGAAACTGGAGCAAAAATCGCGGTCAAATAAGCTAGCAAACGCGAGTTGGACGTTAGGTGGACAGCTGCGCATACACCACCTGGTCTAATTACTTGTCGCTAATGAAATCCGGGCCTTTACCGGCAGTTTTCTCATACACCCCTTTTTCTACCTTTTTGAATTGCGTGAGGCCATGCTTTTCGAGGTTTTCTTTTGACAGGGAGGGCGCGGGACTGGCCAGGTTTGGAGCCGAAATCTTGCGGCGCACGGGGTTGTGACATTCAGGGCAGAGCTTCAGTGGCTCTTCAGCCAGCTTTTGCATGACATCAAAGGCCTTCGCGCAATGTTCACAGCACTCGTCGGTACTGGCCTGGTACTCGTAGATGGGCATTCCAATCACCGTTTGGGTTTCCGGTTATAAGAATCGTTTGATTCAGACGCCGAGTCAACCACGGGATTTCGGTCAGGTTGTACCAGGACAGTGTTTATCTGGTTACAATGCATTTTTTCCCAGGCGCCAAACATGAAGCTATCCGACAGAACGATATTGATAACAGGTGCAGCCGGGGGGCTGGGTTCGGCGCTTGCGTTCAAATGCGCCGCTGCTGGCGCCAACCTGGTTCTGCTCGACAAGAACCGCAGGGCATTGGGTGACTTAAGTGACCGGATTACCGATCACGGATGTGAGGCTCCGGGACTGTACCCGATGGACCTTGCCGGTGCCGGGTTCGATGATTTTACTGACCTGGTCGAAACGATCAAGAGCGCATTTAATGGACTGGATGCCCTGGTTCATTGCGCGCTGGATTTTGATGGATTGCAACCATTGGAACAAGTTGCGCCTCAGGACTGGCTGCGTTCTCTGCAGGTGAATGTCAACGCACCCTGGTTGTTAACTTGTTCGGTTCTGCCATTGTTAAAGCAATCCGCTAATGGCCGCCTGTTTTTTCTGCTGGACGACCTGGAAGAGGTCACGGGCGCTTATTGGGGATCCTATGGAACAGGAAAGGCTGCACTGGCCGGTATGGTGAAGCAGTTTCATGAGACTCTGAGCAATACGAGTATAGCTGTACGCGGAATCATTCCCGGCGCGATGCGAACAGCTTTCAGGGCGAAGGTCTACCATGCCGAAAACCCGCTGGAACAACCTGACCCTGTTATTGTCGCCGGCAAGATTGCCGACATGCTGGAAAATGATTGTTCAACGGACGGCCCGATGGTGGATTTTTCTGCCTGAGGCCGGGAGCGCTTTCTTTCAGTCAGGATTCCTGGCGGCCTCGTAGCCGATGATCGCCTGCTTGGTGTTGGTGCCCCAACGATATCCTCCCAGCGCGCCCAGGCTGTTAATGACCCGATGGCAGGGTATGAGCCAGGAAACCGGGTTTCTACCGACTGCCGTACCCGTCGCCTGGTTGGCGCCTTCATGTCCGGAAAATGAGGCCAATTGCCCGTAGGTGCAATGCGTTCCGGCGGGTAGCTTGAGTAGTGCCTCCCATACCTGTAGTTGAAATGGGCTGCCCCTGAGCCAGATCTTCAGTTGCTGATGTTCTTTTCTGTTGAAGATTTCAGCCAGTCTATCGCTGGCTCGCAGATCATCTCTGCTTAGTTCCGCATCGGGCCATTGTTTACTGAAATGCTCCCGCGTGACCTGCCTGCCTACTTCATGGCAGAAGCCTAGAAAACAAATGCCGCGCTTGTTCCAGGCAAGCATGGCTTCGCCAAAAGGTGTCGCTCCATACCCGTACTGTATTTTGACGCCGAGTCCGTGCTTTTTGGCCTCGCCTGGCGTCATGGCCTGCGTCGTGATTAGTAGATCGTGTAACCTGCCCGGGCCTGAAAGTCCGCTGGAAATGGCGGACTCGAGTACGCTCTGGCCTTTTCTCAAGCGCTCCATGGCCTTGTCCCGGGTAAGGTATTTCAGAAACTGCTTGGGCGACACACCGACCCAATTTTGAAACACGCGCTGCAGATACTGTGGGCTGAGCCCGAATTGCTGAGCGAGTTCTTCCAAACCGGGCTGATTCTGCTGATTTTCGCAGAGCCAGTGCAGGGCATCTGCAATCAAATGATAATTACGCTGAGAGTTCATGCACTCATTGTAAAAGTTTCATGAGCCATAGCCACCCGATTCTTGTTATATTTGGCGCTGCAATTGTCGGGCCGTTCGCGTTAAACGAACGGAGTTTGTTTTGTGCTTTTTCAGATCAATCACGGGTGAATTATTATGTCAGACGATCTCTTTCTTAAAATCGTTTCGCGGGACATACCAGCCGATATCGTCTATGAAAATGATGATGTCCTGGCTTTCCGAGACCTCAACCCGCAAGCGCCACTACACGTATTAATCATTCCTAAAGCTCGTATCCCGACCATCAATGATATGCAACCGGACGATACAGAAGTGTTTGGCAAGCTGTTTCTTGCCGCCAAGGAAATTGCGGCGGAAGAGGGTGTTGCTGAAGATGGTTACAGGGTTGTAATGAACTGTAATTCAGGGGCGGGACAAACGGTGTTTCACGTTCACTTGCACCTGCTTGGTGGCAGGGGATTTGATTGGCCTCCGGGCTAAAGGCGGGCAATAAAGGATGGCAACACGGCTGGACTGGCATTCTGCCGGTGCTAGCTACTGGCGTCTTCCTGGACGGTCAGCTTATTTCTGCTATTTGTGACTAACACTCGCGTAAAATATCAACTGGTTATCACAAACCCCACAATATTAGAATTGTTATCGAGAAGGTGCCCCTGCACTTTATGCAGGGGCAAATGTTCTCGTTGGTCTATCACTAACGTTTTTTAGGATTAGTTTCTATTTGTTTTAATCCCAAAGTAGTCACCGCCACCAAAAGCAGGTCTTGTTGTCTCCGAACCAGTCTCACATAGCCCAGTATTACCAATGACTTGAATGTTATGGAAAGCAACTACTTCATTGAAGTTAGAGTCAAGAATGGAGACCGTGGCTGTTTGGCAACCTAAAGTCACTTCCATTTCTAGTCCTGTATTTGTAGGTAAAGTCACAGCAATGCTTTCTTGTCCGGTACCACCACCCGTTGTCAGAACATAAATGCCAGTTCCACCACCAGTAGTTTCAATACCAGTTCCACCACCAGTAGTTTCAATACCAGTTCCACCACCAGTAGTTTCAATACCAGTTCCACCACCAGTAGTTTCAATACCAGTTCCGCCGCCGGTAGTTTCTATAC
>JABDPJ010000123.1 GCA_013042835.1 Lysobacterales bacterium
TGCCCAGGGTGCGCGTCAGGCGCGCGATCTCCAGTTTAGCCACCAGGTCACCGACCCAGCGCATGCCCAGCACCCGCGTATCCCAGCGCAGGCGCTTCTCAGGATCGGCCAGCATGCGCCGGAAAAAATACACCGCCAGCGCCGTCAGACCGATCAGCCCCCACCAGAAATTCTGCAGGACGCTGCCGAATGCCAGCACGATCTTGGTAATCAACGGCAGATCGCCACCCAGTTCCTCGAATATGGGCGTGAACTGCGGAATGACATAGACCAGCAGCAAAATCAAAGAACCGCCCGCCAGCAGCATCAGCATGATCGGGTAGACCATGGCTGAAACCACGCTGTCTTTCAGGTCCTTGGAACGCTCCAGGTAATCTGCCAGGCGGTCCAGCGTTGTATCCAGCGAACCGCCGATCTCACCGGCGCGCACCATATTGATATACAACCTGCTGAAGGAACCATGCTGCGCCTCCAGCGCATCCGACAGGCTGCCGCCTTCGCGAACCAGGTCGCGTATGTCCGTAACGGTCTGCATGATGCGATTGTTTTCAGATAGCTCAAGCAACACCTGCAAAGATCGATCGAGCGGCAGGCCGGCGCCGAGCAGGGTCGCCAGTTGCTGCGTGAACTGACCAACCTCGCGGACATTCATGCCGCGCCTTTTGAGACTCAGGAAATCCAGGCTGAAGCCCCCTTTGCCGGCCTCATTGGTCGACAGGGGAATATTACCGCCTTCCTGCAACTTGGCAATGACGAGGTCTTGCGAGCCAGCCTCCATAGTCCCGCGCACGGTTTCACCGGAAGGGGAAACCGCCTTGTATTCGAATAAAGGCATCAGGTTTCCTGCGTCACTCTGAGAACTTCTTCGAGCGTGGTTACACCTTTAAGGCACTTGATCAATCCGTCCTGGTACATGGTTCGCATGCCCTCCTGCACCGCCATGTCATGGATTGCGCCGGAGGTCGCCTGCTGCATGACCAGGCGGCGAATTGAATCCGACATCTGAAGTAACTCCAGGATACTGGTGCGGCCATGGTAACCGGTCGGGTTTTCCTCGGTCGGCACCGGCCGGTATACCGTGTAGCTGTCCTGCTGCAGAAACGCTCCAAAACCCATTTCAGCGGCCACTTCCGGCAACAATTCGACGGCTTCTCTTTGACCTTCACCCAGCGTTCTGACGAGACGTTGCGCAAGAATCGCGTTGACTGTCGAGGTCAGCAGGTAATCTTCAACGCCCATGTCCAGCATGCGGGTGATGCCGCCGGCGGCATCATTGGTGTGAATCGTCGATAACACGAGGTGGCCGGTCAGGGCGGACTGGATGGCGATGCGCGCGGTTTCCAGGTCACGCATTTCACCGATCATGATAACGTCCGGGTCCTGGCGCACGATAGCCCTCAGGGCATGCGCGAAATCAAGGCCAATCGATGACTGGGCCTGGATCTGGTTTATCCCTTCAAGCTGGTACTCAACCGGGTCTTCCACGGTAATGATCTTTCGTTCCGGTGTATTGATCTGGCTCAAGGCCGTATACAGCGTGGTCGTCTTACCTGAACCGGTGGGGCCGGTCACCAGGATAATGCCATGTGGCATTTCCAGGTTCTTGACGAAATCCTTTTGCAGATCTTCATCAAACCCCAGTGAGTCGAAATCGAGCACAATGCTTTCGCGATCGAGAATACGCATCACGACGCTTTCGCCGTGGGAGGTGGGTACGGTCGAGACACGCAAATCCAGCTCCTTGCCCTGCACGCGGTGCATGATGCGGCCGTCCTGGGGCAGGCGGCGTTCGGCAATATTCAATCGCGCCATGATCTTGACGCGGGAAATGACGGCCGCCGTGGACCTTGCCGGCGGCGCCTCAACCTCCTGCAGTACGCCATCGATCCGGTAGCGGACCTTGAGGCGGTTCTCGAAGGGCTCGATGTGGATATCCGACGCCCGCGCCTCCACTGCTCTTTGCAGGATCAGGTTGACCAGCCTTATGACCGGGGCCTCGGAGGCCAGGTCCCGCAGGTGTTCAACATCCTCCAACTCATCTGCGCCTTCTTCGAGCGTGTCGATAATCTGGCCCATGGCGCTACGGCCGCCACCGTAGAGCTTCTCGATGCCGTTTTCTATTTCCGATGCAACGCCGACCTGTGGCCTGATCTGTTTACCACTGGCCATCGCCAGGGCCTTGAGCGCAAACTTGTCCCTCGGGTTGGCCATGACGACCACCATCTCAGTGTCGTCAGCACTCACCGGCAACAGCAGGTTCTGTTTCAGGTACCGTAATGACAGGTTGCCTATGTCCGGTGCTTCATCAGGCAGGTCCGCGGTCGACATCAACGGCAACTCGAGCAGGCTGGATTCGGCTTCGGCCACGTCGCGTTCCGAGACCAGCCCAAGGCGCACCAGCAGCGTGATCAGGTCGCCGCCGTTTTGATCGCGAAAAGTTTCAGCACGCTTGAGATCCGATTTCTTCAAGCGGCCGCTTTCTATCAGGTGCATGCATACCTGATCTTCAACAGCATTGATTTGCTGTGTCATGTTGTCCTGTAATTCTTCAGTCGTTTGCACGTATTGTCCCTGCGAGGCCTTGAGGTTTGTAGAAATTATAGCGCCATCTGTCAATCCGTATACCGGCAATGCGGAAAGCAGCCACCGAACTCACAGACCACGGCCGCCTTTTGACAGTTCCCGGTATCTACTTGCCGGGCTTGCCCTGCCATCCGGTAAAGTGCTCAATCAGCTCCCAGTTGGCCAAAACCCAAATAATGACCGGAGCCAGGGGTGGAAATATCAAAACCCCGAGTTGGTAACACAGCGCGATGAGTTCGTCCGAAACGCCGGCATCAATCACCACCTGGTGGGCATCCGGCCCGAAATTAAAGGCCAGCATCTTCAATGTCTGCCAGAAAACACCCCATACCTGGATCAGCATGACGCACACGTATCCGGTCAGTAAAATGGCCATTTTTCGGAGCAATGAAACACCGGAGGCCATGACCAGGCCGAAAAGCAAAGGCAGACCATAGCCGTAGATCAGCGGGTTGACAATAAATCCCAGGGCCTCGCGGCTGCCGTCCGGAAACTGGAAGGGAATCCTGGTCTGCGCCTGGAACAGGTAGTGCCGATCCGGATTGGGAATGATGTTGAGGAATTCATCACCCAGGACGCGTGACAGAAGTTCACTCGCCAACATGCGGACCGGGGCGCCATGGAACGCGCTCAGGTAATACCAGAGCATGAACCCGAATATCATCCAGAGAAAAGCCAGGATCAGTAATTCGCTCAGCCGCAAGTCCGGGGTGTTTACCTTATCGTTCACGCTCATACCCACCTCCGCGCATTCTGGAACATCCTTTGCCAGGGTGAAATCTCCGGCCATTCATCCGGCGCCCACGAAAAATTGACGGTCCGCAAGGCGCGTTCCGGGTGGGGCATCATGATGGTAATACGCCCGTCTGCATTACAAAGCCCCGTTATGCCCTGCGGGGAACCGTTGGGGTTTTGCGGGTACTCGACCGCTGCGCTGCCGTTTGCATTCGCATACCTTAGCGCGACCTTGGCCTGCGGCAGAACGGACTGCTGAAAGCGGGCGCGCCCTTCACCATGGGCAGTCGCCACCGGCAACAGGCTGCCTGACATCCCGTCAAAAAACAACGATGCTGAATCGGTCACCTCGACCAGGCTTAGGCGGGCTTCGAACTGGCCTGACCGGTTGGCGATAAAGTCAGGCCAATCATCAGCACCAGGAATAATGTCCTTGAGAGAAGCCAGCATCTGGCAACCATTGCATACGCCCAGCGCAAAGCGGTCGGTGCGCTCGAAAAATGTTTGGAACTGATCCCTGATCTCCGCCTGGAACAATATCGAGGCCGCCCAGCCACGCCCGGCGCCGAGCACGTCTCCATACGAGAATCCGCCACAGGCCACCAGGCCGTGATAGCCGGACAAATCCGTCCGTTGCTCCAGCAGGTCCGACATGTGTACATCC
>JABDPJ010000150.1 GCA_013042835.1 Lysobacterales bacterium
GGTAGGGGGATTCTTTCAGGTTTTTCTTCTGCATGGGGGAGACACGTATACGCCGGTTGGGTTGTGCAAAAAACGTTCGGCGTAAGGCGATGGTGGGGGTAATGGCTTACCAGGACCTTGCGAGACAGGAGTCGAGAAAGAGCCTACAGGGACGTACTCGTGGCGTGTCCTGGTAAGTCATTACCCCCACCAGCGCCCCTCCCTTTGGCAGAAGAAGAAAGAACCGTGTCTTCAAAATTGACAAAACGCACCGCACTTATTGTTGGATTGCTGTGCGCGATTGAAGCAATCGCACCGCACATCCATGTGCTCCTTGCGATGTACCGTTCATCCTGAACATAACCGTTACTCCAGAATTGCCGTGCGCGATTGAAAAGCCTCACGCCGCTCCTGCGCATACCCCAGGGCACCCTCTCGACCGGTTCCCGGTCTCACCTTGTCCCTGCGCCCGCGGCATACCTGGTACTCCAGAATTGCCGTGCGCGATTGAAAAGCCTCACGCCGCTCCTGCGCATCCCTGCGCCCGCGGCATACTGTTCATCCTGAACATAAAAACGGCGGCGCCTTGGGAGAGGGGGCGCCGCCTTAATGCAGGGTTCAGTTGTAAAACTGGTTCTGCGGGAGTGTGTTGGAACTTGAACTGCAGCTTAACCCGGCTTTAATGAACCAGAACTGAACGTACCAATGACATATGTCATTTGCCGCTTCCAATCAAACGTAATACGATTACCGCCTCATTAGTTTTCAAGTCATAAGAAAGGACTGCCGCATGCCTAATTACCGCACCAAGAATATTCGAAATATCGCTCTTGTTGGCCATTCTGGCTCAGGAAAGACCATGCTTGCCGAGGCGTTACTGGTTAAGTCCGGAGTCAAAGGCGAGGCAGGCACCATTGAGCGTGGTACAACGACAATGGATCATGACCCGCTGGAGCACTCATTCCAGCATACGCTCGACTCTTCCATTGCCAGCCTGGACTACGATGGCATGCACCTTAACCTGATTGATACCGCCGGCATACCGGACTTCCGGGGGCCAACACTGGCAAGTATGACTGCGGTGGAGACGACGGCGATCGTCATCAACGCTCATTCCGGTATTGAGTTGGCGACGCGGCGGCTGATGCGCAGAGCCAAGCAAAGGCGACTTTGCAGAATGATAATTATCAACCGCATTGACGCAGACGACGTGGACCTCACGCAGGTTGTCGCGGATATTCGGGAAGAATTTGGACCCGAGTGCCTGCCAGTCAACTTGCCCGCCGAAAACCTGTCCACTGTTCGTGATTGTTTTTTCCATACCGAAGGCGACACCGATATTTTCTCCCTGTCTGAAGCACATGAGGCCATCATCGACCAGGTAGTTGAGGTCAATGAGGAACTGATGGAGAAATACCTCGAAGGCGAAGACCTGACTCGTGATGAACTTCATGAAGCATTTGAACAGGCGCTTCGCGAAGGTCACCTGGTGCCGATTTGCTTTGCTTCAGCTCATACCGGTGCCGGCATCAAAGAGCTTCTGGACTTCTTCAACCGGCTGGCGCCCAGCCCGAAAGAAGGTAACCAGCCGCCCTTTATAAAAGGTGAAGGTGATGACACCGTAGAAGTCAAAACAACCACTAATTCAGGTGACCATGTCCTAGCCCACGTTTTCAAAGTCACGAATGATCCGTTCGTCGGCAAATTGAGTGTCTTCCGAATTTACCAGGGTACGGTGACACCGGATTCCCAACTGTTAATTGGCGACGCGCGCAAACCGTTCAAAGTCGGCCATTTGTTTACGATGCAGGGTGGCAAACACGTAGAAGTCGATGCCGGTATCCCCGGCGACATTTGTGCCGTCGCCAAGGTTGATGAAATTCACTACGACGCGGTTCTGCATGATTCCCATGACGAAGACCGCTACCACTTGCTGCCGCTGGATTTTCCAAAGCCAATGTATGGCCTTGCAGTCAATACAAAAAGCCGCGGACAGGAGCAGAAGCTTTCTACCGCCCTGACGCGTTTACAGGAAGAGGACCCCTGCTTCGTTGTGGAGCACAACCAGGAACTCAACGAGACCGTGATGCGGGGATTGGGCGAGCTGCACATGCGCATCACACTCGAACGCATGAAAGAACGCTATAACGTCGAAGTCAAAACGCGTCCGCCACGCATCGCTTACCGCGAGACCATAACACGCGCAGCGGAAGGCCATTATCGGCATAAAAAGCAAACCGGTGGTGCCGGTCAGTTCGGTGAAGTTTTCCTGCGAGTCAGGCCGAAGCAACGCGGCGCGGGATTTGAGTTCAAGGACAAAGTGGTTGGAGGAGCCATTCCATACAACCTGATTCCAGCGGTGGAAAAAGGCGTGATGCAGGTTCTGACGGAGGGTGCAATCGCCGGTTATTCGATGCAGGACGTCGAAGTAACAGTCTATGACGGCAAGTATCACCCTGTAGATTCCAAGGAAATTGCCTTTGTTTTTGCCGGTCGCAATGCTTTTCTGGACGCTATCAAGAGTGCCGGACCCCAGATTCTTGAGCCGATTGTAAACGTTGATGTGACCGTTCCCGAGGGTGATATGGGAGACATCACCGGAAACCTGGCGGGACGCAGAGCGCGCATCAGCGGTACTGAAAGCCTGCGCGGCGGCCAGGTCACGATCCGTGCGGACATTCCATTGAGTTCCCTGTCAGACTACCATACGGAATTGAAGAGCCTGACCCAGGGCCAGGGTACTTATACGATGGAGTTCAGCCATTACGACCCGGTACCTTCAAACGTTCAGCAGGAACTGGTGAAGGCTTACCAAAACAAGGACGAGGAGTAGGTTTCCCCGGCCTGCCCGTTTAACCCCGCAGCTGCCGGCTGCGGGGTGCCAGTTCAAATGGTACACGACCTGTACCTCAACGCCGCCTGTACACATCTCGAGGGCATCTATCGTCCACTTGAACAACCAAACCCGTTAATTCGGGCCTGGTGATTCTTTTTGTCCAACGTATTTTGTCATTTTTAGTGACCGGATTTGTCATATACGCCGCCCCGTGTTGTTACATTTTTGCAGGACCGAAGGGCTGTTCGTTTCAAATCGTGCGTAAAGTCTCAAAAATCACGCGTTCAGAACAATTTGGCATAAAAAATGCATTTAATTATTGCTTGCCAGATAAATTTTAAAGTACCAGGTTTGTTTCCGGGGAGGACAACAATGCGATTCATTAAGATCACTTCATTATTTATAGTCATTCTGACCACCTGTTTATTAAGCGGATATGCGTCGGCCCAGTCAGACAGGGGTGAGCAAGCCCGGGTTTTTGGCCTGGGTCAACCAGCGTCCATCCAGGCACTGCCAAATGGAAAACTGCGCAGCCGACTGGAATCACTTCCTCCCCAGGCAAGCAGCAAGGCTTTGCGATGGTTGCAGGACCTTTCATTTCCCGAATCGGACCTCGAAACCCTGCAAATCGATGACGGCGGCAATGTATTTTATGCCGACACCAATTTCCCGGATCCCGATCAACTGGAGGCGGCTGAAATGGATGCGGCGTTGGCTTCAGAAGCAGCGCCACCCGCCACGCTCGATGACGTATTTTTGCTCCACAGCCGTCCTGGTGCACCCAATGTCGTGTTCGTCGATTTTGACGGTGCCAATATCTCCGGCACAGCCTGGAATAACAGCAACGGTGTCAGTGTTATCGAGGCATTACCATATAACGTTGAAGGCGACGGCAGTACTTTCACTGAGTTGGAAAGAACACGCATGGTTGATATCTGGCACCGTATTGCAGAAGACCTGGCGCCTTATGACATTGACGTCACGACAGAAGAACCTGCAGCATTTGACCGTTACACAGGTCATATACTTGTCACACACAGCATTGATGCCAACAATCAGCCGGTGGCCTGCACCAGCTGCGGAGGCGTCGCCTATGTGAATGTCTTTGGAGCATCCAATTACCATACCTACTATTCCCCGGCCCTGGTCTTTTTTGACAAGCTGGGTGGCGGCGGCGAAACCTATGTCGCCGAAGCTTCTTCACATGAGTTTGGCCATAACCTGGGCTTGTCTCATGATGGCAACAGCAGCACAGCCTATTATGGCGGACATGGTTCCGGACTGGTTTCCTGGGCCCCGATCATGGGCAACAGTTACAACAACAATGTAACCCAGTGGAGCAAGGGTGAGTACGCCGGCGCCAACCTGCAGCAGGACGATCTGGCCATAATTGATGGCAAACTGGGTTATCGCGCCGACGACCATGGCGACACACGCGCAAGTGCATCTGCACTGTCCGTCAACGGTGACGGAACGGTCGTCTCATCCAACCCCGAACTGGACCCGCATAACCTTTTGCCTGAAAACAAGGGAATCATTGGTTCAGCCAGTGACGTCGACGTGTTTTCATTCGTGACGGGTAATGGAACGATCAATCTGACGATCAACCCGGCCTGGGACGCCTTCACACGCTCCACTTCGCGGCGCGGGGCCAACCTCGATATCGAAGCGGAGTTACAGGACCTGGGCGGAGTCACTGTGGATCTTGATGATCCTGTCACGGACACGAAGGCCGACATTACTGCTACCGTCAGCGCCGGTACTTATTACCTGCTGGTCACGGGTGTTGGAAATACGGTAACTCCCTATAGCGATTATGCCAGCCTCGGCCAGTACTTTATCAATGGCTCGGTGCCACCGGCCAGCGTCGATGAAACCGCACCTACGCCGAACCCGATGACCTGGGCCCTGGCGCCTGTAGCAACATCTTACGATGCCATTACCATGACGGCATCAACTGCAGTGGATGATATCAGTTCGGTTCAATACAACTTCCAGTGCACCGTGGGTGGGTCAGGATGTAGCAACAGTGGCTGGCAATCGAGCACCAGTTACACGGCCACGGGCCTGTCACCAAGCACCAGTTACACCTACCAAGTCTCGGCCAAAGACGAGGCTGGTAATACAACCGCTCCATCGGCTACGGCCAGCGCAGTTACAGCGGCGCCGCCACCACCGCCATTGACTCCAACCGGACTGAATGCAGCAGCATCTTCTGAAAATTCCATCGACCTCGTCTGGACAGACAATGCGAGTACCGAGACCGGTTACCGGCTTGAACGATCAGATGGCGGGCAGAACAATTTTACGACCATCGCAAACCTGCCGGTTGATGCCAACAGCTTTGTTGACAGTGGTCTTGAGGCTGATACGACTTATGATTACCGGGTTGCCGCAACGGGCAGCTTCAGCGATTCCGGTTATGCAACGGCCAGCGGCACGACTGATGCACCGCCGCCTTACAGCAACTTCTTTGCCAACGGCGAAACAGCGGTTGCCGGAACCGTCAGTGGCACATTTACCAATACACGCAACGATGACGGTTCCAGCCAGTCGATTACCGAACGCGAGTCCGGCGGCAAGCCGGCCAACCGTCACACCTACCTTGAACACCGGTGGAGTTTCAATATCAGCGCAGGTGCCACGGTGACGGTTCATGCCAACGCCTGGAGCGGTGGATCCACCGACGGCGATACATTTGACTTCGAATACTCATTGAACAATGGCGGCTTCCAACGGCTGTTCAATGTATCGTCCGGTGCAGAGACCAACTTCCAGTCCGCAGTCATTCCCGGAACCCCGAGCGGTGCCGTCACCATCCGGGTCATCGACACTGACCAGGGCCGGGGAAATCGTGAGAAGAACACGGTGTACGTGGACCACCTGTACATCCAGGTCGGCACTCCTTCCTCGGATCCACCGATTGGCGATCCCTCCGGTTTGAGCGCCGAAGCAGTATCTTTCAACCAGATCGACCTCAGCTGGACGGACGGAACCGAGAACGAAACGGGATTCACACTCGACCGGTCGCTCGATAACAGCAATTGGGACCAGCTCGCTGACCTGCCTGCCGGCAGCACGGGTTACACTGATTCGGGCCTGAACGCTGAAACCACCTATTATTACAGGGTGCAGGCATATAACCCCAATGGGTTCTCAGCTTATACCTCCGCCAGTGCGACCACACCCGTGGAACCGGCAGTTACGCTGGTACTGAGTGCAAGCGGCTACAAGAGCAAGGGCAAGCACGGTGTGAACCTGAGCTGGACAGGCTCGAGTGATGTGGATGTCTATCGTGACGACGAGTTGCAGGCAACGGTCAGTGGCACGGCTTATGACGACTTCATCGGGGCAAAAGGTGGCGCCACCTACACTCACAAGGTCTGTCAGCAAGGCAGCACCACTGTATGTTCCAATGTCACTACAACCGTATTTTGACAAGTTTTCCTCCTGGGACTATTGGGCCACCTTCGGGTGGCCTTTTTTTCATTTAATGTAATCAATTGCAGTATCTCAAAATCACATTTGGCATATTTGTACATGGTAAAATTGCTTGAATAATGACCACTTCCGGTGACATACTCACTATCACTTACAAGGTTTGTAACAATTGGGGAGTCTGCCTTGAAACCGATTTTGATCGGCATTCTCGAGGATGATGTTGACCAGTCAGCATTACTCGAGGTCTGGTTGCAAGACGCGGGATATGAAACACGCGTCTTTGCAACCGGTCCGGAATTTCTGCGTGCCGTCCAGCAGGAGGGATTTGATTTGATGCTGCTGGACTGGAACCTGCCCGAAATGAGCGGGCTGGAGGTGCTGAAATGGGTGCGTCACAACGTCAGGGAACATGTGCCCATTTTATTCCTTACCACGCGCGGGGAAGAGCAACACGTCGTGGCCGCCCTCGAAGCGGGGGCCGATGATTATGTCAGTAAGCCTGCCCGTCCGCAGGAGCTGGTTGCGCGCATCCGCTCACTGGCGCGCCGCAGCGGCCTGGTGGAACCGGAGCGGGACAGCATAGAAATCGACGGCTACCTGCTGGACCGCAACACGATTTCCATTGTGAAGGACGGTGATGACGTGCCGCTGACCCGGAGGGAATTCGAACTCGCATGGATGTTGTTCAATAATCTCGACAAGATTCTCTCGAGGGAATACCTGTTGAGAAATATCTGGAATGTCAGTTCGGCTGTCAAATCCCGTACCGTGGACACCCACGTCAGCCGTATTCGTAACAAACTCAATCTGCGGCCCGAAAACGGCTGGAGACTTTCATCTGTTTACCACTATGGTTACCGCCTGGAGCATATCGCACCAAAAGATTAGAGGAAACACCATGCCAACAAAAAAACAAAACACTGACCCAACCCAACCAACTGGCGACAATGTCGACCAGATTCGTGAAATCCTCTTTGGAAGCCATATGCGGGCCGTTGACGATCGTTTCGAAACGGTCGAAGAGCGACTTTCAAAGGAAAGCAAGGCATTAAAAAAGGCCCTTGAAAACCGTATCAAGGAACTCGAAAAAATGCTCGGTGCGTACAGCGACAAAGCAGGCGACGAGATCAATCGTGAGAGTGCCGAGCGCGATGCCCAACTCGGCAAGGTGTCCGATTCAATGGCCGCATTCCGCATCGACGCGGAAAATCAACTGGCGGAACTGCAATCTGACTTCAACGCGGAAATCAAGCAGGTTCGCCAGGAGCTCACGGCCGCACAGAAATCTCTTATGGGTGATCTTGAGTCCTTGAGAAAGGCGCATGATAAGAGTTTGGATAAACTCGGCGAGAATAAAGTGGACCGCGGGGAATTGGCAGGTTTCCTGTCAGACATCGCCGGGCGATTGATGCCGACCACCAAAAAAACTGGCAAATAGGCCAGCCTGCCGGCAGGGCTGAGGTACCGGCTTGACCTCCGAAAAACAACCAGAAGATCGGCGTAAGGACGATCTGGAACGACTCCAGGAGTTGCTGCTGGACGACGACCGGAGTCGTCTGAATGAACTCGACCAACGCATTTCCGGTTTTGAGAACCGGGTGACAGACGTTGCCGAAGTATTGCCGACCGCCTTCAAACGCATTGCGGGCGACCCGGCTCTGGAAGCAGAAATTGAAAAGCCGATTCTGCGCGCCATTCGCACATCGATCAAGCGTGATGTCCATGTACTGGCTGAATTGCTATTTCCAATTATGGGCCCTGCCATCCGCCGGGCCGTAGCAGATGCATTGAAGTCGCTCGTGCAGCGCATCAACGTTGCAATGGAGAACAGTTTCTCAATCAAGAGCCTGCGCTGGCGGCTCGAGTCAGCAAAGTCCGGTGTGCCATATGCCCAGGTCGTTTTGAGCCACACGATGCGCTATGCCGTGCAGGAAGCTTTCCTGATCGCGCGGGACACGGGACTGGTGCTGGCGCATGTCCACCGTGATGAAAACCTGGTGTTGGACGAAGACGCCGTGGCCGCGATGCTGACCGCGATCCAGTCATTCATCCAGGACTCACTCGGCATGGGTGCTGACGAACCATTGCGCAGTGCCGAGTTGGGTGACCGCACCTTGTGGGTCATCAACGGGCCGGAAGCTATCCTGGCCTGCGTTATCAGTGGCAGCCCGCCCAGGGTCGTGCGTGACGAGTTGATGGCGCTGCTGGAGTCAATTCATGCCCGCTATGGTGAACGCTTCGGTGGGAACAACGAAAATCTGTTACAGGACACGGGCCTGCGAGCGTTGGTACAGCAATCCCTTCGTGAAGAACTGGATGAACCGCATCAGCCTGACTCGTCAAGTAAGGCAAAATATTACTGGATAGCTGCAATCGCACTGCTGCTCGTTCTGGTTGGCTGGAAATCCTGGCAGGAATACCAGCAGCGGCAATTTGAATCAAAGCTAGTGGTGCTGTTCGAGGAACAGCCGGGATATGTTATATCTTCCAGCAACAGGGAAGCCGGCGAACTGGTCATCAACGGGCTGCGTGACCCGGGCACGCCACTACCGGGCACAATACTTGCCGAGAGTGGGTTGACGGGCGCGGATGTACGTTTCCGGTTAAAACCGTTCTGGTCACTCGAGCCGGGCCTGGTATTGCAACGTTTACAAACTTCCCTGCAATTAGCGGATGCCAACACTCTCGACCTGCAGGACGGTGTACTGCGTGTGAATGGCGTGCTTGACGATGCACAAACGGAAATGCTCAACCGTCTGGCAGTTTCTCACCCCATTATCGATTCAGTTGAGCTCTCCGAAACGCGTTTGGCGACCGGCGATGCGATTCAACTGGGGCAGGAACGCCTTGAGGCACCTGCCTCAATCGAGTTGTCGGCTGGCGATGCGATTCAATTGGCGCGGGAACGCCTTGAAGCACCTGCCTCAATCGAGTTGTCGGCAACCGACGGGCGAATTGCAGTTGCAGGTCTCTCGAGCATAGAGTGGTACCTTGAAAAATCACCGGCGCCATGGAATATCGGCGGTTGGGAAATTACCTTTGAACCCCTGCTCGCCAACCTTCAGAATCAGCTTGATGAAGAAGCAAGTGATTTACAAAGGATTACATTTTTGTTCACCCAGGGTGACCGCCTGACGCCGGAATCCGCTGCCAATCTCGACCCGTTTTCCAGACGCCTGAAATCTTTTATACAATCTGCCCAGTCACTTGGAGGCCGGCCGGTTGTAACCCTGTTAGGGGAAAGCGATGGAACCGGAACAGCCGAGCAAAATTTGCGCGTGATGCGTGCACGTGTGAAATTGCTGCGCGATACGCTGATCGAAGCGGGTATCACACCCACACGCCTTAAAACGGAATATCCGCCCTGGCGAAGTGGCGAAGAAAATCGAGACCAACGCCGTGTCAGCCTGCGAATAGACGAGGAAGAGAGCCCGTGAGGAGTGCCAAGGTCTGCATGGTCGGTGCATTCGGGGTTGGTAAAACCAGCCTTGTCCGACGCTTTGTCCATCAACAATTTGATGACCGCTATCACACCACCCTGGGCGTCAAGATCGATACGAAAATCGTCGACACCATAGAAAAGCCCATCAAGCTTGTACTCTGGGACATGGAAGGCGCCGACCCGTTTGAAACGGACAAACGCTCCTTGTCACGCATTCAAAGCTACCTGAAGGGTGCACACGGGTTGATCCTGGTCGCCGATGGCACCCGGCCCGCCACGGTTGAAACCGCGTTGGGCCTCTACCATGACTTTTGCCGTCATTTCCAGGACGTACCGGCTGTGCTGATGGCCAACAAGGCGGACCTCAAAAATGAATGGCGATTTGACAAATCCATCTTGCCGGACGCTCTCGTTCGCCTCGAGACCAGCGCCCTCAACGATCAAAATGTCGAAGCAGCATTCACTGCAATCGGTGAAATGCTCTCCAAACTATGAGGCGGGTCAGCAAACGTGCTTCGCAATATCTGCGGGATGAACTGCTCAACCGTCAGCGCTTTATTGCACTGGAAATCAATGGGCAGCGAAAAATTGTCTCGGTCAACTGCTCGACACCGGACTGGAAGCTTCCCGGCCTGAATCGCGGTTCCGAACTTCCCGAGCCACTCGATTCACTGGTTGAGACTACTATTGGCGCCAGCGATCCGGTCGTGTTTCATTATGTGGAACTTGATGGATTTGTCGTCGATATACACGTGCTTGCAGACGATAAGACAGCAGATGTTCTTTTGCACGATGTCACCGACGCACACGCAACGGAACAGGCACTGCAGCAGAGAGCGCATGACAACAGCTTGCTTTCTGACCAATTGAAAGCGCTGAACCAAGAGCTTTCAGATCTGAACCAGGAGCTTTTTTTACGCCGGCGAGAGGCTGAAAAAGCGAGTTCGGCCAAGAGCCGGTTCATCGCCTCCATGTCCCATGAGTTCCGCTCACCCATCGCTTCTATCATGGGCTATGCCGATCGCCTGCAAAAGCAGTTTCCGGAGTCCGGCCACCCAGCGGCCTTGCAACGGGCATCCTGGCATTTACTTACGCTGGTAGAGAATCTGCTGGAGCAGGCTCGCGATGGTGATGAAGACGTCCAACTGAACCCGGGGCGTTTCAGCCTCGACAGCCTGGTTACCGACATCGAGTCATTGTTTCGGGTGCAGGCCGAAGCCAAGGGACTTGAGTTCGATGTTACATCGTCGCCAGGGGGCCTTGAAATAGAGCTCGACGAACTGCGCCTCAGGCAGATACTGATCAATTTGGTCAGCAATGCCATGCGCTATACCCTGAAAGGACGGGTCGAGG
>JABDPJ010000151.1 GCA_013042835.1 Lysobacterales bacterium
GCCCCTGCGTGGAAAGTACGCTGAGAGAAGCCGATCTGCTGGAAGCCGGGCTTATCGTCGTGGGTACCCATGGGCACGGAGCAGTCTATGACGTCCTGATCGGCAGTTACTCGGCCGGCATCATCCGCAAATCCAAACTGCCCGTGCTCGTCGTACCGGTGCGCGATTCCTGACACTCCCTTGTAGAAACTGATCTGGATCAAGTTTCCTTGAGATTATTGGACAGGTTACTTGAGAATGATTCTCATTTGCATTAATCTCACGCCACTGTTTTTAAATAAAGGCCAAACAAAAATGAACACCGCCTACAAACCGGTAACAACATGTATTGCCCTGCTACTGGTTTTAACGCTCGCAAGCCCTGTTAGTCGGGCCCATGAAGCTAACGACGAAATGCTCGCCAAGCTGGAATTGCTGCAGCAACAGATCGACGATCTGAAAGCCCAGCTTCAACAAACCCAAAACCAGGGCGAAGAAACCGACGCCAAGGTCGAAGCCGTCGCCGAGGTGCTGGAATCAGGCACACCACAGGTGGCTGAAAGAAGTAAAACGACCATTGGCGGTTATGGTGAACTGCATTACAACAACCTTTCCGCCAACGATCCTGCCAACGATCTCGAAATGATCGACCTGCACCGCTTCGTGTTATTTTTCGGTCATGAGTTCAATGACAAGACCCGTTTCTATTCCGAGGTCGAAATTGAACATGCCCTGGTGGCCGGTGAAGATTCTCCCGGGGAAGTGGAGATAGAGCAGGCTTTCATTGAATTTGATTTGCGCCGGAACCTGCACGCCAAGGCGGGCGTGTTCCTCATTCCCGTGGGAATACTCAATGAAACCCATGAGCCGGACACCTTTTACGGTGTAGAGCGTAATGACGTTGAGAGCATTATCGTTCCCAGCACCTGGTGGGAAGCGGGCGCGGCGCTCAATGGCCGCTGGGGTTCGGACTGGAACTGGGACATGGCCCTGACCTCGGGCCTGAACATGCCAACGACCGGCAGCAATGCATTCCGGATTCGCAGCGGCCGTCAAAAAGTGGCTGAGGCCGTCGCCAGCGACGGTGCTCTGACGGGACGCCTGCGCTACCTCGGAATACCGGGTTTACAGGCCGCCTTGACGCTGCACTACCAGTTTGATCCGTCGCAGCAGGCCAATGACGGCCTCGACGACGGCACGCTGGTCGAGGCCCATGTCGACTACAGGCGCGGCGGTTTCGGCCTGCGCGCACTCTACGCCCGCTGGGACTTTTCCGGTGAAGCCGTGGAAGCGGCGGGTGCGGACGTCCAGACCGGCTGGTACGTCGAGCCAAGCTATCGTCTTGGCAATGGCATCGGATTCTACACCCGCTATGAAGAAGTCGATGGCGCCCGCGACCGGGACAAGTTCAACCAATGGCAAGTCGGGCTGAACTGGTGGCCGGCAGACAACGTGGTCATCAAGTTTGACTACCGCGACCGCAGCCACGACCTGCGCAGTGAAAACGGGCGCAATTTCACCGGCATCGACGTGGGCCTGGGTTACAGTTTCTGAGCATATGTTTAAGTTCTTCAGGATAACCGCGCTAACGATGATAGTTTCCTTTTGCCTGCCGGTACCGGCAGGCGCGGCCACCGTGTATGAAACACAGGCGGAGTTTCTGGCCCGCGCGTTCAGTGATTCGCCGCCCGAGCCGAACCTCCTCTGGCTGAGCGGCGAGCGCAAGTCGGCGGTCCGGCAAATACTCGGCCACGATTACCCCGCCCTGCGCCTGCGGTATTGGTGCCAGGCTGATCGTTCGGCCTGGGTGCTGGAGGAAATAGGCAAAGAACTGCCCATCACGGTCGGTATCATCATTGACAAGAGTTACATCAGAAACCTGCGCGTGCTGACCTACCGGGAAAACCGTGGCGGCGAAGTCGCCACCCCGGCATTTACCGACCAGTTCAACGAAGCGGCGCTCAAACAAAGCGGCAAGCTAGATACGGGCATCGACGGCATTTCCGGGGCGACGCTGTCAGTACAGGCGTTGACACGGCTGGCGACCATGGCGCTGATGCTTAACGCTGAAAGTAACTGTAGCAGTGGCGCCTGAACAACGCCGCAAAACCCGGATGCGCCGCCTGCACCGCACGGTGGGCGTGACTGCTGCGGCATTCGTTATTTTCATGGTGGTGAGCGGACTCGCCATCAATCATTCGAACGGCCTCGGCCTTGACCGGCGTCATGTGTCCCAACCATTCCTGCTTGACTGGTACGGGCTGGACGGGCCGGAGACCTTCCAGAGCTACGCCGCCGGTGACGATTGGCTCAGCTTTGCCGGTTCACAGCTATTTCTCAACGACAAACCTGTCGCAACGGTCTCAAACGGCACCGGCGCGGTCTTCAACGGGGAAATGCTGATTGCCGCGGGCAGCGATGAACTGCTGTTGCTCGACCCGCAAGGTCAACTGATCGAGAGGCTGCCATGGGGTCCGGCAGGTGCGGAAAAGATTGATTCCCTCGGCCTGTCAGACAATGGTGGCGTCGTGGTGGCCTCAGGCGGCCAGTCCTGGTTCGCCGACCAGGACGTGCTCAGCTGGGAGCGGAGCAATGAAGCCGGCCTGTCACCGTTGTGGGCAACTCCGGCGTCAGCGCCGGAAAACCTGCAGCAAGCCATCGCCCGGCAGTATCGGGGCTCAGGACCCAGCCTGGAACGCTTTTTACTCGACCTGCACAGTGGCCGCATCTTCGGTCCGATCGGTATTTTGATCTATGACCTGTTGGCGCTGGCCATCGCTTTCCTGGCACTCAGCGGCCTGATCCTGTGGGCGCGTGGCAGACGAAATGGCAAGCAAAGGTAGTCAACGGTGGACAGGGGTTCAGGTGACGGGAAACCCGGTGCGTTTTCAGTTGTCAATATTGGCCGTGCCGTCAAGCTTACGCCTGTTTAGTCGGGCTTCAATGGCACACTGACAGGCCGGCCAGAGCAATGCGGCCAACAGGCAAACTGCTGAATTAGTGTATGATATCGTGATGAAATATATTTTCCTGTCCATTTTTGTATTGCTCGCGACGCAGCCTTTGCCCGTGACAGCGTGCGATATGCATGATGCACAGGAAATGTCGCAAATGCAGCACGGCAACATGCAGGAAGACCACGGCCAACTCATGGATTGTTGTGATCCGGAGCGCTCTGACCCGTCCGATACCTGTGATCCGAAGTCGCATTGCGGCCTTGGCACTGCACCCGTGGTGGCCATCAACAGCGCTGCACTCAATATCCTTTTCAGCATGACTTCGCAGCAATACCGGGCTTATGCAAGCCACCCCCCACACAGGTCCAGCTCGCCGCCATTCCGGCCTCCAATCGTCTGAACAACCACACGTAACGACCGGCCGTTCAGCGGCCATCACCTGATTGTTATCTGTTTCACAAGTTGAAAACTTGTGGTGTTGTGGAGAACACGATGTACCAGTACCTTGCCATAAAGGCGCAGTTCCGCGTTACCGCGCTAACGCTTTTGATGCTCGCAGGCATCAGTGATGTTTCAGCTTCCGGCCTGACGCTTGCCGAAGCCGAGCAACTTGCATTGAAGAATGACCGTTCACTGTTGGCCATCAAGGCCCGTAGTGAGTCCATGTCCGAGCTTTCGGTAGCGGCCGGAAGATTGCCCGACCCGCAGGTAAAACTGGGTTTTGCCAACCTGCCGACGGACACCTTCAACTTTGGCCAGGAGGCCATGACACAGGCCGTGATCGGGGTCAGGCAAACCTTTCAGCGGGGCCAGACCCGCGCGCTTTCCAGTGAGCGGATCAACGAGTCTGTCGCACGTAACAACGCCGAGGCCGAGGACCGCCAGGAGAAGGTCATGCTGGCTGTGCGTGAGGAATTCACGCGCATCTACCTGCACCAGAAACGCCGGCACATCCTGGAGCAGTCAGTGCTCGTCTTTAGGGACCTGGCGGAAATTACCCGTGACTACTACGCCACCGGACGCGCGCATCAACAGGATGTCGTCCAGGCTCAACTGGAACTGTCGCGGGTCGAAGAGCGCGTGGTTCGCATAGGGCAGCAGGAAGATGAGGCCCGCGCGCGCCTGGCCGGCTGGATTGATGCCGATGCCTACCGTGAGCTCGATCCGGAATGGCCGCATTTATCCAAGCCAAAAGCTGAACAGGAAATCATAGACGAGCTGCTCGAGCACCCGCGACTGCGTGCCTGGAGCCATGAAATCACACGCTCACGCAAGACCGAAGACATCGCCCGCCAAGCCTACAAACCGGGGTTCGCAGTCGATCTCGCCTACGGCGCCCGAAGCGGACAGAACCTCGATGGCAGTAACCGTAGCGACATGGTATCGGTGTTTTTGACCATGGATGTACCGTTGTTTACGAAAAACCGCCAGGACCGTGTGCTGGCGTCGAGCATCGCCAATACGTCCGCCACTGAATTTGCCCGCGATGATATTTACCGGTCAATGAAAGCCGCCGTCCATGAACATAGCGCCACGCTTGCTCGCCAACAGGAGAGGCTGGCGCTCTACGGGGAATACCTGTTACCGCAAGCGGCCTTCAACGCGGAAACGGCATTTGCCGCCTACCAGGACGCGATCGGTGATTTGACCACCCTGATGCGCGCCAGGATTGGTGAATACGAACTCAAGCTCAGCCATGCAGACCTGCGGGCTGATGAAACGATTACCCGGGCGCGCCTGCACTATCTCCAGGGAGAACATTCATGAAGAACCATGAGAGAACCAACAGCAAGACACGGATGCCGGTCATTGCGGCCCTGGTCATCGGCCTCGCCGGCGGCGTTCTGATCAGCAATTACACCCTGCTCGGTGAGGACCTCAGCGTCTCATCGGATACCAGCGAAGCGGAAGAGAAGGAAATCCTTTACTGGGTCGCACCGATGGACCCTGAATACCGCCGGGATAAACCGGGTAAATCCCCCATGGGCATGGACCTGGTACCGGTCTATGCAGAGGAAAAGAAAGAGCCTGGAATCCTTTACTGGGTCGCGCCGATGGACCCCGGTTACCGCCGCGATGGACCCGGTAAGTCACCCATGGGCATGGACCTGGTACCGGTGTACGCAGATGACACTGCCGGCAGTAAAGGCATCAATATCAATGCCGCCGTCGAGCAGGCGCTGGGCGTGCGGACCAGCGAGGCGGTGAGGCGCTCATTGTGGCGCAAGGTCGAGGCAACCGGCTACGTCGGATTCGATGAATCCCTCGTCAGCCAGATCAACGTCAGGACCGAGGGCTGGATCGAGCGCCTGCTGGTCAGCAACGAAGGGCAGCGCGTGAGAAAGGGCGAGCCCCTGTTCGAGTTCTATTCACCGCAGCTGGTCAACGCGCAAAAGGAATATGTCCAGGCCAGGCGGCGCAATGATGCACGGATAGAGGCCGCAGCAAAGGAAAAACTGCTGGCCCTGGGCATGCAGCAAGCCGACATCCAGCAGCTGGCGAAAACTTCGCAAGTCACCAATGCCGTGCCGGTGCTCGCGCCGCAGAACGGCACGGTCACGAGCCTGAACGTTAAGGAAGGCATGTTTATCAGGCCGGCCACGGAAATCATGAGCCTCGCCGACCTTTCGAGTGTCTGGCTGCAGGCGGGTGTCTTCGAATCACAGGCGGAATGGGTCGCAGAGTCACAACCCGCCGAGGCACGCCTGAATTACATTCCCGGCGAAGTCTTCAGCGGCCGTGTCGACTATGTCTACCCGGTGCTGGACCCGAAGACCCGGACGTTACAGGTAAGGCTGCGTTTTGATAATCCCGAAGAGCGTCTCAAACCCAACATGTATGCACGCGTGACGATATTCGGTAAATCCCATCCGGGGGCATTGAGCATCCCACGCG
>JABDPJ010000153.1 GCA_013042835.1 Lysobacterales bacterium
GCCCCTGATTCAAATCGCTTTGGACAGTGGCTTCAACTCCAAAGCGACTTTTAACCGCGCTTTCAAGCTTTACAGTTCCCAAACGCCGTCCGAATATCGCAAGTCAAAACGTCTCAAATCTTAAAAACATTCACCCGGCTCTGAATTTGAGTCGCTTTTCCGTCACATCCAAGCAAAATAGCAGCACCTTTTATTCAGACATTGGAAAACGGATTTATTAACATGAAAAACCTGGCTCTCAAGATTGGTCTGCCAATCATCACTTTATTAATCGGAACCGCTCCCGCAATGGCTGAGGAAATGGCGGATGATGCACAGCCCGCAGGTACAGCGCTGTCGTCAGTTTTTGGTGAACAAAGACTTTCCGTAGCGCAAATAGGCAGAGACATTGGCATTTTGAAGCAAGCCTATGCACACATCCATCCCGGTTATACCCGATATACCGAGGCGTCTACTTTGGACTTGGCATGGAATGAGATAGAAAATCAGGCCGTCGACCGCGGAGGCATGACGATAAGTGAATTTTATTTGAAAATTCAGAAGGTCCTGACCCTTATCCGCTGTGATCATACGAAGGCCAACTTACCGCCCTCAATGCGGAAGGAACGCACAGAAAAGCCGTATTACCTGCCCTTTCGCTGGGTTTGGATCAATAACCGTGCCTTTGTCAGCATCACCGATGGTCAAATCGGGCTTTCAAAGTTTGATGAAATACTGACCATTGATGGAAAAACGATCGGCTCACTCGTCGATGAGGTAAAAGAATATATTCCATATGATGGTGTTACCGAGTGGTCTCGAAATTCTGGCATTAGCGAATCACTTGAATTCATGGGAGGCGCAGTCGATCACTTTGGAGCATTGCTTTGGCCAATCTCTGCACATGCCGGAATAACTTACCGCAGCGAAGATAATCAAATAAGATCGATTCAAGTCGCCCGCATTAACCATAAACAGTGGAAACAACTAGCGACGCTTGAAAACAAAGCCGCAAATTTCAAGGATGCCGTCAGCTTTCAACGTATCGGCAAAGACATCGCCCTGATCCGGGTTGACACCTTTGTTAACTATCGCGATCCGGTCGATCCACGGGAAATCTATGAACCGATATTCAGGTCGATTCATGATGAGGGGAGAACTGCCGTAATACTCGATTTGCGTGACAATGGCGGTGGTTCAACGGAAGCCAGTCACGGTCTGTTTTCATACCTCACTACAAAACCGATCCGGCTCAAATTGGATATGTTCACGACAACCCTGGATTTCGATGAGTTCCGCCCGTACTTGTCCACCTGGGACGAGAGAATGCTCGATCCATGGCGGATAGCGTTCAAAAAGAACGCTATTGGAACCTATTCGTTGCGACATTGGTTTACTGATGAACTTGATAAGATTGAACCTGAAAAGCATGCCTTCGCCGGCCGAATCATTGCGTTAACCAGTCAGAGTAATTCATCTGGAAGTACCGACTTACTGTCCGTACTGCGTGCGACGCGGGATGTGACACTGGTAGGTGAAAAGACAGGAGGTAGCGAAGAAGGCCCCACGGCGGGCCTGTTATTCACATTGACACTGCCTGAGTCGGGCATCACAACCCGCATACCGGTCTTTCAATCCACCAATAACGTCAGGGGGTTTGAGCGCGGAATGGGGTTGATACCGGATATCGAGGTTCCAATGACTGTATCTGCCTTTCGAAATGCGGAGGATCCGGCACTTGAGGCCGCGATTTCCTTGCTAGAAATCCCTTGAGTCATACGCCCAGTGCAGCAGGGCCTGTCTTTGCCTGGGCCGGCAAAGC
This sequence comes from Lysobacterales bacterium, assembly GCA_013042835.1. Lineage (GTDB taxonomy): Bacteria > Pseudomonadota > Gammaproteobacteria > Xanthomonadales > SZUA-36 > SZUA-36. The sequence goes on from JABDPJ010000153.1 coordinate 1,802, forward strand.
AGGTCGCCGCGCATGCAGTTTTTCTTCAACTGGCTTATGTGCCGGGTCATGTTCATCCAGCGCTTGATCTGCCGCTCATCATCAGCGTGGCGCCGGCCCATGTAATAGCGGCAATACCACTGGAACCAGCCGCGCGGGTCATCTTCATGAATCCAGCCTTTTTCGACCCAGTAGGACAGTGGTTTGGAAGCATCGACATTGAAGAAATTGAGTTTCGGGTTGCGGGATTTCGGGCTTAACTTGGCCGAACTGAACCAATCGTCAGGAAACTCATCACCGCAGTCGGTCATGTACTTACCGCCGAAGACACCCATCCTCAGCATCTCTGCCGGGCTCAGATCGGGTTTGAACCGCTCGTCAAAGTTCTCTCCCACCGGTTCGGTGAGCTCATAGCGGTAGTCACTTTGCATCAGGTCGTTGACCACGACCGTGCGCGGATGAAAACCTTTCGTCATTGTCTGCTCCTCAAGCTCCGGGCTTTGCAGCGACCAGGTGCACATCGCTGATCGAGCGCTCGAGAAAACCACCTTCGCAGTAACACAGGTAGTACTCCCACATGCGGATGAACGCCTCCGAGTAGCCCAATTCCCGCACCTCGTCCAGCCTGGCAAAGAAGTTTTTGCGCCAGTGGTTCAGCGTGGTCGCGTAATGTAAACCGATGTCATCGATCCGGGTGACCGTCATATCCGTGACCTTCGTAATGGCTGACTTCATCACCTGCACTGACGGAACGCAGCCTCCCGGGAAAATATAGCGCTGAATGAAATCCACGTTCTTCCGATAACTTTCAAAACGATCGTCTTCGATGGTAATGGTCTGGATCAGCATGCGGCCACCGGGTTTCAGCAGATTAGCGCACTTGGCAAAATAGGTGTCGTATTGATCTGCGCCTATAGCCTCGATCATCTCCAGCGACACCAGCTTGTCGTACTGGCCTTCGAGGTCACGGTAGTCCTGCATCTTAATGGTTATGAGGTCGGCAAGGCCTGCTTCCTCGACGCGTTGTTTGGCCAGCGCATACTGCTGTGACGAGATGGTGACAGTGGTTACCCGGCAGCCATAGTTCTGCGCGGCATGCAGCGCCAGGGCTCCCCAGCCACTGCCGATTTCAACCAGGTGGTCACCTGCCTGCAAATCGAGGCGCTGACACACCCTGTCCAGCCTGACCTGCTGCGCCTCGGCGAGGGAGATATCCGCCGGTTCAAAAATGGCGCAGGAATACATCATGCTCCGGTCCAGCCAAAGTGCAAAAAAGTCATTGCCGAGGTCGTAGTGGGCAGCAATATTGCGTTTGGCGCCGCGTCGTGTGTTGCGGTTGACCAGGTGAAACAACTTGCGCAAGGGCCTGACAAAGAATGTCAGGGGACCCTCCATCTCATCCAGCGTGTCACGATTGCGCACCATCAGGCGCACCAGGTTGACGAGGTTGTCGCATTCCCAATAGCCCTGCATCCATGCCTCGCCCGCGCCGATTGATCCGCCGAACGCCAGGTCGCCGTAAAAGCGGGGGCTGTTCACGGTGATGGTCACTGTTAATTCATCAGCCCCGTCTTCCTGACCGAAAACGTACTCTTGCGCGCCTTCACGAACAATCAGCCTGCCACGCTGTAAGCTGTTGAGCTGACCACCGAGCACCAGTTTGCGGGCCAGGCCGTCAAACAGACCACCGCGACTCGATGAACCGAGGTGTTTTTCGGATTTCAGTGAAACAGCTTTCATTCTTAGCCCTCTGCAATGCGGCGCTTCTTGTCAGGGTGGTCATGTACCGGCGCTCCTTTGATCCACAGGCGCAAGGCCTGCCAATGGATGCCAATAATAACTTTGAAGGTCATAAAAGGATGGAAGGACAGTATCCTGGCCAGTGAGGTAGCGGAGATTTCTGTCCTTTCCAGGTTCAGGCTGGCATCAAATATCTTTTTTCCGGAACGCTTGTTCTCCATGAAAACGGCCAGGTTCTCCTGCGGGGTGGTAAACCGCCAGCGGTAATCAATATCCATTTGCATAAACGGTGACACATGCATGGTTTTCGATGGCGTGAACTCAATGTGCCTTGCCGGCTGCTGAGCCTCGTCTACGGGCAGGACATACAAGGTTCTTTCACCCCAGGGGGTGTTATTGACCTCGGCAATGATGGCCTCAAGATGTTTGTCCTGCTCATCGAAGCAATAATAGAAACTGACAGGGTTAAAGCAGTAACCGAAATAGCTCAGGTTGGTGAGCAGGCGCACCGGCCCTTGCGGCCGCCGGCCCGTTTCGGCTTCCACCTTGTCCCTGACGCATTGCTCCAGCGGCGTGCCACTATCGCCGAAATGATCTTCACGGCGGAAGCGGGCCAGTGCCCGCCGCTTGTTGGACCAGAACCAGCGCTTTCTAAACACGGTGTCCAGCTCAGCGAGGTCCAGGTACATCATGAACATGTAGTAATTAAATACATGTTCCACCGGATGCTGGCGGCGGTGTTTAACTGACCCTTCGAAAATCGCGCTTTTCATGTACCGACCTTTCCGCAAAGTGTTCCAGCGCATTGAGCGCGCTGAGTACGCCGTCCTCGTGAAAACCATACCGCCAGTAGGCGCCGCAATAATAGGTCCGCTTCACGCCATTGATTTCTTGATGGCGGGCCTGCGCCGCAATGGACTGCTCCGTGAATACCGGGTGAGAATAATCAATTTTCTCCAGGATTCGGTCAGGATCGATTTTATCGCTGTTATTCAACGATACGCAAAACTGCTCCGGCGCATCCAGGCCCTGGAGGATATTCATATTGTAGGTCAGCGCAACACGTTCACGTTCCTCGGCAAGAATATGATAATTCCAGGCTGCCCACGCAAGCTTTCTGCACGGCATCAGCCTCGTGTCAGTATGCAGGACCGCTTCGTTGGTTTGGAACCTGATAGCGCCGAGTACCTCTTTCTCGGCATCACTTGGATCTTTCAGCATGCGCAGCGCCTGGTCACTGTGACAGGCCAGGAAGACATGGTCAAAGTAGAGCGGCTCGGAGCCCTTCACCTTCAACTCCACGCCGTTCCCGCTGCGCGAAATACTTTGCACCGGTGCTTGCAGGTGAATCCTGTCGCGGTGACCAGCAACCAGTTTCTCGACGTAGCGATTGGATCCACCCTTGATGACCCGCCATGTTGGCCGGTTGTCCACGCTCAGCAGTCCGTGGTTCCTGAAAAAACGTACAAAAAACTTGGCAGGCATGTCACGCATGCCGACCGGCTGCGCCGACCAGATAGCCGCCCCCATGGGAATAATGTAGTGCTCGATGAACTCGGAGGAATATTTTCTCGATTCGAGGAATTCCCCAATACTGATATGTGCGGCACCGGGTTCCAGCACCTCCGGCGCTTCACGTTCAAATCTCAGTATGTCGCGGATCATGCGGTAAAAAGAAGGCCGAATCAGGTTTCGCCGCTGTGCGAATAGGGTATTCAAAGTACTGCCTTTGTATTCGAGACCGTTATTGTCGTTGCGCATGGAGAAACTCATATCGCTGTCCTGGGAGGCGACGCCGAGTTCATCCAGTAATTCAATAAAATTGGGATAGGTGCGGTTATTGAAAACGATGAAACCGGTATCAACGGCGTAATGGCGGCCGCCCAGCTCAACGTCAACTGTATTGGTGTGTCCACCGATGCGGTTGTCAGCTTCGAAAACACTGACATCGTGGTGCTTGTTCAAGTAATACGCAGCGACGTTGCCCGCAATGCCTGTACCTACGACTGCAATTTTCATGATTGGCTCCGTTTTCCTGGTGTGCGGCTGTTATCCGTCACCATTTCTGAGGCACCTTTCGCACCTTCGAGATGTCGTAACCGGCGTCTCCGATCAAGCTGATCATTGCATTGTAATCCTCTGCACTCATAGCGGGTTCACGGGCCATCAACCAGACATAGTCACGCTTGTTTCTGCCAATGACGGTCACCTGGTAATCTTCATCGAGGTAGATGATTCTGTAATCCGCCTTGATCGGCCAGATAAACTGCATACCCCACTCGGCGTTAGTTTGCGTGTCGCGCACGAAGCCGCGTGGGTTGTAGCGTTTTTTGTCACCGTCGAATCCGCCCTTGTTGAAGGTAAAAGTGGTAGCGATGCTGCCGTCATCATCCAGTTCGTAGGTTTCGACCGCGTTAAATGCTTCCTTTTCGATCGAAGTCGGGATATTGGCAATTACGTACCAGTCGCCCATGAACCGCTCCAGATCGACATTATCGACCGTGGCAAGAGGTTCAACGCTGCTGCAGGCGGTCAGAAACAACACGGTTGCACCCGTTAACCAGCGTAGCGGACCACCTGGAACTGCGCTGCTTTTGAATTTGTTTTCAGAGTAATTCATAACTTAACACCCGGTCGCCCTTGGTTTTGCTTTCCAGCGCCAACCATTCATTTTCGATGGAATACCACAACTGCAAATCCAGTTCGCCTGCTTCGAGTCGATATTTCAGCGCTGGCACCCGCTCGCCCCTGATGGTGCGGTAATCGGCCTCGGGTTCGGAGACTTCGATGTCAACGTATTCACCATTCTGGGTATTCAGCAGACGGTCATTTTGCAAAAAAGAGGAATCCCAGTATGCGAAACTGGAAACGCATTCTGGCAGTTTTTCCATTTCACCGGTGCCGGTGACTTCGAAAAAGCCGTCACGCAACTGTCCACTTACTGCGAAAGGCTTACCGTTCGCGTCGGTGCTGGATTCGATCCTGGCAAGACAGTCCCCCTGCCAGGTTTCCTCGTTCTGGTGCAGGTAGCGATAGACGGTGGCAAACAGGATTTTGACTCTGAAGTCCGCCTTGGTTTCGAGGCGGGTTCTGTCCCCCTCGTCAGTCAATACGAAGTGCTGGTTGCCGACCTCTTTACCGTCGAGCAGCACGCGAAAGTTCCACTCGCGGTCCTGGGTAGCACTGACACTGGTGGAAATCGAAATTATCAGGAAGCCCAATACCAGTAATGTGAAGAAATTTTTCATTTTCATTTTCCTTTGAAATATTCTAGCGCCCGCTTTTCGGTAATCCGGGAAAAAAGGCGTTGGTGTTCTTGATGTAATCCGCATAGGCAGGACGGCGCTCCTTGATATTTGACTCGAGCAGCGAAACGCCTGAAACTTTCAATAACAACATTGTCACAAGTAGCGGCGCAAAGATGGTCCACCAGCCGCCCGCGGACAGCGCGAGGCAGTAGTAACCCCACCACAAGGTGAATTCGCCGAAGTAATTCGGGTGCCGGGTCAAAGCCCACAAACCGGTGTCAAGCACCTTGCCGCGGTTGCTCTCGTCACCACGAAACCGCTTCAACTGGTTGTCGCCGACAACTTCGAAGTACATGCCTACGGTCCACAGTGCGACGCCGGCGTAATCCAGCCAGCCCACGGGTGCGGTGCCGGAAGCGACAACGAGCAATGGTATTGCGATGACACCGGCAAGCACAGCTTGCAGGCCAAAAACGATGTAGAGGCTCTTGAACCCGAAATTGGGCTCGTTGTTGGCACGGATGGTCTGGTAGCGGTGGTCTTCAGGCTGACCGTGGTTGCGAATCGTGATAAACGCACTCAGACGTACGGCCCAAACCGCCACCATCAACAGGACCGCCCAGGCACGGGGCCCGCCTACATCAGCCAGCGCCATGTAGACACCCAGCATCAGCAGGAACATCAGTGACCAGAGACTATCGACGATACTCACATCGTTACGAACCAGGCTGACAATCCAGCAAGCGATTGCAAGCGCAAGAACCGCTGCGAAAGATAGACCGTATGCGCCCCAATCAAGCATGTTGCACCGCCTCGTCTTCAGCCTGCTGCATTCCGTCCAGACGCTCCGACAGCCTGACCAGCAAAGGAGTCACCAGGGCCCACCCGATCGCCAGGGCCGTGAGAGCAGCGGGCATGTTAATGAAGGTCAACCCACCGAGTTTGGCGCCGCCGTAGTAGCTCAAAGGCCCGCCGATCAGGCCAAGCAGGACAGCGGCTACCGGCCGCTCACGCAACCAGCGCAGAGATACGTTCAGCGTGGTTGCAAACAGCAACCACATCGCAACAATCCAGTAGGGAGCCGTACCCGCCCACAACATGCCGTTGGGATAGGCCAGCCAGCCGGTCTGGAGCAGGAGACTGTCGAACAGGGCGCCGATCACGGCGGCCGTGAGCACCAGGGCCAGTTCCTTGCGGGGCTTATATGCCATTTTGAGGTGTATGGAAAGAGCGAAGAACACGGCCACCGGGCCCACCAGCGGGTAGCCGTTGGCAGCGCCCAGGACACAACTGAACCAGCCCGCCTGGAAGGCAAGGAAATTGACCAGTAACTTATTCAACGTCCTGCCCCCTGGCAAACAAATAGTGGCCTACAAACCACTCCTGCCCGCCTTCATACGCAAATAATTCCGCGCAGGCCATGAAGAACATGCGCCAGCGCATAAACCATTTTGAGGCATCGGCCTTGCCGTAGGTCTGTTCCATAATCGGCATGATCTCCGCCTTGCGCTTGTCCATATTGGCCAGCCATGCGTTCGAGGTTTTCTCGTAGTGGCGCCCGTCCCAGACCCACCGGGCCCGGATGGACAGGTCATCCTGGAATCGTAAAGGAAGGTCGGCACTCGGCATGATGCCGCCGGAAAAAAAGTGCCGGCTCATCCAGTCGTTTGGCCCGTTGTCCTCATAGGCGTAGGCGCAAAGCCGGTGGCAGAAAATGTGCATGAAAAATTGCCCTCCCGGTTTTAACCAGCCGTTGACGCGCCGGAACAATTCCTGGTAATTCCGCATGTGTTCAAACATTTCGAGCGAAACGACCCGGTCGTAGGTGCCCGGCGCCGCAAAATCGTTCATATCGCTGGTAATCACATGCAGGTTGTCCAGTTGACGTTGACGCGCCTGCTCCTCGATATAGCGCCGTTGACTCGAAGAGTTGGAAACCGAGGTAATTTTCGAATCCGGGTAGTTTGTCGCCAGCCACAGGGACAGGGAACCCCACCCGCAACCCAACTCCAGCACGTCCATACCGTTTTTGATCCCGGCTCGTTGGCAGGTAATCTCGAGCGCATTTGCTTCTGCCTGGTCAAGGTCCTGTGTGCCCTCTTCCCAGTAACACGCGCTGTACTTACGGTGTTTGCCCAACACTTCATTGAAGAATTCAGCCGGTACTTCGTAGTGTTGCTCGTTGGCCAGTTCTGGAACCGGGGCAACCTCCGCGGCGCGCATGTCGGCAACGAACTGGTTCAGAG
>JABDPJ010000156.1 GCA_013042835.1 Lysobacterales bacterium
CTGTAACAAAAAGTAACTGACTGATTCAGTTTTCGCGCCATTGTGTCTATAGCCAAACTGGCAAAGTGTCTATAGCCAGAATGGCAAAGTGTCTATAGCCAGAATGGCAAAGTGTCTATAGCCAATATGGCAAAGTGTCTATAGCCAGAATGGCAAACTGTCTATAGCCAGAATGGCAAAGTGTCTATAGCCAAAATGGCAAAGTGTCTATAGCCAGAATGGCAAATTGTCTATAGCCAAAATGGCAAACTGTCTATAGCCAAAAATGTATAATGAAAAACTCGTAAAATCAATATATTATAATTCTTAGTTAATGTTGAGTGACAGTGCATGACCCAAAAATTGCCAGGGAAGATGTGCTCGTTTAACATGTTTCAATAATCAAATTCGGGAGAAAACTATGATTGGATACGTCACCGTGGGTACCAATGACCTGCCAAAAGCAGTGGTTTTTTATGACGGTTTGTTTGCAGAATTGGGTGCAGGGCGGTTCATGGAGGAGGAGACGTTTGTAGCATGGGCGATCGCGCCGGACGTGCCGGCTTTTTCAGTTTGTAAGCCCTATGACGGGAACGCGGCAACCGTGGGTAACGGCACCATGATAGCCCTGACGGTTGATAGCATTGACAAGGTCAAATCAGTTTACGCCAAAGCGATGGAGTTGGGCGGCACGGATGAGGGTCCACCGGGTAAACGCATGGATGGTTTCTATGCGGGGTACTTCCGGGATCTGGATGGTAACAAGCTAAACGTGTTTTGCACGAAAACTGACGCTGCATAAGCTAGGATTCTGGGGCGCCCGGACGCTTCAGGGCAGATGGCAGCAACGCTTCGACCCGCTCCATGACATCCAGGCAGTCCACCATGTCATTGATGTAGTCGAGTTTGTCGGTTTCCAGAACCAGGACTTCACCGTAAGGGTAGGACTCCAGCCATTGATCGTACAAGCCCTCCAGCCGCTTAAGATATGACAATGGGATATCGCGCTCCATGGCCCGGCCGCGGAGGCGGATGCGTTTACGCAGGGTTCGCATGGAGCAGCGAAGATAGATCATCAGGTCAGGCGGCTTGATTGCATTGAGAATGGTCTGGTAAAAATTCCAGTAGGTTTCCCAATCCCGGCTGTTGAATTTGCGCATCTTGTACAGGGCCGTCGCGAAAATTTCCGCATCTTCGTAAATTGTCCGGTCCAGCACAACGACTCCGGACAGCTTTTCAAGTTGTTGGTGCAAGCGGAATTTGTTGCTCAGGAAGTAGAGTTGCGAGTGAAAAGCCCAGCGCTTCATGTCTTCGTAAAAATCCGGCAGGTAGGGGTTTTCATCATTGGGCTCATAGAATGGTTCTATCCCGTAGGTCCGGGTCAGAAATTCCACCAATGATGATTTGCCGGTGCCGATATTGCCGGCAATAGCAATGGTCTTGCCGGTTGAGCTGTTACCTGGAGAGGCCTCGTTCACAACAGCCCCCGACCCAGTTCCAGCATCACCGAGGCAAATTCCTCAACGTCATGCTTGCGAGTCCGCCAGTTTGAAAATGCCGGTCTGAAAATCGTGCGCGGCCCGATTTTTGAAGTACCGGCCATAAACCTGCCGTCGCTAATCACGGTCTGGCCCAAACGCTGGTTCAAGCTGTCCAGTTCCTGTTCACTCAAGCCGCCCGGGTTGAAGCGAAAAGCGACAATATTCAATGGCACATCAGCCATTAATTCCAGGTTTTCACGTCGGCGAACCTGTTCAGCGAAGTGTTGGGCAATATCAAGGCAATGTTCGACGATCTGCCGATGGCCTTCACGGCCGTAAGCTTTCAACGTTGCCCAAACGGCGAAGCTTCGCGCCCGGCGTGAACTTTCAGGGCCCATCGCACCAAGGGTTGGGCGGGGATTGTCAACCGCCGGCAAATAGTTGGCGGAGTATCGGAAGACCTTCGCCATCAGGCTACGGTCCCTGACAAAGGCATAGCCTGAATCAAACGGAACGTTCAACCACTTGTGCCCATCGACGGTGATTGAATCAGCCTGCTCAACGCCATTGGCAAAGTGGGCTATGCGTGGTGAGACCCTTGCGAACAGGCCGAACGCGCCATCGACGTGTACCCAGCAATTATGTTCGCGGGCCAGTGCGATCATGTCACTCACCGGGTCGAATTCGCCTGAGTTGACCTCACCGGCATTGACGATGACTACCGCCGGCTGTCCGTCCAGGTCTTCGAGCGCCCGCTGCATGGCCCCGATATCCAGCCGGCCAAAATCATCGCGGCTGAACTGTTGAACATTGGACCTGCCGACCCCCAGCATCGCCAGGACTTTGAGTGAACTTGCATGAACGAAACCGGAGGTCAGGACGGGCATATGCGGCTTGCCGGACATCCCGGTTTCCGATACATCAAAACCATGCTGTTCGCCCCACCACTGGCGCCCCGCAGCGAGACCGACAAAATTCGCCATGGTCGCGCCGGTCACCATGATGCCGTGCATGGAAGCAGGCAGATCAAACAACTCTTTAAGCCAGGCCAGGGCCTGCAGTTCCATTTCCACACCGACCGGTGAGACATCCCAGGTGTAGGTGATGGTCTCAAATGCGGTGGCCAGCAAGTCAGCGGCCATTGAGGCGGGGGTACTGCCTCCTATGATGAAGTGAAAACACTTTGGTCCACCGGTATTGGCTGAAGCCCGGATGTTCATTTCGAGCAATTTATCAATACTCTCCCTGGCACCGCAGCCCTTTTCTGACAGCGGTTCCCGTAAAGCTTCCAGTGCACTGCCGGCATCCTTTGCGAGCGCAGGGCGATCATCCGTGGCATTGATTGTCTCGGCCAATGCGCCTTGCAGCTGGACGATAAGCGCTTCAAATTCACCACGAAATTTTTCGCCTATGTCCTGCTGGTTCATTATGTATCTCAAGTCTGAAATAATGCGCTAGATGATATATCGGTGGACAGACTAATTACAGAAAACAATCCGCTAAAGGGAATTGATATGCTGGACAGGCTGAAACAATTGGAACAGGCAACCGCCGGACTTGAACCTTCCCCACGCCAGCGTGCGGAAATCACCGCACAGGCAGTGGACTATGCGGATGGTTTCCTGAACAGACTGCCGCAGATGAATACCTTCGTGGCAGATAGCGGTTTCAGCATTATGCTTGAGGAGCCATTTTCGGATGAGCCCGGTTCATTTACCGAGCTACTTGCAATCCTGGAAACCGGAATTACAGCCGAAGGAATCAACCCGGCGTCCGGGGGGCACATGGGATATATACCCGGAGGCGGAATCTATCCATCTGCGCTTGGGGATTACCTTGCCGATGTGACCAATTGCTACTCGGGTGTTTCATTCGCATCGCCCGGTGGGGTAAGAATTGAGCAACTCCTGGTGCGCTGGATGAACGGGTTGGTCGGGTACCCTGAAGAGGCAGGCGGTGATCTGACCTCGGGGGGTAGTGTCGCGAACCTGACAGCCATCATCGCCGCCCGCGAAACCAAGGGCGTGCGTGCGCGGGATATTGAAAACAGTTGCGTCTACATGACGGTGGATGCCCACCATTGCCTGGACAAGTCTTTACGTGCTGCGGGGCTGGCGGAATGCAGGTTGCGGCGGGTGCCGATGGATGACCGTTTCCGCATGGATGCGACCGCGCTGGAAAGGCTCATCATTGAAGACAAAAACTCGGGTTTGCGCCCCTGGCTGATCATTGCTTCGGCTGGTACCACTGATACTGGCGCCGTGGACCCGCTGGGTGCCATCTCCAGGCTCGCTGAAGTGCATGATCTCTGGTTACACGTCGATGCTGCCTATGGTGGCTTTTTCCTGCTGTGTGAAGAGGGCAGACAGGTACTTCACGACCTGGACAAGGCACATTCCATTGTGCTTGATCCCCACAAAGGCATGTTTCTTCCTTACGGTTCGGGCGCAGTGCTGGTCAGAAACGTCGAGTGGCTGGCCAAATCACAGTCGTACCAGGCGGATTACATGCAGGATGCCAGGAAAGACGATGGTCACTACTCTCCAGCGGACTTGTCTTTGGAACTGACCAGGCCATTCAGGGGTTTGCGTTTCTGGTTACCGTTGAAGTTGTTCGGCGTGGCCCCGTTTCGTGCAGCGTTGTCTGAAAAAATATGCCTGGCGAGGTATTTCTATACAGAACTGGACAAGTTGCCGGGTTGGGAGTTGGGCCCGTATCCGGAGTTGTCAGTGGTGACATACAGGTTTGTACCTGCGCACGGGGATGCAGATGACTTCAATCAACGACTGGTTGCGGCTGTGCAGGCCGACGGCAGGGTGTTTATCAGTTCGACCCTGATCGATGGCAGTTTTTATCTCCGTCTTGCCGTTCTGCACTTTCGCACGCACCTGGCTCAGGTCGATTATCTGTTGGCGCTCTTGCAGCGACTGGTGTCTGAAATCGGGTGATCTCTTTGCTGCCCAAGCGCAGGCTTAGGCATATACCCGAAACAGTTGCTCGATATATTTGCTATATTTATCAGGTAATAATAAAAAAAAGTGGCCGACGATGAATCAGCAACCCCACCCAAATGAAATCAGTCGTGAATCCCTGGTAAGCATTCTCGATATTATGCACCGCCTGGCGGCGCCAGAGGCCATGCCGGAATTGCTGCGGGAAATCATTGAAGTCGGCAAAGTCGCCATCGTGGCTGAAACCGGGGTTTTGTGGTTGCTGGACAAGGCTACCGGGCAACTTGTCATGGTCGTGCCATCGAGCAAAGATCCAGCGAAGTTGTCAATCGGCGAGGGCTGGGCGGGCAAGTGTGCCAGTGGCCTCGCTATCAGTAATATTCATGAGTGTCGTGAGGACTCTTTATTCAAGGAAAATCCGGTCCACATTGCCGGCGGCGAAACCCGTTCCCTGTTGAATGTGCCAATTGTTGGCTCCGATGACTCTTTGCTGGGCGTGATGCAGTGGCTGGGGGCAAAGACAGGGCAGTTTGACGAACATGACGAATGGGTCGGGCCGGCTCTGGCTGCCCAGGCAGCCGTGGCGATTCAGCACTCATACATGACTGATGAATTGCTCGCCAATGCCGTGCTGAGCCAGGAAGTTGCGGTCGCACGGGAGATCCAGATGAGTACCCTGCCGGACACCATGCCGGTGGTGCCGGGTTACGATTTGCATGGACATTTCCAGCCAACAGACCACACCGGCGGTGACCTTTATGACCTTGTTGTGTTGGACGACCGCTTATTCATGTTGCTTGGCGACGCGACCGGCCACGGCTTCGGGCCCGCGTTGTCAGCCACTCAAATGCAGGCCATGCTGCGGGTCGCGTTCCGGTTGAACGCTGACCTGGGTAGCGCCTATAAGCATGTCAATAACCAGTTGGCGGAGGATTTACCCGATGACCGCTTTATCACGGCATTCATGGGTTTTTTGAATCCCCAGACGCATTGCGTTGAATATCACTCGGGCGGGCAGGGGCCCATTTTGCATTTTCACGCTTCAGACGGGGCCTGTGACTGGCATAAACCAACCAGTTTTCCCGTCGGCATCATGGATATTGATGCAGAGCAGGAATCAGCCAGTCTGCAGTTGGAGCCGGGTGACATTCTTGCGCTGATTTCAGATGGTGTATATGAGTATGCCAACCCGGCGGGTGAAGAATTCGGAGAGGAGCGGGTCGCCGCGATGTTTCGGAAGAACCACCAGCTACCGATGGCCAATCTCAGCGAACTGCTGATCCGGGCAGCGATGGAGTTTGGTGGGGATGCTCCGCAGGCAGATGACATTACCATGGTGCTGGTTCGCCGTCTGACAGAACGCGAAGCGGCTTCCAACGCAGTTGGAGGGACAAAATAATGCGACAAAAATTCAAACGCAGCTTTAATGAACTCAAGAATATTGTCACAATGACGGAAACAGTGTTCCGGGAACAGGGACTGGAACCGAGCCTGCGAAACGTCGTTGATCTTGCAACCGAGGAGTTGTTCGTCAACATGGTGACGTATAATACTGAATCCAGTGAGGATATTCTGATTGAGATGAAACCGCACGCGGTTGGTCTCGAAGTGAGCCTGACGGATTATGATGTGGAAAGATTTGACCCGACACGCGCCGCAAATGTGGATGTGGACGCCCCATTGAATGAGCGTGCGGCGGGTGGCCTTGGTTTATACCTGGTTCTGAAAATGGTCGATTCCATTCACTATGAATACCGGAACCGGCAAAGCAAGATTACTTTTATTGTCGACAGGAAGTAAACGATGTTTGCAATTGAAATCGCTGAAGACGGTACTGTCGCAGTCGAAGGCCGGCTGGACGCGGCGCAGGCCGTTAAAGCGCAGGAATTCCTGGACCAGGTGGAAGGCGCCTGTGTCCTGGATATGGCAAAACTGGCATATGTGTCCAGTGCCGGGCTGGGCGTCTTGTTGAAAACGCACAAACGACTCATGGGCAGTGGCAGTGGTATTAAGCTGGTTAATGTCAATAATCATATCCACGATATTTTCCGTTATTCGGGTTTCGACAAGCTCTTCGAAATCATACCGGCAGGTGATTGAGCACCTTACCTGGCAGCTTATGAAAAAAAATTCCGATTATTCACCAACTTTTTCCGGCCCGGGATGTAGTTGTGAATAAGGACAGGGATGCTGCCCTTGTAAACGACTGCAGAAAAGGCGATCGCCGGGCAATGTCCCAACTGGTCAGCCAATATCAGCGGCCGGTCTACAACGCAGCATACCGAATATTAGGGAATAAAGACGATGCTGCCGATACAACCCAAACGGTTTTTCTCAAGGTTTTTGAGCACATCGTTGATTACGATCCCAAGTTCAAGTTTTTCAGTTGGGTCTACAGGATAGCGATCAATGAATCTCTCAACCAGGTTAAAAAGCGCCGTAACCAGGAGCCTTTGGCTGACAACCAGGAATCTCCGTGGCAAAGTCCTGCAGAAGTACTGGACTCAAAACACTTGTGCAAACGGGTTCAGGAAGCACTGATGACTTTGAACGTTGACTATCGTTCTGTCGTCGTGTTGAAGCATATTTCAGGCTGCAGCTATCAACAAATAAGTGAGATTCTGCAACTACCCGTAAAGACGGTTAAATCACGCCTTTACACAGCCCGTCAGTTACTGAAGAAAACTTTGCAAAACGATGGAAGCGATTGAAAGGGGGCAACGATTTTTATGAAGGAACAGAACAACATCCACCAACCCCCCGTCGATCAGCATGCATATGAACTGATGAATGCGGCGATCGACGGCGAGCTTGGGCCGGCGGAGCAGGCCGAGCTGAACAAGCTGTTGGCCGAATCGGATGAGTTACAGGATTTCGACGCAGAACTGCGTTCTTTCGTCCGACTGTTGAACGACGTGCCCGAGCGAGCGCCACCCGAATACCTGCAGCAAGCGATCGAAAGACAGATCAGGTTACCCGTTCCGAAAAATAAACAAACTCGAGGAAAGGCGATTTCGAGTCCCCTTAATCCGAAGAACTGGCTGCGTACCGGCCTGGCCCTGGCTGCCGGGATCGTGTTGACGGTGGGAATTTATGAAATGGGATCAGGTCCCATTACCTCCCGGGACGCTTCAAACCTGACGGGAACGATAATCGATAAACCAGGCTCAAGTCAGGGTGAGTTGCTCGACAGTGTTCACATTTATACGGATACGCTGCAGGGGGCGGTGGAACTTCGCAGCCGTGGCGACCTGTTCAGCTTGGACGTGAATGTCAAATCAGAAGGGCTGGCAAAGGTTGTCGTGAACATTGCCGGGCGCGGACTGGAATTCGAAGGCATTACCAACGGGCAGGATTTTGACAACGATGTCGCGGTCAGCGATGACTTGATCAACGTCGTTAGCGAGGGTGCGCAAAGCTACTCACTGCTTCTACGACAGACCCCGGGCTCCCAACCCGTAACACCACTGGAACTTGAGTTTTTTGCCAATGACACGCTGGTGCAGGCGGCTGAACTCGGTGGTTCCAGGTAAAAGACCAATAAGGCCACCAACTTTTTTTGATTTAGGTGGTAATTAGGATTATGGACCAGCAACGGTCACGATGATCCAACACCAGGAGGAGACAATAATATGAGCATGAGCAACCAGAAAACCTTGATAGTCGTTTTGGGTTTAGCAGTGGTGATTGGTGGCGTTGCCTTTTTAGGAAACGGCTTTCAATTCGGTGATGACCAGGCTTCTGGAACTATCGTTCCGGCAGAACGCTACCGGGGTGAGCAGATCGACAGCAGCGATGTAGAGCTTGGCGACGAAAGCGTCGCACAATTGATGCAAACCGATCTGTTTCAACAAATAGTGACTGACGCGGCTTTCGCGGAAGCTATGCGTAGCGACGCATTCCGGTCCGCGATGGCTTCGGAGGCTTTCCGCAGCGCGATGTCCAGCGAGGCTTTCCGCAGCGCGCTGTCCAGCGATACTTTCCGCAGTGCGATGTCCAGCGAGGCTTTCCGCAGCGCGATGTCCAGTGAAGCTTTCCGCAGTGCGATGTCCAGCGAAGCGTTCCGCAGCGCGATGTCCAACGATGCGTTTCGTTCAGCGTTGGCAAGTGATTCCTTCCGTTCCGCCATGGCTTCGGACGCGGCGTTTAATGCGGCCCTGGCCAATGATGCGGCACTCTCGGCTGCTATGAAGAACGATGCTGCGCTTTCAGCTGCAATGTCAAATGACGCCTTCCGCAGCGCGATGGCCAATGACGCCTTCCGCAGCGCGATGGCGAATGACGCTTTCCGCAGCGCGATGGCTAACGACGCCTTCCGTAGTGCAATGTCCAGTGATGCCTTCCGCAGCGCGATGGCCAACGACGCATTCCGCTCGGCAATGGCCAACGATGCATTCCGCTCGGCAATGGCCAATGATGCACTGCGTCGCGCCAGGTAGCATACCCAGGGGGGGAAGGGCTGAAGTCTGAAAGTAAAGCAAGTTAGACAGTCTAAGTCCGAACCGGCC
>JABDPJ010000159.1 GCA_013042835.1 Lysobacterales bacterium
TCGCGGGTGATTTTTTTAATCACGCCATCCACCGGAGACGGCACTTCCAGAACCACCTTGTCGGTCTCCAGATCGACAAGGTTTTCATCGCGGCGTATGCTGTCACCTGCTTGCTTGTGCCAAGTGGCAACCGTTGCATCGGCAACGGATTCTGGCAATACCGGAACTTTGATTTCTGTACTCATTAATCTTCCTCAATCCTGGAATTTGATCATTTGTTGAATGTTTGCGCCCATTGCTTCAGTCCTGCGCCAACGGTTATTGCGTCTTTCACCAGGGCATTCTGCTCTTCCACGTGAACGGTATGGTAACCCACAGCCGGTGAAGCTGAACTGGGCCGTCCGGCATAGAAAAGGGTTTGCCTGTCCTGCATATGGACCTGGAGGTTGTGTATTGTCTGGTACCAGGCGCCCTGGTTTTGTGGCTCTTCCTGGCACCAGGCGATTTCACAGTTTTCCGGATAACTGCCCAAAACCGAACTCAACTCCTCATGCGGAATCGGGTACAACTGCTCGACCCGTACCACGGCGATATCCTTCCTCTTGGAATCCCCCAACATGTCCATGATGTCGTAATAGACCTTGCCGGAACAAAGTACCACGCGCTTGACCTTTTTCTTGTCGGTGATACGCGGGTCGTCAATCAGTAGCTGGTAGTTGCTGTTGGACAGGTCTCCCAGCAATGATGTCGAAGCCTTGTTCCTTAGCAGGCTCTTAGGTGTCATGACAATCAGGGGTTTACGGGTTTTCATCAGGATCTGCCGGCGGATCATGTGAAACATCTGCGCCGGTGTCGATGGCACACAGACCTGGATATTGTCGTTTGAGCACAGTTGCATAAAGCGTTCGAGGCGAGCGCTGGAGTGCTCGGGCCCCTGACCCTCATAGCCATGGGGCAAAAACATGACCAAGCCGCACAAGCGGCCCCACTTGGCTTCACCTGAGCTCAGGAACTGGTCGATGACGACCTGCGCGCCGTTGGCGAAATCTCCAAACTGTGCTTCCCAGATAACCAGGGTCCCCGGAGCTGCAGTGGCATAACCATATTCAAAGCCCGTTACGGCTTCTTCTGACAGTAAGGAATCGATAATATTGACATTCACCTTTGGATTGAGATCGGCAAGTGGTGTCAGTACGGACCCGTCGATCTGGCTGTGCAGGACAGCATGGCGGTGGAAAAACGTACCGCGGCCGGAATCCTGGCCTACCAGGCGCAGGCTGGTACCGGTATTAACAAGGCTGGCGTAAGCCAGGGTTTCGCAAAAACCCCAGTCCAGGCGCATTTCACCCAACGCCATTTTTCGCCGGTCCTCGATAATCTTGTTGACCCGTGGATGTAATTTGAACCCATCGGGCAAGGTCGTCAATTTCTCGGACAGGCGACTGATTTCGGCGATATCCATACCGGTCTCTATCCCCCTGCCGGTAAAAGTGCCGCCATGCTCAAAATCCTGCCACTTGGCTGCATGTTTATTGGTGCGCGGATGCGATTCCACATCGGCCACCTGCTCGCCGTCATCCAGTTTCCGGCGGTACTCGTCCATCAGCATTTGCGGGTGGTCGGGCGGTACAATTTTGCGCTTTACCAGGTCCTCTGCATACTTCTGCCGGGTAGTCTTCATGCCGCGGATGGTCTTGTACATCATCGGCTGTGTCGCCGCCGGCTCGTCGGCCTCGTTATGCCCGTGCCTGCGGTAGCAGACCAGGTCAATGACCACGTCGCGTTTGAATTCCCGGCGAAAATCACAGGCAATTTTCATCACGTGATGAACGGCTTCAGGATCGTCTGCGTTGACATGGAAAATGGGTGCATGGACCATTTTGGCGACGGCGGTGCAGTAAAGTGTGGAACGCGTGTCTTCAAGTTTGCTGGTGGTAAAACCGATCTGGTTGTTGATGATGATATGCATGGTTCCGCCAACCGCAAAACCGCGCACCTCGGACATCTGAAACAGCTCCATGACGACACCCTGGGCTGAAAACGCAGCATCACCATGAACCAGAATCGGCATGACCTTGTCGTGCGTATCGTCTTTGCGGCGAACCTGCCGTGCGCGTGCGGAACCCAGCACCACCGGATCTACAATTTCCAGGTGGGAAGGGTTGAAGGCCAGTGCCATGTGCACTTCGCCGCCCGGTGTCTGGATATCCGATGCGAAGCCGAGGTGATACTTGACATCACCGGGGCGGTCCGGATCGTTGACCGCATGATTTCCTTCAAATTCATCAAACAGCATGGCGGGTGATTTGCCGAGGATATTGACCAGGACGTTCAGGCGCCCGCGATGGGCCATACCAATCACCACTTCCTCGACGCCGTTACTGCCCGCGTGCAACATGGTCTCATGAAGCAGCGGTATCAGGCTGTCACCGCCTTCGAGTGAAAAACGTTTTTGGCCGACATATTTAGTATGCAGGTACTTTTCGAGCCCCTCGGCCGCCGTCAACATTTGCAGGATGCGCAAGCGGTCCTCGTCATTGATATCATGAAACCCCTGTGATCCTTCCAGTCTTTTCCGCATCCAGTCGCGTTTCACGGTGTCGACCATGTGCATGTACTCCACGCCGATACTCTGGCAATAGACACGCTCGCACAGCGCCAGGATGTCCTTGAGCTTCATGCGCGGTTGATCGACGGCCAGGGAGCCCGTATCGAATTCATGCTCGAGATCGGATTCGTTCAGGTCGTGAAATTCGAGGTCGAGGTCAGCAACCGGCGGATGGTGGGGCGTACCCAGAGGATTGAGCCTGGCAATTTCATGTCCGCGAATGCGGTATGAGTTAATCAAGCGGGATACGCTGGCCTGCTTGTGGTCAGTGAACTCGGTGCTGGTGGCAGGGTAGTGGTAATTGCTCAGGCTCAGCTTTTTGAAGCGCTCCTCAACTGCGATGTGGCCTTCCTCTTCGGTTTCTGCAGGTGGCATTGACTCGAAATATGCGCGCCACGTCTCCGGCACACTTTGCGGGTCTTCCAGCCAGGACTCATACCAGGTTTCGATGTACGAAGCGTTGCCACCGTAAAGATGCGAAGTCTGGTATAACTGTTTAAGATTTGAACCCACGAATCTGACACCCCAAAAATTGCGGAACGAACTTTACATTATAAACGTATATGTGGCCTCAGCGAACATTTTCCCACTGCCTGACCACGATGATCCGCAATCGGTAAATTCGCTCAAGCCACATCACTTAAGTGAAGCATTCGATGTTCAAAAGAACCGGAGATGCCCGTGACGTCAAAACGTAAGGCATAGACATGCGCATTGTTAAAGGGTATCGAAACCGGGGACGAGGTATCGGTCGCGGCCGTGAACCCGGATAAATACATCCACCACAATCCGTAGACACAAGAAGGTGGCGAAGGCCTTGCGGCATTGTTCAAACGCTTGTCCAAGACCTCGCCACGCGTCAATATCGTGCGCATTTTCTCGGATGGAGACGACGTTTCCGGCCATACCGTATACGACTTCAGCAGTCGCAGGGTAGGGTTCGAAGTGTTTCGCTTTGAAGGTGAGCAAACCGTCGAGCATTGGGACACGTCTGAAAAAATTCCGCCTCGCAGCGAATGAAAGAATGAAAGAATGAAAGCGGCAAGTCCTGAGTGGCCACTAACGGGCCGGCATTAGACTGTAAATGCGTAAACCTTTAGGCTCGTATTCATTCAGGGATTGAGAGTTTAATCATGGTTGGATTCAGGAAAATCACTTCACGCAATCGGGCCATCATAACGACCCTGGTTGCCATCGTAATTGTGGTTATCACGGCATTTTATTGGAACGAAGCCAGGAAGGAAGTTGTATTCCTGTGTGGTAATTTTACCGGCGGTGTCGGTCAGAGCAGTGTGCTAAAGCAACTGCAGACCGGAAATTATCTCAGGTACCAGGTTAAAAAGGGCGCGACGGGCAGCCGTATTAGCGTCGACAGTGTGCTAGGTTTCGGAGCACCTCGTTGCCTCATCGACTTTGACAGGGAAGACAAGGTCATACAGGCAGTGCTAGAGTGAACCAACAGACCGGACGAACCGGAAATGGCCGGGCGCAATGGAATAACAACAACGCTGCGGACTGAGGAACTATGAAGGTAACGGGAAAATTTGAAGTTGAATTGAATCCCCTGGAGACCTATGCGCAGGGCAAGGATGAAATCAACCTTGGCAGAATGTCCATCGACAAGACATTCAGCGGTGAACTGGAGGCGAGTAGCTGCGGAGAGATGTTGACCGCGATGACACCGGTGCAGGGTTCTGCCGGTTATGTCGCAATTGAGCAGGTATCCGGCAGCTTGTCGGGCAAGAGAGGCAGTTTCGTGCTTCAGCATTTCGGCATCATGAACATGGGCAGCGACCGGTTGCTGCTCGAGGTCGTGCCGGGTTCCGGCACCGATCAACTGTCAGGGCTTTCAGGAGAAATGGCTATCAGGATCGAAGATGGCCAGCATTATTATGATTTTGAGTTTGAGCTGGCGTAACGCGGTAGCCCCGAAGTAGAGCGCCAAGCTCGTTGTTACGGGCGAAATACCCATGATTCGTTACTTGACGGTAATTTGCATGTTGGTGATTAATTCTGCTTTTGCCGGGAGCTTCGGCATATGTGGATATATACCGCAGAGCACGGCAGACAATCCGCACCCGCATTGGGAAATATTCGAGGATTGCGCATCCTGGGAAAACGCCGTCCTTGAAATCTCCAGTAAGCACCTTGCCAACTTGAAGTTTGAGGAACCCGGTGTTGCCGGCTTTTATGCGGCGGAACAACATTTTTACGTCAAGCCTGGCGGGGAGTATCTACAGGTTATCCCGCATGACAACGGCGCCGATCCTTTTCAGGAAGGTTTAACCCGTTCGTTGCTCAACGGCAAGATAGCCTATTTCGATATTGATTTTGAACTGGTCCTTGCTCCCGGCTACGATTGGGCCTGGCCATTCCGGGATGGCAGGGCGCTGGTCTGCAATGGCTGTGCGCCAACCCCGGTTGGAGACGGTCATACAGCCATGCGCGGCGGCTTATGGGGATATATCGACGTGCAGGGCAGGGAAGTTGTTCCGGTGAATTTTTCCGAGGCTGAAGTTGCAGGTAAATAGCTGTTTTGCCCGGTCTGTCCGGAGCGTGGTCAAAAGAGGGTGAGTGATGAACTTCAACAAGGGAAACCTTTTCGCAGCGATTCCCGTGGACATCAGCGAAGAACTGTTTACAAGACTGGCGCACGGCCAAAGCACGAGAATCGAAAGAATCGTCTCCAGGGGGCAAGCATCACCGGCTTCAGGCTGGTACGATCACGCTGATAATGAATGGGTCGTGGTGTTGCAGGGCGAAGCGCAATTAGAGTTTGAAAATAATGCTGCCGTTCACCTGCGGGCAGGGGACTATATCAATATACCCGCCCATATGAAGCATAAGGTCGCATGGACAAAACCCGAATCCGAAACCGTTTGGCTAGCGGTACACTACTCATAAAAATAGCTTGAACCAGCTTTGGAACAGCTGCCCAGACGCCAGGAGACAAGATGAAGACCAAAGATAAACGGCTTTTTTTATATGAGGAGGCCATGCTGTTGGCTTTGCGGGATGAAAAGGGAACCGTTATGACCAGCTTTCCGGACCAGGTGGTTGCCGGAGCCGTCCTCGCAGAACTGCTTCTCGATGGTCGGATCTCCGTCGAAGACAACAAGAAACAACTGGTGGACGTCCTGCACGACGGACAGTTGGGTGATCCACTTATGGATGAATGCCTGGAAAAGATTGCCAGCAGCAAACGGCGAGCTTCCGTCCGCACCTGGGTATCACGACTGGCCGGTATAAAGCACCTCAGGCACAGGGTTGCGAAGCAGTTGTGCGAGAGAGGAATTCTGCGTGCCGACGAAGACAAGATCCTGCTGGTGTTCAAGCGGAAGATTTATCCGGAAATCAATTCGCGGCCTGAAAGAAGAATCATCAACCGCCTGAGGGAGGCCATATTTACCGACCGGCGCCAACTCGACCCGCGCACGGTTGTTTTGATTTCACTGGCCGATGGTGCCGGCTTGTTGGCGCAGAATTTTGGACGCAAGGAAATCAAAACCCGCAAGAAACGGATTGAGCAAATCGCCAGCGGCGACCTGCTGGGCAGGACAACACGGGACGTCATTGCGGCCTGTCAAACCGCCCTGATAGTCGCGGCCGTCATGCCTGCGATCGTCTCTACTACTGTCCACAATTGATAAATCACGCTGGGGTTTATGAGTGACAGCTATTTAGACGACCCATACTGGAGGTAGATATGCATAAGGGTTCCTGCCTGTGCGGCGCCATAAAATTCGAGATTGACGGCAAGTTGTCCGCCCCGGATGCCTGTCATTGTTCGCAGTGCCGCAAATGGACCGGGCATTTTCTCGTCAGTACCGATACGCCACGTTCAGCATTGAGGATCCATGGGGCTGATCACCTTCGCTGGTTTCACTCCTCTGACAAGGTTCGCAGGGGATTTTGCATGGAATGCGGGTCATCGCTGTTTTTTGATCCGTTGGATAGGGCAAAGCACGACTGGATCGGTATTTCGATGGGCGCTTTTGACACATCAACCGGCACCCGCCTGGCACTGCATATTTTTGTTGCAGAAAAAGGGGACTACTACGAGATTACGGACGGATTGCCACAAAACCAGCACTGATTAAAATGCCGGGCTGGATTCTAAGCGTCGCTGGTCAGCAGCATATGACCTTTGTTGATAAGTTTTGTGAGGGTGTCCAGGGTTGGTTTATCCAGCATTGCCACTTCGATAGCGGGTTGATCCCGTTGACATAAAATCTCCGCCAGCGAGGTGCTGCAGTCAAAGGCCTGGCCGGCGGCGAACAGGCGGGCGCCCTGAGGCGTATTGATCCACGTGAGCCTGGTCCAGGGGTTGCACAGTAGTTGGGCGCCATTTTGTATTGCTGCGTGCAAGTCCTTCGAGCGAATCGGCTTCGGTGGTGGCGCCGGTTCATGCGCCAACCTGAAACGGCTCATGAATGCAGCGAGGAAACTATCCACATTGTCACTTTCATCAATGCGGGCGAGCATCAATTGACGTAATTTTCGCAGTGCCTCTGCGTCCATTTCGCCGGCCCGTTTTGCTGGTCGCAGGTCGGGATCGGAGTAGCGGCCACCCTCATCTGCGCTAAATGAAAGCCACTCGCCCAGGCCCTGTAACAGGTCGGCGCCGGAGGGTGCGCGTGAACCGATTGACCAGGTCATGCCGGGTTCCAGGGCAATACCGTGATGTGCCACGTTTGGCGGCAGGTAAAGCATATCGCCAGGCTCCAGCACCCATTCCTGCTCAGGAGTGAAACGCTGTAATACGTTTAGCGGACAGTCCCGCAATAATTCGGGTTCGAAAGAGGAGGCTATCTGCCAACGGCGCCTGCCTTCGGCCTGTAACAGGAAAACATCGTATTGATCGGTATGTGGCCCGACTGAACCACCGGTGGCTGCGAAACTGATCATCAGGTCATCGAGCCGCCAATTCGGTATAAAACTGAACTCCGCCATCAACGCCTGTAGCGGCGCGTAATGTTTCTCCACGTCCTGAACCAGCAAGGTCCAGTTTTCTTCTCCCAGTGAGGAAAAAACGCTGTCATCAAACGGGCCGTACCCGACCGTCCAGTCCGACTTTTCCATGCTTCCCCGCACCAGGCGTGATTCGACCATTTCCTCGCAAGCCAGGCCTGCGAGGTCATTACCATCGAGAAGGGGCTCAAAATCGTCAAAAGCCCGGCGGATCAGGCACGGTTCCTTCTGCCAGCACCTGTTCAGAAATTGCTCAACGCTGAGATTGCCCAGCGGTGCGCTCATCGCCTGTTCCGGTCCAGCGAGCGAGCCATGCTGGCAGCGTTGCCGGTATATGCAGCCGGTGTCAGGTCCAGCAACTGCTGCCTGGCGGTTTCCGGTATATCCAGCGTTTTGACAAATTCGGCAAGTATTTCCGCATTGATGGCCTTGCCGCGGGTCAGGGCCTTTAGCTGTTCATAAGAGTTTTCAATGCCATGTAGTCGCATAACGGTTTGAATCGGTTCCGCCAGCACCTCCCAGCTATCGTCGAGGTCATCCGCGAGTCTCTGCTCATTGAGCTGTAATTTGCCCAGGCCTTTAAGCAAGGAGGCATACGCGATCACACTGTGACCGGCAGCTGTTCCAATGGTGCGTAATACGGTGGAGTCGGTCAGGTCGCGCTGCCATCGCGATAGCGGGAGTTTCTCTGCCAGGTGGCCTAACAGTGCATTGGCCACACCGAGATTACCCTCGGCGTTCTCAAAATCGATCGGGTTGACCTTGTGCGGCATGGTCGATGAGCCGATCTCGCCAGCAATGGTTTTCTGGCCAAAGTAGCCGATAGATATATAGGCCCAGATGTCCCTGCACAGGTCGATAAGAATGGTGTTATAACGGCTGATGGTGTGGAAACTCTCAGCCATCCAGTCGTGCGGTTCAATTTGCGTGGTCCAAGGGTTCCAGTTCAAGCCAAGTGATTCAACGAAACGCCTGGAAAACTGCGGCCAGTCTACACCGGGACAGGCGGTAATATGTGCATTGAAATTACCTACTGCACCGTTGATTTTGCCCAGCATGGTCTGCTGTTGCAATGTTTCGGATTGACGTTGCAGGCGCATGGCGACGTTGGCTATTTCCTTGCCCAGCGTCGTGGGTGAGGCGGTCTGGCCATGTGTGCGCGAGAGCATGGGCACATCAGCATGCTCGCTGGCAATGGCCGTCAGGGCCTGCTCCATGTCGGCATAGGCCGGTAAAAACACCTGCTCGCGGGCATCCACCATCATCAGGGCATAGGAGAGGTTGTTGATGTCTTCGGATGTGCAGGCGAAGTGCAGAAATTCGGACAAGCCGCTCAGTTCACTTTGTTTTGCAAAACATTCCTTCAGGTAGTACTCAACCGCCTTGACGTCGTGGTTGGTGGTTGCCTCAATGGCCTTGACGCGCTGTGCCGCCTCAAGGTCAAAACCCTTGATCAGGCCGTCCAGATATTCGTTGGCCGTGTCGCTCAAGGTGGCTACCTGGGGGATATCAGCACTGGCGGCCAGGGCCTGGAACCAGCGTATTTCGACGATGATCCGGTAGCGGATCAGGCCATATTCACTGAAAATTTCGCGCAGGTTTACGGTTCGCCCGGCATAACGGCCATCGACGGATGAAACTGCGGTAAGGGAAGAAAGTTGCATGGTTTTTAGCTCTTTTTAGGCGGCTTTATGATACCACTTTACAGGGAAAGCTGATCGTTCCGTGAACCCTGCGGAGAGATTTCTGGAAGTTCCGCTGACGCAGCCGGGAGTGGGCCGGATTTAACGGCATCCGGTATGCTTTGTGGCATGGGCTGAAGCAACTGTGAGCGCCGGATTCGTATGCCTGATACAGGCCGACGGCCACGGCACTTCAGTACACTGATCTGAAGGTCACCATCGTTCGCCGCAAGCTGTAAGCGTAAAGTGGCGGGTGACGAGGCCTTGGCTGCCGTTTGATCACTGAACATGAAAATGCTTTGCCGGGTATGCTTTGCAGCCAGCTGTAAACGCCGTAACTCGCTGAAAGACAGGCTACCGGGCCAGGTCAGCATGGCGCCACCGGATATGCCGCGTACGATCTGCTCGCAAGCCCACAACGATTCATTTCTGTTGCTGGTATTGATCAGCAGTAATTTCTCCAGCGCCAGGCCGCGGTCATGCAAGGCGGCCGGGCAGGGTATCCAGGGCGGGTCTATCATGGCGATCCAGCGGTTCTTCCGGCTCAGCCGCGCAAGCGCAGGCAATAACAGGCTGAGCTCACCACAGCCGGGTGCAGCATTGACGAGTTCCGTAACTGCGCCGGTTGGCCAGCCACCGCCCGGCAAGGCTTCATCCAGGCTGGCATGGCCGGTGCTGAGCGTGTGGATGCGGTGTGTGACCTGCTTGCCCCGCCACAACAGCGGGTGAAGTGAAGCGGGGTTCAATGCGCGACTTCCCGGAGGCGTCATTTGTGCAAAACGGGGTGAGCAGGGCCAGCACCTGGCTTTGCTGACCCTGGCAGGTTGAAATAATTGACCGCCGCCATCGGGTGCTCAGTTGTCCAGTTGCGGCCTTACAATACCCACTCCAAGGCCCTCAATGACCAGTTCCTGGTGGCGCAGATCGACCTTGATGGGTTGAAAGTCCGGGTTTTCCGGCAGCAGGCTGACCAGGTGCCCCTTACGTTTGAAACGCTTGACCGTAACCTCGTCGTCCAGGCGCGCCACGACCACTTGCCCGTTTTGCGCCTCGGGTGTGCGGTGCACCGCCAGCAGGTCGCCATCGAGGATGCCGGCATCACGCATGCTGTTGCCTTCAACGCGCAAAAGGTAATGCGGCCGGAATGAGAATAACGACGGGTCGACCCGGTACTCGTGTTCAATATTTTCCTGCGCCAGGATGGGGCTGCCGGCGGCTACCCGTCCAACCAGCGGCAGGGGCGTGCGTGCGGTGTTTGACGGTGGCAGGCTGGGGCGCGACAAAGCGGTAAGGGTAAGGCCGCGGGAACGCCCCGCTTCAATGCGGATGACGCCTTTTTGCTGCAATGCGCGCAAGTGGCTTTCTGCAGCGTTGGGCGAACGGAAACCAAAATGTTTCGAGAGTTCGCTCCTGGTTGGCGGAAAACCAACGGAGGCAATATGGTCAGAAATAAATATGAGAATTTCTTCCTGGCGCTTGGTTAAGGGTTTTTCACGCATTTTTTTGGCCTCATGTTTATACTGTAAATATATACAGTATTGGGGTTGTATTCAAGCACGGAATTTCCCGCTTGCGCGTGGATGACGGTGTGGTTGGCTGGCGCTGTTCAGAAAGGCAGTTCGAGGGCGTCGTTGATAAAGTGGTTGAGCCTGGCGGCCTGCCGGAAAGCCTTTACCGATTCAGTGACCAGTTCAGGGCCCAGGGCCAACGCTGAATCGGCTTCCGTCATCAGGTAAAAGCTCTTGCGTTTCAGGTCAGCAATGTGCCGCGCGTCCGCTGCATACCCACGGGGCGGGCGTTTGAGCGAATCACCCTGGATGCCACCCATTTTCCGGATGGCTGCAGATTTCTTCAACTTTTCCCAGGCTGCCGGGTTGTCGGCGATAAACTCACGTATCAGGCCCAGTTGCCGGGAAGGCGGGCGCCAAATGCCGCCACCCATGGAAATCCCTGTGGTTTCAATATGCAGATAAAAACCGGGGGCATGAGCATCGCGGCCAGCCACGTGGCGAAAATGGCAGGCGGCGTGGGTCTTGTAAGGTGTTTTATCTTTTGAAAAGCGCGTGTCCCGGTAAATTCGGAACATCGAACCGTTGTGGGGTCGCGGATCGGCGCGGTAATGGGGCGATATGCGGTCCAACAAGGGGCCGACAGCGGTGATGTACTCGCTCATTGGCCTGACGACGGATTCAATATAGCGGGGCTTGTTGGCGGTAAACCAGTCGCGCCGGTTGTTCTCCTTCAGCTCCTTGAAGAAACTGAAAAAGTCGTCTGGAAAACCATTGAAATTTGCCATTACCAATAGGGGTAGCGGTAGTAAAATCCGCCGTAATACGGGTAACGCCAGTAATATGGCCGGTAATGGCCGTAATAAACTGGCCGGACCCGTTTTGGCCAGAGGCTCATGAAGCGGATATCCACTACCGGGAAATGATAGTCATATTCGCCCACCTTGCGTACATCGATATGGATGAGGTTGCCGGTGATGGTGACTTCACGGCCTTTCTTGAAAACTTCCGGGTCGTAAAAGCCTGGTTTGCAGGCGACGAATCGCCCATCTGCCTGGTCAGATGTTCTAGGCCGCATGGATTTTTGCAAGGGTTTGGCCAGGACTTCAAAGCAGGTGTGGTCGGCTTCAGGGCGGGTTTCCAG
>JABDPJ010000160.1 GCA_013042835.1 Lysobacterales bacterium
GACGGGGGCTTTTCTTCTACTTTAGAGGTCGTTTTTAACGTTCTTGGTTAAGGTTAACCGGCTCAGTTCAAACCCCGGCGATCCAGCAAGGGCTGAATATCCGGATCCGCGCCGCGGAAGTTTCTGAACAGATCCATCGCGTCAACAGCACCGCCGCGCGACAGTAACGTCTGGCGGAAATGGTCGCCATTCTCACGCGTCATGCCGCCGTTTTGCTTAAACCATTCGACGGTATCGGCATCCAGTACTTCACTCCAGATGTAAGCGTAATAGCCGGCTGAATAACCACCGATAATGTGTGAGAAGTAGGTGCTGCGATAGCGCGGAGGCACGGTATCCAATGCGACACCGGCGTTTTCCAACGCCTGCGCTTCAAAGTCCAATAAGCCTTCGGCAGTCGGAACCTCTTCGGGCTTCAACTGGTGCCAGGCCTGGTCAAGCAGCGAAGCGGCGAGGTATTCGGTCGTCGTGTAACCCTGGTTGAACTTGCGCGTGGCCAGCACTTTATCCAGCAGTTCCTGCGGCATGGCTTCACCGGTCTCGTAGTGGACCGCATAGTTCTTCAGGATGTCCGGCCAGACCGACCACATCTCGTTGACCTGGGAGGGATACTCGACAAAATCACGTGGTACTGAAGTGCCGGAGAATGAAGGGTACTTGACGTTGGAAAACATGCCATGCAGCGCGTGACCAAACTCGTGGAACATCGTGGTCACCTCGTCAAAGGTCAGCAAGGTCGGTTCATCATCTGAAGTTGGCTTGGTGATATTCTGATGATTGGCTACAACCGGTTTGTTACCCATCAGGTTGGACTGGCTGACGTAGGCGTTCATCCAGGCGCCACCGCGTTTAGATGGGCGCGCGTAGGGGTCCATGATAAACAGGGCAAGGGTGGAGCCGTCGGCTTCAAAGACCTCGAAAACGCGCACATCCTCCTGGTATACCGGCAGGTCCTTACGTTCTTTGAAAGTGATACCAAAAACTTTTTCAGCCGCAAAGAAAACACCTTTTTCCAGCACGTTATTCATCTCGAAGTAAGGGCGTAACTGTGAAGCGTCGAAGTTATAGCGCTCCATACGCACTTTTTCGGCATAAAAATCCCAGTCCCAGGAGGCCAGTTCAAAATTTCCGCCTTCGGCATCAATGATCTTCTGCATGTCAGCTGCCTCGCGTTTGGCGTTGGCTACAGCGGGTGGCGCAAGGCTGGCAAGTCGCTCATTGACGGCTTTGGTGGTGCGCGCGGTCTGGTTTTCAAGGCCGTAGGCTGCGTGATTTTCATAACCCATCAACTGGGCCCTCTCAGCACGCAGCTCTACGACGCGTGTCAGGATTTCGCGATTGTCAAACTCGCCGCCACGACTGCCACGGGCCATTGAGGCTTCCATGATACGCTGGCGCAGGGCGCGGTCTTCGAGTGAAGCCAACGGTGGTTGCTGGGTGGTGTTCAGCAAGGCAATGACGTATTTGCCCTCCAGGCCCTTTTCATTTGCGGCCTCGGCGGCGGCTTCGATCAGGGTGTCTGACATGCCAGCCAGTTCTTCCCGGCTGTCTACAACCACGGCTGAGTCATTGACTTCGTTCAATACGTTTTGGCTGAACTTGGTTTGCAGACTGGCCATTTCAGCGTTGATGGCTTTGAGTTTTTCCTTGTCTGCATCGGAGAGTTTCGCACCTGCGCGAATAAAGTCCTTGTAGTTCTCTTCGACAAGTCGGTAAGACTCAGGGTCCAGTTCGAGTGAATCGCGCTGGTCATAGAGCGCCTGGACACGCTCAAATAACTTGGCGTTGAGGAGAATCTGATCCCTGTGCGCCGAAAGTTTCGGTGCCATCTCGCTGCGGATTTCTTCCAGTTCGTCGTTGGTATTGGCTGACGCCATGGCAAAGAACACCCTGGCGACCCGGTCGAGTGTCTGGCCGGAACGCTCCATCGGAATCAGGGTATTGTCCAGTGTTGGTGCTTCGGACTGGTTGGCAATGGCTTCGATTTCCGCGAGTTGTTCCTGCATGCCCTTCTCGAATGCGGGTGTGTAATGAGAGTTGCCGATCTTGTCGAATTGCGGGTAATGCAGGTACAAGGGACTTTCCGTAAAAAACGGATTGCTCTCAACGGGGTCAGTGGCCATCACGGTTTCGGCTGGAGGTTCAGGGGTTGCTTCGACAACTTCGGTCGAGTCGGTTTTGGAGCAACCGGCTAAGGTCGATGCAAGCGCGATACTGAGCGCCAGCGGCAATGTCGATTTCATAGATGTGCTTCCTTGTTTATGCTTAAGTGCAACGCGACAGTTTACCCTAGTCAATGATTTAATGCTGTATTCAGGAATTCATTTTTTTCTCCTGACCTGTCCGACATCCAGTTATTTAAACATCAACGTCAATGAAGCGGCAGTCTATCCAGCGCCGTGACCCGCACAGCTTCCAGTCCGGCCTTGGCCGCCTGCCTGTTGAAATCGGCCAGGTCCGCGCTCATGACGCTGTCCAACCGATTTAATTGACCATCAATGGCTTTGACCAGTTCATCACGTACTGCGATGGCCGCATTCGTGGGTGGGTGAGTGCCCAGTGCTGAGAGAGACATCAGCCCGGCCAGCTTGTCGTTCAACCGGATCGGGAAATTGAGTGGGTCCTGGGGGCTTTCCATCTTGGTCTGATACAGGGTGGCTTCGATCGCGCCCAGCTTTTCCTGCAGTCCGTTTACGGATTCAATCAGCTCAGCATAGCCGTCATCGCCCTCGATGCGCTTTTCAATGGTGGCGAGTTGGCTCTTGGCCTCGCGCAGACGCGCAATGGCGCGGTGCGTCTCAGTCAGTTTCCGGTTGATACCGGATACGAATTCAAATTGCGCCCGGTAAGCCTCAGGTGAAGTATCAAGGCGCGGATCTGCGCGCACTTCGAGGCTCACCGATTGTTGCATATCCCCCAGTTTCAGGGTGGCCTGGTAGGTGCCGGGAATGGCTTTCTCACCATCCAGGGACCTGTTCCACAATACAAGACCCTTGAACTTCTCAACGCTTGGATAGTGCATGTCCCAGACGAAGCGGTTCAAGCCAGACGCGGTATCCAGTTTGCGGTCATCATCGCCGAGTATTGGCTCTTCCGGTTCTTCACCTTCGGGCGGTTTTGCTGTAAAGGTGCGAATGACATTGCCATCCAGGTCGCTGATTTCCAGGCTCAGCCCAGAATCTTCGGCCAATTCTTCCGCTAGCCAGTAGTAGAGGACGACCCCGGCTGGCGGGTTACTGCCCATATTCTCCGGTTCCTCGCGGCTGCCATTGCGTAAGCGCCAGGCGGGGGCCGGTTTAAACAGATAGGAAGCCTGCTTGAATACCGAGCTCTCGGCCTGTCGCAACAGCGTGACATCGTCCAGGATCCAGTAGCCACGACCCTGCGTAGCGGCGATCAGGTTGCCCTGCTTGAGCGCCAGATCGGTAATGGGCACGACCGGCAGGTTTAATTGCACACTTTGCCAATGCTGGCCATCGTCCTGTGACAGGTAAATGCCCGACTCGGTACCGGCAAAGAGTAATCCGCGCTGCTGGTCGTCGGCACGGATGACCCGGGTGAAATGACCGGTCTGAATACCATCCGTAATTTTCTCCCAGTTTTGACCGTAATCCATGGTCTTGAACAGGTATGGCTTGAAGTCATCACTTTTATAGGCTGTTGCGGCGACGTAGAGCCCGCCGGATTCGAAAGGATGCGCCTCGATCGAGTTGATCTGGATTTCTTTTGGCAGACCAAGCTTGCGGCCGGTAGGTGTGACGTCCTGCCAATTCTGTCCGCCATCCCGGCTGATATGCAACAGGCCGTCATCGGAGCCGGTCCAGAGCACTCCTGGTTCGGAGAGGGATTCGGCAATGGCGAAGATGGTCCCGTAGTATTCGACGCTGGTGTTGTCCTTGGTAATCGGACCGCCTGATGGCCCCTGTTTTTCCTTGATGTTACGGGTCAGGTCCGGGCTGACAGGCTGCCAGGTCTGGCCTTCATCCGTGGTTTTGAAAAGGACGTTTCCCGCGGCATACAGCGTGTCCGGATCGTGCGGGGATATCATCAACGGAAAATTCCAGTTGAAACGGTATTTCAACTCGGCCGCTCCCCAACCCATGGGGTTGTCGGGCCATACATTGATGGCACGTACATCCCCGTTGCTGTGATCATAGCGAATCAGGTAGCCACCGTAAGAACCGCCGTAGACTATATCCGGGTTGTCAGGCCTGGCGATGACGTGGCCGCTTTCACCACCCGCCGTTGGCTCCCAATCGCGCGCACCGATCGCCGTGCCGAACGCTGAGCGGGAACGGATCCTGATGGCCGAGTTGTCCTGCTGGCCACCCAGTAAACGGTAAGGGAAGGCATTGTCGGTAGAGACCCGGTACATTTGCGCCGTGGGCTGGTTCGATTGTACCGACCAGTTTTCCCCGCCGTCGTAGCTGATGTTGGCGCCGCCGTCATTGGCTTCTATCATGCGTTTGGGATCGTTGGGGTCGATCCACAAGTCATGGTTGTCTCCATGGGGCGTAGCGATTGGCTCAAAAGTTTTGCCACCGTCCCTGGATTTGTGGAACCGTACGTTCAAGACGTAGACGACGTCTTCATCTATCGGGTCGGCCTCGATGCGCGTGTAGTACCAGGCCCTTTGCCGCAATTTTCGTTCCTGGTTAACGCGCTTCCATGTTTCACCGGCATCGGTTGAGCGGAAGACACCGCCTTCCGCCGCCTCAATGATTGCGTAAAGGTTGTCCGGGTTGCTGCCTGAAACGCTGATACCGGCAATGCCAAGCGGGGGCTTGGGCATGCCGTCTTTTCCGGCCAGTGAAACCCAGTTGTCTCCGCCGTCAGTGGATTTCCAGATGCCTGATCCTTCACCACCGGATTCAAGACTGTAAGGTGTTCGCAGCACCCTCCAGGTTGTGGCATACAGGATACGAGGATTGGTTGGATCCATTACCAGGTCCACGGCGCCGGCACTATCATTCACATAAAGAACGTTCTGCCAGCTTTTGCCGCCATCAGAAGACCGGAAGATGCCACGCTGCTCGTTGGGTCCGAAAAGGTGTCCGAGGGCGGCAACATACACCAGGTCCGGGTTTTTCGGATGGATGCGGATACGCGGGATGCGTTCTGTGTCCCGGAGGCCTGTATGTGACCAGGTCCGTCCGGCGTCGGTGGATTTCCAGACACCGTGTCCGACGGAAACGTTACCACGAACGGTTTTTTCACCGGTACCCACATAAATGACATTCGGATCCCATGAAGACACGGCAACGGCGCCGATGGAACCGCCGAAGTATCCATCAGAAATGTTGCTCCATTTGCCACCACCATTGGTGGTTTTCCAGACACCACCGCCGGTCGAGCCGAAATAGAAAGTCTCACGATCCTGGGGTATGCCGGCAACGGCCGCCGAGCGGCCTCCGCGATACGGTCCAACTTCACGCCATTCGAGGCCATTTAACTGGCTTTCATCCCAGCCGCTTGGTGCGCCTTGGCCAAGCGGCGCATACAGCAGGGCCAGTAACATGAGAAAGCGTGACATTGGGTTCTCCCGGGGTTGTTGTGCATGCAAGCCGGTGATTATGGCAAATATGTGTCATATGGTCAGGTACAATTGCGGCAATACCTGAAAATTGCGAATATTCATCCCTGCCAGGAGTGGGTGCAGGAGATGTCCGGTTAACGGTCTTGCAATGGCAGGCAGCTCGAGAATTTTTTACTACGGGGGTTCAACTGGTGGCTTACTGGATATTTGTTGCATTGTTTCTGGCTGGAATCGTCGTGGCGTTGGTCTTGCCGCGATACCGCCTAAAAAAAGCAATTGCGGCGCCCTTTCCAGATGAATGGGTAGCCATTGTCGAACGCAATATAGCGGTGTATCCAAGTCTGCCCATGCCTTTACGCATGCAGCTGAGAAAACTGATCAAGCAGTTTCTTCACCAGAAGCATTTCAGCGGCGCCTCCGGGCTGGAAATAACTGACGAAATTCGTGTCACGATTGCCGCGGAGGCCTGCATGTTGCTGCTCAACCGCAGGACTGGCGTATACCCGTCTCTTCGCTATATTATCGTTTACCCCTCCGCATTCGTGGTTGACCGGCCCCAGGGTGGGGCAGATGGCATCGTCAGTGAGGGTCGCAAAGGTCTGCTCGGTGAATCCTGGAGTAATGGCAAAGTCATTTTGGCCTGGGACAACGTCCTGCATGGTGCGAGCAATTTCGTCGATGGCCAGAATGTCGTCCTGCACGAATTCGCTCACCAGCTGGACAGTGAAACGGGCAGCACCAACGGCGCACCATTTCTTGCCGGTAACAACTGTCTAAGAACATGGGCAGCGACTCTTTCCGGGGAATTCGAGGAACTCCAGAGGGATGCCTGGCGAGGCAAGCGATCGTTGATAGACCATTATGGCGCGACCAACCCGGCTGAATTTTTTGCCGTTGCGACCGAGACGTTTTTTGAAAAACCACGGCAGATGGCCAAGCATCACCGTGAGCTGTTTGAAGTACTCCAATGTTACTACCGGATTGACCCGCGGGACTGGCAGACCTGATCCGCGCCAAAAGTTCAGGCCAGGCTTTAATCCCTGAAATTTTTGTACTGCAGTGGTATGCCCAGGTTCGCGTCTTTCAGCAGTGCAATAACGGCCTGTAAGTCATCCCGCTTCTTGCCACTAACGCGCAGTTGCTCACCCTGGATCGACGCTTGCACCTTGGTCTTACTCTGCTTGATGAGTTTGACCATGTTTTTTGCCAGGGGTGTGTCGATGCCCTCGTTGACCTTGACGGCCTGTGCAGCGGTCCTGGCCTGGATCACGGGCTCAGCCTTCTCGAGGCAGGCAATATCGATACCGCGTTTGACCAGCTTGTTGCAGAGGATGTCATACATCTGCTGAAGCTGAAAATCGGATGCCGTGTTCATCGTGATGACGGCATCCACCAGTTCAAAATTTGACCCGGTACCCTTGAAGTCAAAGCGCGTTGTGACTTCACGGTTGGCCTGGTCGACACCGTTCTTCAGTTCGTGGTGGTCAATCTCGGAAACTACGTCAAAAGAGGGCATGGCATTATTCCTGTCGGTTTTAGGGCAACAATTTGTTCAGGGTTGCGACAACGGCGTCCGCCTGTTGTAGGCAGGGCGCTACAATAAACCAGAGTGCGGAGAGAGGGAAGGGACCCTGCAAGCAATTTGGATTATTTCATCGGCCTTGAACTTCAAGGAGCCAAAGCCATTTGCCAAAAACGGGTCGTGAGTTCATTGATGCCACTGCTTTCCGCGTTTAATAGCACAACGATACCCAGGTCTCGTTGCGGCGAGAAAGCAACATCGGCGCGGAAGCCTGAAACCCAGCCGCCATGATAGACCAACGGTTCCTCACCCACCTGGTAGATTCGCCAGCCCAGGCCGTAATGGGCATCGTCGAGCATGTTTTTCCACTGTTTGCGATACATTTCCCGGCGTGTCTTTACCCGCGGCTTGTGAAGGTTTTTAACCATCGCCGGTGATAAGACTTCCGGCTTGCTGCCCAGTTGGGCCTGAACCCATTTACCCATGTCCAGGATGCTGGCGTTGACGCCGGCAGCCGGTGCGGCACGGTAGTAATTCGGTTGCACAGAAACCGTCGCCCAACGGCCTTTGCGCCTGGCATGAGGCTTGGCATGGTTGGGATTGTTGATGAACGCCTCGTAGCCCATTGACGCCGTTTTCATTTCCAGCGGTTTGAAAATGCGTTGCTCTACCAGTCTTTCATAAGGCAGGGTCGTGGCATTTTTTACCAACGGGTCGACAAGGCTGAAAACACTGTTCTGATAGCCGTAGCACCTGCCGGGTTCGCACATGAAATCCAGGTCCGCCATTCTTCTCCAGATGGTATCCATACTTTTGCCGTGTTCGAGCAGGTTGTCATAGGCATGTGGCATGAGGCCGGTGCTCTGGCCGAGCAAATGCTGAATCCGGATCTGCGAGGTGTCCCCGTTGATTTTGAAATCCGGCACGTAGTGTATGACCGGGTCGTCCCAGCGAAGCACACCGTCCTCGACCAGTAACCCAACCACCTCGGCGGCAAAGGTTTTTGAAACCGAGGCCATTCGAAAGGTGGTATTTGCGTT
Organism: Lysobacterales bacterium; assembly: GCA_013042835.1. GTDB lineage: Bacteria > Pseudomonadota > Gammaproteobacteria > Xanthomonadales > SZUA-36 > SZUA-36. The sequence goes on from JABDPJ010000160.1 coordinate 8,099, forward strand.
AATCGGCAGTTTCCTGTCGGCGCTGGTGTGGCCCATCGTCGAGACATGGAGAATCTGGTCTCTTGTTACTACTGCGAAGGCTGCGCCGGGGTAATCCCGGTCTGTGACCAGCTGTCGAAAGAAAACTTCATAGTCGGTGACCATCTCAAGCAGCTTGTCCGCGGCAGCGACCGGCAAACAGGCGAGTTGAAAACTGGCAGCCAGGATGATTTTAGTCAATCGTTTGCACATATCCAGGCGTGATTTCTGCTCGGTTTCGGTTTCGTGGATGTTTTGGCTATACGTGCTTCAAGCCCGCAAATTTCGCCAGTTGCTGATAAAATTTCTATGAAAATACACAATTAGTCATTCTGTGTTAAGTCTTTAATTGATAATCCTGCTAGACTAACCGACCCCAGTAAAAAAGATATTGGAAGTACTCATGTTTGAAAAACACAAAAGTAATAAACCTGAACCGGCTAAAACTGAACCACGGCAAGACAACTTCGCTGCGCCGTCCAGCGCGCCGGTCAGCAGTGGCAGATCTGCCGTCATCGGCCCCGGCATTCATATCAATGGCGACATCAGCGGTGATGAAAACCTGGTGGTTGAAGGCCGGGTTGATGGCAAGATCAAGCTTGCTGCACACCAGGTCGATATCGGCCAGAGCGGGCTGGTTAATGCCGACATTACGGCCAAGGTCATCAAGATCGCCGGTGAAGTCCGTGGTGATATAAAGGGAACCGAGAAAGTGGTTATTTCACAGACCGGTAACGTACATGGCAATATTGTCGCCCCGCGCATGACACTCGAAGATGGCGCTATATTCAAGGGCAGTATCGACATGGATCCCGGTGAAGCGGCGAAGGCAAAGGTGCCCAGCCCGCCGAAGAAAACCGTTGAAAACAAGGCCGGGAGTTCTGCCGAGCCAACCAAAGCGGTTAGTGGTGGCAAGGCAAAAGATGATATTAAATATTCATTGAATGGCGGTTGATCGACAGATCTTTTGAAGGCCATTCCTACTGACAGAAGTAATGTGAATTGAACAGCGTTGTTCCAGGCTCAGCAGGCGAAACTCACCCGCCTGCTGCGTTGCCTGTGTGGCATACACAACAATCCCTGTTATTCCCTTCGTTGCTAAAACGAATGGCCAGGGACAGGCGCCTTACTATACTGGAAATTGGCCCGGCGCTGCCCGAGACCATCGAGTTTTTTTCCGCGTTCAGGTGCCGGTTGCACTTCGCAGCTATGTATTCGGATCCGGTCCTGCGAATGCAAAACGAAGATCACAGTGAAGCTGAGCTGGCGGAGCACATGGTTAAGTCCTTCGGCTTCCAGAAAGGTACCCGTTTCGATTTGTGCCTGTTCTGGGACTTTCTGAATTATCTCGACGATAAGGCATTACGCGCCTTCAATACGGCTCTTCAACCGTATCTCCAAAAAACTACCCGTGCGCATGCATTCACCGTAAGGACGCTGGATACCTCGCTGCCGAATCAGCAATACGGGGTGGAGCAGCCGCATATGTTCAGCATTCGACCACGCAAGGAGAAACAGGCGCGAACGACGCCGCACACACAAGCCATCCTTGTGAACCTGTTGTCCAGTTTTGATATTGACCAGGGTATGCTGTTACCGGACGGAAGGCTCGAGGTTCTGATGACCGCGAGCTCTGTATCACCATCCTGAAAAGTCGCCGGACCAGTCCGGGCGGGCAAGCCGCCCGGATTACTTGGTGATGTGTTTCTTTCTGGTGACGGTATTAACGCGCGCGCTTGAATTTATCCCAGAAAGTCTTGCGCACCAGGTCGGTGAATTCACCGGAATCGAGATAGGTGCCATGGCCATTAGGGCATGATTCATAGGTGATATGGGGCTGCTCCTCATCCGCCTCCTGCAGCATCGGTGCATCGCACATGGGGCAATGATATTCTTTCATCGCATTGGCTTTCTTACCGACGGATTTGTCACCGCTGTCAATAATATAATCCGCCATCCAAATATCGTCGCGAAGCGCGCGAAGTTCCTCGGGTTGGAACCAGAGTCCACCACATGATGTACACCGGTCTACTTCAATCTGGTTGTAGTAAACCAGCTCCATCTCGCCTGAGCATTTAGGACAATCCATTAACATCATACCTCTTGTTGAGTTAGCGCGGCGGCATTGGGTAATGCCTTTCAAGTTCAACTCTATTGTAGGTGTAAAAGTTGAAGAGGGTCAAACCATTGCATCAATGACGGTGGCCGGCTCAGGTCATAACTCGTAGACCAGCACCAGTTTACTGTCGGCAATTGCCTTGAAGCTGAAATCCCGGGTATCCACCAGGTGGCCTTCTCTGACAGTTTTCTGTTCACTTTTACCCGTGCCTGCCGTGATGTAAACCAGGCACCTGCCGGGTTGCTTGATGGATTTCCCGGCATCAACATGGGCGACGTCAACAACGGTCCGGGCGGGAAAGGTTTCATCCTGGTCGGCAGGGCCACCATAGACCCTCGTGCGTTTACCGGCCCCTGCGCGGAACATCTTGTAAGCAGCCGGCTCTCCCATGACTTCAGGAAGGACCCAGATTTGGAGCATGCGGTTTTTTTCATCGTCAGGATTGATTTCGTTGTGGCTGAATCCTTCGCCACCGGCCCGTTGCACCTGTATGTCGTCGACCTGGAGCTCCTGCCCGTGTTCCAGCGAGCCTTCATGTTGGATGCGGCCTTCCACCATGATGGAAATGACATCGACTTCATGGTGCTCATGTAAGCGCGTGTCACCGTGCGGCAGGAAGCGGGCGTCCGCGAGGTAGACAAATTTGCCGATGCCGGGAGAGGTTCCGGCTTCCCGGCGCCCCCGGAATATTTTTGGGCTCATCACCATGCGTGTTTCCCTCAGTCCGGCAAAACCTCCGCGTCGCAACTCGTTTCGGTTGATGATTTTCATATAGCGCTTCCTGATTGACTCTTTGATGACAGATATTGCTGACAAGGCACAAGGCATCAGCTAGATTAGAGTATAGACCCGTCGGCAGGCAAAAATCATGACCGAGATCAAGCGACGCGAAATGTTGCCGGGTTAAATATCGCAAGTTGCATTGGCATTTACAGGGACAGCGGCAGGCAAACAATCACTGTGCTGGACGAATTAGTTTCTGGATTTAAATCCGTAGGAGAACCGGTTTGTTGACATCTGTTATTAGAAAACTCGTTGACATTCACGACAGCGATGAACTGAAAGGGTTGCTGATTGCAACTGCCTACGGGTTCTTCATCATGTTTTCCTACTACATCCTGCGGGCGGTCAGGGACGAGATTTCGTCCGCGGATCGAGGCAACCTGCAGATACTCTGGACCGCGGTGTTCTTTGTCATGCTGCTGGCGGTTCCGGCGTACTCCTGGGTGGCTTCGAAGTTTTCCCGTGGTGTCTTCGTGCCATTGGCGAACCGTTTTTTCATCGCCTGCCTGCTGACCTTTTGGGCCTGCCTGGTGTTTTTGCCGGTGGACGCCCGCCCGTGGATTGATCGCGTGTTTTATGTCTGGACCAGTGTGTTTGCATTGTTCGTTGTCACCGTGTTCTGGGGCTTTATGTCCGACTGTTTTGATAACAGCCAGGGCAAACGTTTATTCAGCTTCATCGCCGTGGGCAGTTCGCTGGGTGGAATGGTTGGCTCGGCCACCACGGCGATGCTGGCGGAGGCTCTGCCGGCTTTTTCGCTGCTTTTACTGGCGTGTGTTCCGCTTGAAATTGCCTCCTGGTGCGCGCGTGCGCTGCATCACCGGTTTGGCACCGGTTCCGTGCAAGGACCCGGAGAGGCGCAAAAAGCCATCAGCGGCACTGCCTGGAGTGGAATGCGGGCCGTATTTGCTTCACCTTACCTTATGGGTATTGCCGCGTTTATTGCGCTGATGACTTTTGTCTCGACGATGTTGTACTTTCAGCAGGCCAGCCTTTTTGCTGAAGCGTTTGAGAACCGGGCCGAGAGGACAGCTTTTTACGCCTGGGTGGACCTGCTGGTCAGTGGCCTGACGATTGTCTTCCAGTTATACCTGACCGCCCGAATCATCAAGTGGCTGGGTGTCGGCCTGACCCTGGCTATCGTACCGGCCTTGATGGCCGTGGGGTTTATTGCTCTCGGCCTGTATCCGACCCTTGCAGTGCTGGTGGTTGTCCAGGTGATTTACCGGGCGGGTCGCTATGGTCTGACCAAGCCGGCCCGTGAAATTCTCTGGACCGTGCTCGGCCGTGAAGCCAAGTACAAGTCCAAACCTTTCCTGGACGCAGCGGTTTACCGTGGCGGTGACCTGGTCAGTGGCTGGATCTATACCGGCCTGGCTGCGCTGGGCTTGTCCATCGGGGCAATTGCGCTGACTGCGGCGCCCGTGGCCGGCCTCTGGACGCTTCTGGCTGTGAAACTCGGGGCACGGCAGGAAGCTTTAGCGGTTACCGGCCAGAATCATGACAAATGACAATTTCGAAGCGCAGTCTTGTTCGCTTGGATATGGCCGCTACCCATGTTGCCACATTGTGCCCGTTGCCTGTTCTGCGGGCGATGACCCATAGCAGATCGATACCCGCATCCGTCGCCCCAAGAGGCCCTGCCTTAGGCCGGAACGCCATGACGGGTTCACCAATGGATAAAACCGGACAACCATAAAATGAAAAAATATGTCAACACGCTGTCGTTGTTTATTCTCGTATCAATGTACCTGCCGGCAACTGCTTCCGGCCAGGCGAACGCCTTCAACGACTATGAATCGTTGCTGCCGCCCCTGCAGGAGTGGTCGGGCGCGAGTGAAGCGTTAATTGCCAGCGCCGATGACGGCTGGATCACTCCGGCGGAGCGCACCGGTCTGACGGCTACACCCGACTATGACGAAACTTTTGTGTGGTTGCAGAAACTGGTGGCGGCGGCACCCGAACTGGATATGAAATCCATTGGCAGGAGCCTGCAGGGACGGGATATCTGGATGATCATCGCCAACGCTGAACGGGAATTTACACCCCAATCCATTGCCAGCAACGGCAAACCGACGCTGCTGGCCCACGCGGGTATCCATTCCGGTGAAATCGACGGTAAGGATGCGGGCCTGATGTTGTTGCGCGACATGACGGTTGCGGGCAAGCGTCGGGAGTTGCTGGCAAAGAGCAATTTTCTCTTCATTCCGATTCTGAACGTAGATGGTCATGAACGCAGTTCAGCTTTCAACCGGATCAATCAACGTGGTCCGAAGCAGATGGGATGGCGCACCAATGCCCGCAACCAGAATCTCAACCGGGATTTCACCAAGCTTGACACGGCAGGCGTACGAGCGCTCGTGAAGGTTATCCGGCAATGGCAGCCGGACCTGTACCTTGACCTGCATGTTACGGACGGTGCGGATTACCAATACGATATCACCTTCGGTGGCAATGGTCGCAACGGCTGGTCGGCGGCGATTGGCAACTGGATAGAAGATGTTTACCGCCCGGCGATCAGCGCCGGGTTAACGGCCAGGGGTCATGAACCTGGTGGGTTGATTTTTGCCGCCAACGGTATGGATATGCGGGACGGCTTCCTGTCCTGGACAGGGGACCCGAGGTTTTCAAACGGATATGGCGACGCCATTCACCTGCCCACCGTGCTGGTGGAGAATCACTCTTTGAAACCCTATAAGCGCCGAGTGTTGGGAACCTATGTTCTGTTGGCGAAAACCCTCGAGTTACTGGCGCTGGAACATGAATCCTTACGCAACGCTGTGGCGCAGGACCGGTCACGCCGGCCACAGTCAATTCCGTTGGGTTTCAAAAGAAACGAGAATGTTCCGACTGAAAAAGTGCCCTTCAGGGGTATTAGCTCGGAACGCTTTCAGAGTGAAATTTCCGGTGGCGAAGTGGTGCGCTGGACCGGTCATCCCGTGACCGAGGTCATTGCAAACGTCCAAATGGCGCAAGCGACCACAATGGCCAGCGTTCCGCAGGCCTATATCGTTCCCGCGGCCTGGGCGGATGTCGTTGAGCGTATCGCCTGGCACGGAATCGAAGTCGACCAGCTGACCAATCCCCTGACCGCGCGAGCGGAAGTTTATCGCTTGCCCGATGCCGGCATTGCGAAGCCCTCGCCATGGACACCCAATCCCTTCGAAGGACACATTCGTATAGATCCCGGTGAGCCGGTCAGCCAGGCGCTTGAAATGACTTTTCCGGCGGGCAGTTTCAGGATATCCACCGATCAGCCCCTGGCTGAGTTGCTGGTCCTACTGCTCGAGCCGGAGTCGCCGGACTCGTTTCTCCAATGGGGATTTTTTCTCGAGATTTTTACGCGCACGGAATATGCTGAAGCGTATGTACTGGAACCGCTGGCAAGAAAGATGCTTGAAGCTGACGCAGCACTAAAAGCGCGCTTTGAAGCAAAATTGTCTGCCGATGAAGACTTTGCCGGCAACCCATACCTAAGGTTGATGTGGTTTTATGAACAAACGCCATTTTATGACGGGCAATACCTGCTATACCCGGTGGCAAGAATTCCGCACACGGATTGACGCAATCAAAACGCCCCGGCATCAGAGCGTACGATGAAAATGTGGAAATTTGTCAAATAACAAAACAATGGGTGAGATTGGAACGCTGAGTCATATATAATAGCCGTGGAGACTAGGGTTAAGCGTTTACCATTTGGAGGATGAAAGTAGTGAAACTTTATAAATTAGGTGTGGTTGCAGTCATGTCGGCACTGTTTTTAAGTGCCTGTGCTACGGGTCCGGGCACGAAAGCCTGGTACGATCAATGGGGAGCCTGTGCAGCAGGCGGCGCGGCGGTAGGTATTGCTGCCGGTGCGACTGATGATTTCGATTCCGCCATGGTCGGTGCCGCAACCGGTTTTGTCGTCGGCGGGGCAGTATGCGCCTTCAGTGATACCGATCGTGATGGCGTCAAAAATTACAAAGACGATTGCCGTGGAAGCGTGGCGGGAGCCATTGTGGACGAGCGCGGTTGTGAGATGGACAGCGATGGCGACGGCGTAGTTGACCGTCTGGACGAATGCCCGGGAACGCCCGAGGGTGCAATCGTCAATGAGCGTGGCTGTGAGATGGACAGCGATGGTGATGGCGTGGCCAATAGCCGTGACCGTTGCCCGGGAACGCCCGCCGGCGCGAAAGTGGACCAGTACGGTTGTGAGTTGGATGGTGACGGTGACGGCGTTGTCGATAGCAAGGACAAATGCCCGGGCACAGCCAAAGGCACAGTTGTCGACAACAGTGGTTGCAAACTGGCTGCTGAATACAAACTTGAAAATGTTAATTTTGAGTTTGATTCCGCCAGGTTGACGCCGAGTTCCACGGCGACGCTGAATGAGGCGGTCAAGATCCTCAAACGTCACGCTGGTACGAAGGTCGAAGTTGCAGGCCATACTGACAGCCAGGGCAGCGCTGAATACAACCTGGGCTTGTCAGAGCGCAGGGCGCAGGCTGTTGCCGACTACCTGATCGCAAATGGTGCAAATGCCGGCAACATTACTGTGAAGGGTTACGGTGAAAGCAATCCTGTTGCAGATAATGGAACCAAGGAAGGCCGTGCAGCCAACCGTCGTGTTGAGTTGCGCCACTAGGCCTTAAAACGTCAGAAAGAAAAACCCGGTAGTCTTGACTGCCGGGTTTTTTTTGTTCGTCAAAGCGCAATTCGGCTAAACTAGGTCGCCAGATTCGGCAGTATCACCAGGCCAATACCATGAATGTTTACTTTGGAACGGTAGCCAGGGGAGCCCCTGTCAGCCAGGGCGGAAGCCTGTTTAAACTTGACTGGGACCGCAAGGCGGTCGTCAGGGAGGTTCCAGACGTGCCGGTCAACCCGTCGCTGTATCACGACCCCAATGCACGCGGAAACGTACGCGGTGTGCGGGGCATCCGAATCTGCAACGATGAAGTATATGCCGCCAATTACCACACGGTGAACGTGTTTGATCGTGACCTGAATCCGAAACGCAGAATCACCCATGGACTGATGGTGGGATTGCACGAGACCCAGGTTGTAGACTCGTCCATCTGGGTCACATCGACCACGCTGGATGCTGCGCTCAGGTACCGGCTTGACGACGGTGTCCTGGAGGAATCATTCTGGCCAAGGGAGATGCCGGCATTTCAGCAGGCTCTTGAAATCGAGCCCCTGGCTATCGACAAGTCGATCGATAACCGGACCAATTTCCTCGAACGTGAGTCTTTCCGGGGGCCGTCGCATCTGCATCTGAACGCCGTATGGGTTTTCCGTGGTGAGGTTTATGCCCTGTTTCATTCCATGTCTTGTGTGGCAAACCTGACCAGGGGCACAATCGTGATACAGGATAATAACCTCAAACATGCCCACAACCTGATCATGGAAGAGCCTGGTGTCGTCTATATCAATGACACACATCGCACAGTGGTTCGCAAATATGAACTGGACAGCGGCAGGCAGGTGAGGGCGATTGATATCAAGAGAATGCCGGGCATCAAGTCCCTGTTGCTGAAAAGTGCCGCGCGGGCAATCAGGGAAATGGGTGTTTCATTTTTCGGCAGTAAGAGAAAGGCCACTGCGAAACCACTTTATTTGCGTGGGCTTTCCGTTACAGACGACTTTATTTTTGCCGGCTTTTCTCCGGCGACAATTGTCCGTATTGACAAAAAAAGCGGGGAGCTTATCGACGCCTACTATCACAGCACCGACCTGCGGATGTGTATTCACGGCCTGACTGCCGATGCATCTCCCGGCTAGTTAACCGGCGTCGAAAGTGTAGCCAAACATTTCAATTTCCCTGGCCCAGTGCCGGGCGACAAGCTGCCGGCTTTCATCGTCATAATAATCCTGCATTTGCCCGCGCTGGCTGGCGTTCTTGCGTGGTAAAGGCTCATAGGGCAGGCCGATACGTTCGCAGACCGTTTTCCAGTCTTCCTGCAGGTTCTCCAACTTGCCGACGAAGTCCATCAGCAACTTACCCTTGCGGTCACATAGCATGTTCAACTGGTAAGCATCGTGGCGCGGAATCTGCATTTTGATGAATTCATTGAAACCACCAAGTTTTTTAACCCGGGCATGCCGGTGGTGAACCGGTCGTTCGAGCAGGAATTCATATTCCGAAACTAGCCGGTTCCAAGGATTGCGGACGAAGGCAAACTTGAAATAGCTTTCAAACCGTTCTGCGGGCATGCGCCGCTGCGCGGCCCGGATGTCATCGTGGGCCCGAAAAACATATTTGTGGTAATCCCACTCAAGGTGCGCGCGGCTTTTGAGGTGTGCAAGCCTGCCGGCAGGCCGGGGCAAGCACATTGGCAACAGCGCCAGTTTCATGCTGGTGCTCGCCACTTTGCGCATGCGCAGGAAAATAAATTGGTGGCTATCGGAAATCAGCATGCAATTGATCTGTAAAAAGGGCAATGGGTATTATCGTTAGACGCCGGTGAACACGTCAATGCTGTTATGGCCTTACTTTTGCGGTTGATGGCGGGCCGGCAGGTTGGCAGGACAGATTTTGTTAAGCGCGGTTTCACAGGTCTGCATGCGCGACCTTGCCTGATGTCCGGCCATCAAGCTGCGCTTCCAGTCTCGGGTACCACGCCGCTTGTGCGATTCCCCGTGCAGCCATGAAGATCAGGACGGCTGCCCATAATCCCTGCAATCCCCAGCGTGCGGTTAGCGGTTCGAGCGCGAGGATATAGATGGCAAACGCGATCGCCATGGTAACCATCATGGCAGCGCCGGCGGTAGCCGCGATATAGACGCCGTCAAACTGGTAACAGGCGACGGCTATTACCGGTAACGCAACGACCAGTGGCATCAGTAAGGCGACACTGGCGCGTACAGCGGGAATATCGGTCAGTATCGCCGTGATGCTATCGCCGCTGATAAAGAACAAAAACGCATAAATAACACTGGCCAGCGCCGCCCAAATGCCGGTCAGCTTGACCCAGCGGCGAAATTTAGCGGCCTTGCCATCACCCCAGGCGGCACCCGCAAGCGCTTCGGTTGCATGCGCAAACCCGTCCAGGCCCAGGGAGATCAACAGCATGAACTGCATGACGACGTGGCTGGCGGCCATTTCTACTTCACCAAGAGCACCTGCCTCGCGCATGACCAGGGACAGCGCCGTCATCAGAAAAATGGTGCGCACGAATATGTATCCATTGATGGCAACCAGTTTCCTGAACCCGGAAAGCAGCCAGGTTTGCGCGTCCTTCAGACCTCTCATCAAGGCCTGCAGGCCAAATATTTGCACCAGCAACCAGAGGCCCAGCAATGCGGCAATCCACTGTGCAATTAACGTTCCCCAGGCAACGCCGGCGACTCCGAAGCCGAGCACGACGACAAAAACAATGTTCAGGATCGCGTTGGTGATATTGAGAACCAGTTGTTGCACCAGGACTGCCCCGGTTTTGGCAAGGCCAAACAATACTCCGGATACCGCGTAGACCAGCAGGGTTGCAGGCGCAGCCCAGATGCGGATATAAAAGTACTCTGTCATCAGGTAGGTCGCCGTTGGCGGTGGTGCGAGGGCTTTGACAGCTATGAACAGGATCAGGTCCTGCAGCACGAGCATTAACGCGCCAAGCCCAAGCGCCAGGACCATGCTTTGCCAAATACCGGCAACCAGCGCGGTGTTGTCACCCTTTCCCCGGGCCTGCGCGACCGTACCGGTCGTGCCCATGCGCAGAAAACCGAAGGCCCAGAATATGAAATTGAATATCACGCTGCCAAGACCTATTGCTGCAAGGTATGCCGGATCTGGCAGGTGGCCGATGGCCCAGGTATCAACCAGTCCGACGAGCGGGGCCGAGGAGTTGGCAAGTATGGCGGGGAATGCGATCCTGATGATCGTCCGGTGCGGGTGTTTTGCCTGGCGGGTCGAGTCTTCTGCCTGCATTATGGGGTTCTTGTTTCGGCGCAGTGGCTATAATACCGGTGTGCCTGTTAATCGGGGTGCAATTTTTCGAAATATATATGTATGCGGTCCGGTCTTTGGATCAGTAACAGTGATTTTTAGCAACGCAAGGTGGTTGGATTTATGTTGATTAAGCGTCCCAATGATATTTTGTCGTCTGAAATTACGGCTGAATCCGTTTATTTGCAGCGCCGGGAACTTTTAAGAGCAGCCGGTATTGCTGCGGTTGGTGCACTGACCAGTCAGTCGGTTTTCGCCATTACCAGCAGCGATGCCGCAACCGGCAAGGAATTGGCCGGCGTCAGGGAAAGTCCGTTCAGCACCGACCGGGCCCCTAACTCGTGGTCGGACATAACCACTTACAATAATTATTACGAGTTCGGCACTGGGAAAGATGACCCGGCCCGCAATGCAAAGGACTTCGAACCGCGCCCCTGGAGCGTTGTGGTCAAGGGCAATTGCGACAAGCCCGGTACCTATAGTTACGAGGACATCGTATCGCCACATACGCTGGAAGAAAGAATTTACCGGCTTCGTTGCGTGGAGGCCTGGTCGATGGTAGTGCCATGGGTGGGCATTCCCCTGGCCAGCATACTCAATCAGTTCGGGCCGAATTCAGACGCAAAGTATGTGCGTTTCAAGACACTGCACGACCCTAAAAGAATGCCCGGTCAGCGCCGGGGAATTTTGGACTGGCCTTACGAAGAAGGCTTGACGATTGCTGAGGCCATGCACCCGCTGACCATTATGGCCGTGGGGTTGTATGGTCGTGAACTGCCAAATCAGAATGGTGCGCCCATGCGGTTGGTGGTGCCGTGGAAGTACGGTTTCAAGAGTATCAAGGCCATCGCGGAGATCAGTTTTACCAGCAGACGTCCACGCAGCAGTTGGGAAAGGGCGATTCCGTCGGAATATGGGTTTTATGCCAATGTTAACCCTGGCGTTCCGCATCCTCGCTGGAGCCAGGCGAGAGAGAGGCCGATTGGCGCCGGGCTTTTTGCTGCCAAGAAACCTACACTGATGTTCAACGGGTACGCAGA
>JABDPJ010000163.1 GCA_013042835.1 Lysobacterales bacterium
GTCCTTGATGTCGCAGGTCTTGCAGTGTACGCAATTGGCGGCATTGATCTGCAGCCGCTTGCCCGCTGCTGAAGCGGTGTCTTCCACCATTTCATAAACTTGCGCGGGGCAAAATTGCGTACAGGGATTGCCGTACTCCTCGGTACAGCGCGTTACGCATACATCCGGTTCGAGAATCTGCAGGTGCACGGGTTGATCTTCATCATGATCGGTCGCGGCGAAATAGACCGATGCCAGGCGGTCGCGTGGCGCAAGGTCGCGCTTCACCCACTGTCGCTCAACAGGTTTAATATCCTGCAGCTTTGTCAGCGAGGCATGATCCGCGTGGTTGCGCAATGTGCGCGGTAATTTACCCGCGGTCACTGTTTCAATGGCCGCAGTGATCAATCCACGCCAAAGGCCCTTGTTAAATCCGGGCCGAATATTGCGTACTTTTTGCAACTCCTGCATGACCGGGCTCGCCCTTAACGCCTGGTCAAAGCCCTTACCGCCGCCTTGTTCGGCGATATGAACAGCGGCGAGCATGCCGGAGCGGAGCGCCTGGTGTGTACCCTTGATCTTGGGCAGGTTCAGCAAACCGGCTGCGTCCCCGATCAACAGTGCCCCGGGCATTTCTACTTTCGGCAGGGATTGTGCGCCGCCTTCAATAATGGACCTTGCTCCGCCCGAAAGGATTTCACCGCCCTCGAACAGGGGTTTGACGCCGGGGTGGTGCTTGAATTGCTGGAATGCTTCAAAGGGTGAGAAATCAGGCTCTGAATAATCCAGCGCGCAAACAAAGCCAACCGCCACACGGTCTTTATCCATGTGGTAGATGAAGCTGCCGCCGTAAGTCTTCGTATCCAATGGCCAGCCAATGCTATGCTGGACCAGCCCGGGCTTGCATTTGCCCGGCGCTACCTGCCAGAGTTCCTTGACGCCCACACCGTAAACCTGCGGATCGGACGCTGTGTCCAGTTTGAATTTCGTGATGAGTTCCTTGCTCAGGTGCCCGCGGCAACCTTCGGCCAGAACCGTCAGTGGTGCATGAATCTCAATACCTTGCATGTAGGTATCTTTCGGCTGACCTTCGCGGTTGACGCCCATGTCGCCGATAATGACGCCACCGACCGCACCATCATCAAGGTAGTGAATTCCAGCGGCCGCGTATCCGGGAAATATGTCCACGCCCAAATCTTCGGCCTGCGGCGCCAGCCAGGCGCACAGGGCTCCCAGTGAGACGATGAAGTTACCATGGTTTTTCTGTTGCGGCGGCGTCGGCAGCTTGCGTTTGGACGAGGTGGTTAGAAAAGCCAGCTCATCGCGTTCGACCGGAATACAGACCGCCGGTGGTTTTTCCCGCCAGCCGGGAAGTAATTCATCCAATGGAGCGGGCTCGATAACCGCGCCCGAGAGAATATGTGCACCGACCTCGGCGCCCTTCTCGATCACCGCGACCATCAGGTCAGGTTTGAGCTGTTTAAGGCGAATCGCGCAGGCCAGTCCGGCCGGCCCAGCGCCGACGATAATGACATCGTATTCCATGACCTCGCGTTCAGTCGCTGTATCGCTCATCTGCATTCCTGAAAGACTTGTTGTGAACAAGGAATTATATCGGTAAAGCCCCCTGCATTAAATGCAATCGGCGAGGAATTGGCCTGTTGCGTAACAAAATAATTCAATTCGCCTGGTGTACAGCTGTTCCCGGGCAGGTAAACACCCCTTGGGTTGTTGACGGGACTGCACGGAAAGATGGTGCTGTGTTTGAAGCTGTTAGTCCAGGCGCTTGCTGAACCGCAGAATAGCAAGGGCCATCAGTGCGACAATAAACCCGCAGAGAATTAACAATTCCCCCGAAAGCTCCTGCAAGCTGGCTCCGCGTAACATGACACCGCGTATCAGCCGGATAAAATGCGTCAGGGGCAAGGCCTCGGCGATGATCTGCGCGGGGCGGGGCATACCTGCAAACGGAAACATGAAACCTGACAGCAAAATAGAGGGCAACAGGACAAAAAAGCTAAGCTGCATGGCCTGGAATTGGGTATGCACCAGGGTCGAGATCAGCAGCCCCAGCGCCAGGTTGGCAACGATGAACACCAGCGTGATGATGTACGTATCCAGCAAGCTGCCTGCCATGGGGACCTTGAACAGGAATTGGCCGAGCAGCAATACCAGGCTGACCTGGATCAGGCCGATGAATACATAGGGTGTGATTTTTGCCAGCATCAGCTCCGGCGTCCTGACCGGCGTGGTGATCAGCAGCTCAAGGTTACCGCGCTCGCGTTCCCGGACAATGGCCACCGCGGTGAACAGGATCATGGTCATGGTCAGGATGACCCCTATCAAACCCGGCACGGTATTCACCGGTGAGCGCCTTTCCGGGTTGTAATAAGTGCGCAGTTCCATGACCGGGGGGCGGTCGTTATACGGTGACGTCCTGGACTGCTGTGTGACCTGGGCGAGTTGGGCTGCCGCACCCTGGACGACGGTATCCGAGCCATCCACGAGTAACTGCATGGCAGACCTGTCGGCCTGTTGCAGGCGGCGATCAAAATCCGGCGGAATGTAAATGCCGACGCTGATCCTGCCCTGGCGCATCAGGTGCTCGAGTTCATCCGCTGAATCGACCTGCCTGATTACATTGATGATTTGCGTATGGGCCATGTCCATGACGACCTGGCGGGACGCCGATGTTGACGACAGGTCAGCGACCGCCGCATCCAGGTTGCGAACGTCCATGTTGATGGCGTAACCAAACATCAACAACTGGATCACCGGGATGCCGACGATCATCCCGAATGTCAGACGGTCACGGCGCAATTGCCGGACTTCTTTCCTGACAACGGCAAGGATTCGCTGAACTGACTTCATGCCTTTCCCTTCTTGGCACGGGTTGCAGCGACGAACACGTCCTCCAGTGCCGGTTTGGCGACGCGACTGTAATCCAGGTGCAGACCCTGGTTGGTTATGGCTTCAGCAACGGCTTTTTCCGGTGATTCAAGGTCACTTGCAACCATCACACGCAACACGTTACCCACCTGCGCCGAGCTATGTACAAACGGTTGCTGCTCGAGCATTTTCCCAACCCTGCGTGGTTGATCGGATTCAACCAGGACGATACTGGCGTCGATTCCCTGCTGCAGTTCCTCGGGGCTGCCCTCTGCCACCAGGGTGCCCTCATCCAGTATCGCCAGGGCATGGCAGCGTTCGGCTTCATCCATGTAGTGAGTCGAAACCAGGATCGTGGTGCCTTCAGCAACGAGGTCAAACAGGGCCTCCCAGAATGAGCGCCGGTTCTCCGGGTCAACCGCGCTGGTCGGTTCGTCGAGGAAAAGCAATTCAGGGTCATGTAAAGTCGAAGCGGCCAATGCCAGGCGCTGCTTCTGTCCGCCACTGAGCGTTCCCGCTCTCTGTTTTACCAGCTTACCCAGTCCATAGCGTTCGATAACAAGCCCTATCCGTTGTGCTTTGAGCTTCCGGTCCAGCGTGTAGATATCAGCCATGAATTGCAGATTCTCATCTACCGTCAGGTCGCCAAAGAGGGAAAACTTTTGCGTCATGTAGCCGACTTTCAGCCGTAACGCCTCTGCTTCTTCCGGAATGGGGTAGCCCAGGACGTCGATATCGCCACCGCTGGGAGTCAGCAATCCGCACAACATTCGTATGGCCGTGGTCTTTCCTGATCCGTTCGGACCCAGGAAACCATAGATTCGGGAGCGCGGAACTTCGAGGTCAAGCGAGCGCACCGCGTGGACCTTGCCGAACCACTTGTCCAGCTTCTGTGCCCGTATCGCCAGTTCAGTCATCGGCTGAAACGGCCACTGGAAAATCCACTTCAAGCGGCACGCCCGAGGGTAGTGAAGAGGCCCCCGGCACGTCCACTTCCGCCAGGTAGCTCAAGCGCGAACGGTCATGTTCGGTGAGCGCGAAATAGGGCGTGAAACTGGCATCTGCAGACACCCAGCGTACCGTCCCCTCGAATACGCGTTCCTGGCCATCGATGCGTACATCCAGTTTTCGCCCCGGCTGCACGGACGAGCGCAAAGTCTCCGGTACATAAATGCGGGCATAGGTCCTCGAGGAATCGAGCACGACGCCAATTGTTGCGCCGGCCAATGGGCGCTCGCCGATCTGATACAGGCGTTTGTCCAGCATGCCATCGACCGGTGCGTGAATCTTCAGCCGCTCGATGTCGAGTTGAATTCGCGCCACGCCCGCTTCCGTTGCTTCCAAAGCGGCGGCCGCCTGTTGCAACTCTTCGACGGTCGTGCCATTCAACAGTCTTTCCAGTGACTCGGCCGCGGCCTGCTCAGCGGCAACTGCTGTTTTCCGGCGCGTGGTCGCCAGGTCCAGCGACTGCTGGTCGGAAAGGTCGCGATCGAATATGTCCTGGGCCCGCTTCAGGTTGGCGGCGGCGTTCTTTGCCGATGCCTGTGCGGATTCCAGCTGGGCACGTGCTTCGCGGATGGTTTCCGGCCGCGGGCCACGTTGCAGTTCGGCCAGGCGTGCAGCGGATTGTGCTTTGAGTGCAATTTGTTGTGCCAGCAGATTCTCCAGCCTGGCCGGGTCCTGCTCGAACATCAGGTCGCCCGTTTCGAGCATTTGGCCATCGCTTACGTGGATGGCGATAATGGGTTCGTTGCTCTCCGCGCTGACCTCAACCCGGTCCCGTTCAAGGGTTCCTACCATGAAGGTCTTGTCATTGTTGTCACATGCTGACAGTGCGATCAGCATGACCGGCAATAGCCAATGTCTGTAGTTCATAGCATCATTCCCCGCTTGAGTAGTTGCGTGATTTGTCGATTGAGAAAATCTATGCCCCCGGCATCGAAATCTATACCCAGAACAGGCTCTGCGAGCGTGCGGGCAATGAACGGAAAGACACAGACCGCAATAATCAACATTGCTGAAATTGCCGGGTCGGCATCGCTGCGCAAACGGCCGGCTGTTTTCTCCCGGTCGAGCAGGGCGGGCAGGGCGCCACCGAGTTGCGGCGCCATGTTGTCGGCAAAGTGCTGCTGCATTTCACCGCCGGGAAGAAACACTTCGCGCATCAGCAGGCGTGGAATGTTGGGGTGCCTGGCAGCCATTGAGGTCAACAGGCCGGCGATACGCTCGGGTGAAGCTTCGGTGTTGCTCTGCATCGACGCGATAGCTTCGACCAGGGGTTCGAGGGCGCGATCCATCACGTTTTGCAGCAGCGCCCTCTTGTTACCGAAATAGTAATGAATAAGGGCGGGGTTGACGCTGGTCTCCTCGGCGATGCGGCGTATGGAAGTGGCCGCATAGCCCCTGTCTGCAAACAGCTCTTCGGCCGCGTCCAGTATCTGCGTCCGCAAGTCCTGTTGGCCGACATCGGCCGGCCGGCCTCTTGGCCGTTCTGAAGCCTGCTTATTGTTCATCATGCTGATATATTAATTAAACAGTTAATTAATAACAAGCACCGGTCACCATACCCCGCGATGCCATGACAACCATGCACAGTGTTCAAGATCGCTTTAGCCTGTAAAATCAGCAAATATGGAAAGCGCAAAACAACCCGGGCTGGACCGCAAGCTGTCAGTGGCGCCGATGATGGACTGGACCGACCGGCATTGTCGTTTTTTTCACCGCCTGCTGACGCCCTCGGCCCTGCTTTACACGGAAATGGTGACCACGGGGGCCATTATTCACGGTGATGCAGACCGGTTTCTGGCGTATAACGCCGAAGAACACCCGCTGGCATTGCAATTGGGCGGCAGCGAACCCGACGAACTGGCACAGTGTGCCCGGATCGCAGAGCAAAAGGGCTATGACGAAGTGAACCTGAATGTCGGTTGCCCGTCCGACCGTGTGCAAAAGGGCCGTTTTGGCGCCTGCCTGATGCTGGAGCCGGAGCTTGTCGGGCAGTGTGTCTCTGCCATGCGGGAGGCCGTGGATATTCCCGTGACCGTCAAGACCCGCCTGGGTGTCGATGCTTTCGATAGCTATGATTTCATGACGGATTTTGTCGGCCAGGTGGCTGAGGCCGGCTGTACGACATTTATCATGCATGCGCGCAAAGCGGTATTGGCCGGATTGAGTCCAAAACAAAACCGGGCTGTGCCGCCTTTACGCTATCACCGGGTTTACCGGTTGAAACAGGAAGCACCCGGCCTGGAAATTGTCATCAATGGCGGCATCGATTCAATCGAGGCAGTCAAGGAACACCTGCAGCATGTAGATGGAGTCATGCTGGGTCGTGCGGCCTATCAGAATCCATGGTTGCTGGCCGAATGCCAGCAGCAGCTTTTTGCGGGTCCGGACGTAATCTCCCGCGAAGATGTCATCGATTCCATGCAGGCATATATCCGGCAGCAGGTTGGAAGTGGCGTCGCGGTCAAGCACATCAGCAGGCATTTGCTCGGCCTGTTCCAGGGCCTGCCGGGCGCCAAGGCCTGGCGCCGCTACCTGAGCGAGAACGCATTTCGCGATGATAACAACGCCGGGCTTTTGACACAGGCGCTGGCAGCCATGCGGCCCGCTGGCGCCGTTCAGGTGTAATTCATATGAATAAGTTAGAATCAACTACAGACTTTGGAACTGAACGGGCGTTACCCGGAACCTGGATGAAGCGAAGAAAACTGCAAATGGTGGGATTGATGTTACTGGTGCTATGGCTGCCGGTAACGGCCTTTGCTGTCAGTCTGGATGAGGCGGCGAAAAAGGCCGCAAGGCAAAATGACGCCAAGGTCTTATCAGCACGAACGGTAGAAAAGGGAAATAGCCGTACGCATGAGATCAAGCTTTTGACCAAGAAAGGTGTGGTTAAAACCGTACGGGTCCCGGACAAGGGCAAAAAGAAGAAACGCTGAGTCGAGGTTGAGATGAGAATACTACTGGTCGAGGACGATAGCGGTTTGCAGGATTCACTCGCGGGCATCCTGCGCGAGGCAGGCTATGCCGTTGATGTCACAGGCGACGGCGTGGAGGGACTTTTCTTTGGCCAGGAGTATCCGCTTGACCTGGCCATTATCGACCTGGGTTTGCCGGGTTTGCCCGGCCTGGAAGTGATTCGAAAGTTGCGCGAGCAGGAGCGCCGGTTTCCCATTCTTATCCTGACTGCACGCTCTGAATGGCAGGACAAGGTAGAAGGGCTTGAGGCTGGTGCCGATGATTACCTGACCAAACCCTTTCACCCGGAGGAGTTGAAAGCGCGGGTCGGCGCCTTGTTGCGCCGCTCGGCGGGTCATACCCAACCGCTTATCGAACTGGGCCCGTTACAGATCGACCTGGTCAGTCAGCGGGTCTTCAACGGTGATCATGAAATTGAACTGACTACATACGAGTACAAGGTTTTCGAGTATTTGCTGATGCATCCGGACGAG
The DNA here is from genome assembly GCA_013042835.1 of Lysobacterales bacterium. GTDB lineage: Bacteria > Pseudomonadota > Gammaproteobacteria > Xanthomonadales > SZUA-36 > SZUA-36. The sequence goes on from JABDPJ010000163.1 coordinate 7,326, forward strand.
GTCGTGACGAAAACCACCCTGTCCGAGCACATTTACGAAGAAGACGCGGACAGGGACAGCAATGTTATCGAAGTATTTGTCGGGCGGTTACGCAGAAAAATTGATCCGGATGGCGTCATGAGTCCGATTGAAACCCTGCGGGGGCGGGGCTACCGGCTAAACAGGCAGGCCCAGGCCGTCTGAACTGGTGAGTAACGGCCAAAACCATTCAAGACCGGTTTCATTGCGCTCTCGCCTGGTGGTTCTGGTCGTGTTTCTGCTGGCCGTGTCGCTGGGGTTGGTCGGGTTGGCCCTCGATGCCGCTTTCAAAAGGAGCAGCGAGGCCGGGTTGCAGGCGCGCATGGAATCACTGGTTTACCTCGTACTTGCGGCAACGGACGCCAACGATGACGGTTCGTTAATCGTTGAAGACGATCCCGGTGACCCGCGGCTTGGACAGCCGGATTCCGGAATTTATGCCCATGTGCACGGCGCTGCAAATGACTGGTATTCACCCTCGTCACTGTCCGTCGGCCTGCCCCCGATTGAGCAAACTCCCTCGGGAGAAAGCAGTTTTTCGACTCCGTCCGCGCAGGATGGTTATTACAGCTTGCGCTACGGAGTACGTTTTGAGCTTGCCGACGGCCGCATGTTGCCCGCAACCGTGAGTATTTTCGTGGGTGCCAACGAACTTGCGGCTGAGAGGCGCGCTTTCCGTACCGGGTTGTGGCGCTCGCTGGGTGTCGCCGGATTGATCCTGGCGCTGGCCCAGTTACTGTTGCTGACATTGGGGTTACGGCCGCTCAGACGGATCACGCAGGCGATTTCCGGAATCGAGTCGGGCAAGCTGGAAAGGCTGGAAGAGGACTATCCCAAAGAGCTTGAACCGCTAAAACGCAACCTCAACCACCTGCTGGACTCCGAAAAGGCCAACCAGGCCCGTTACCGCAATGCACTCGATTCGCTGGCGCACAGCCTCAAGACGCCGTTATCGGTCATTCGCTCGAGCCTGCCTGAAGATGATTCCGAGAAAACCGTGACCATGCAGAACGCAGTATCCGATATGCAACGCCTGATAACCACGCGCCTGCAGCGCGCGGCGGTATCAACGCGCCGGTCAATGGCGCAGGCGGTCGATGTGGAAACCCAGGTTGAACGCCTGTTGCAGTCATTGAAGAGGGTTTATTCTCAGAAAATGATAAGCACGGATGTCAGTATAGAGCCTGGCCTGGAATTTTTCGGCGAACAGCGTGATTTGCTGGAGTTGCTGGGTAATCTGCTCGACAATGCATACAAGTACGGGGGAGGAAAGGTCAGCTTTTCGGCCCAAACGCTTGAGCCGGAAAGCCCCATGGCCGGCATTCGATTGCAGGTGGAGGACAATGGTCCCGGTATTGCGGAAGATCAAAGGGAGCAATTGCTGAAACGCGGTGTGCGCGGCGACGAGCGGGTTGAAGGCCATGGCCTGGGCCTGGCCATCGTTCTGGAGATTGTCAGCGCCTACCAGGGTGAGATTACGATCACACGGGGCGGCCTTGGCGGGGCGTGTGTGAACGTCTCGCTCAGAACGCGCTGAAAAGGAGGCTTAATGTTACAACTGCTCGAGATCATGCAGCGCCTGAGAGATCCGCAGGATGGTTGTCCCTGGGATGTCAAACAGGATTTTTCCACGATCGCCCCATACACCATCGAGGAAGCCTACGAGGTGGCCGATGCGATCGCGCGCGAGGATATGGCCGGCTTGAAAGACGAGTTGGGAGACCTTTTGTTCCAGGTGGTCTTCCACGCGCAAATGGCCAGGGAGCAGGAACTGTTCGATTTTGATGATGTGCATCAGGCCGTTTGCGACAAGATGCAAAGACGGCACCCGCATGTATTTGCCGACGTTGAGATCACGGATGCGGCGCACCAGACACAGGTCTGGGAAGATTATAAAACGGAGGAGAGAAAACAAAAGGGCGAACACAGCCTGATGGACGGCATCCCCACCGGAATGGCCGAACTGCAGCGCTCGGTGAAACTTCAGAAGCGTGCCGGCAAGGCAGGTTTTGACTGGCCATCAGCGGAACCGGTAATGGACAAGTTCGACGAGGAACTGCTTGAAATGCGCAAGGCCATGGCAGCAGGTGACCCGGATGCCATGGAGGATGAGTTGGGCGACCTGTTGTTTGTTGCCACCAACCTGGCCAGAAAGCTGGGTATCGACCCCGGAACGGCACTGCGCCGCAGCAATGCCAAGTTCGAGAAACGTTTTCGGGCCATGGAAGACGCCGCAGGGGGGCAGGAAGGCCTGGGCTCCATGAGCCTGGAAGCCATGGAGGACCTGTGGCAGAACATAAAGAAATCAATTGCACAAAAGGCAGACGAATAAGGGATAGCGATGACGACGTGGGAAACTTTGAGTGAATGGCTGGCGCAACTGGATGTCAACAGCGTCATTATCGGCTTGCTTGCGGGGCTGATCATCGCTTTCGCCGCAGCCGTGATTTCCGCCAGGATAGCCAGGCGCAGGGGTGCCGAGGAGGTCAGCGGTCACCTGCAACCCATCAATGACGCTCTGGCGTCCGATCTTGTAGAACGCGAAACCGAGCTGAGCGAAATCCAGCGTGCCCTGGCAGTTAGCGAAACAAGACTCGAAGAACAACAATTGCACTACCGCAAGGAGAAGGCATCACTGGAAGAAGCCGAGAAACGCCTGACCGAGTCATTTGAACGGCTGGCCGGTAAAGTTTTTGATGAGCGTTCCAGCCAGTTCACCCAGTTGAGTGAAAAACAACTGAGCGGTTTGCTGAAGCCGCTGACAAAAGACCTGGAGTCATTCCGGGACACGGTGGATAAAACCAGCCGGGAAGATATCCGGCAGCACGCTGCCTTGCAGGAAAAACTCAGGCAGATGGAAACGCTGAATGAGCGCTTGCACAAGGAGGCTCAGAACCTGACCAAGGCCCTGACCAGCGACGTCAAGGCCCAGGGCAACTGGGGCGAACAGCAACTCGAGCGCCTGATGGAACTGGCCGGCCTGATCAAGGGCGAACATTACTACACGCAATACTCGACCGTCGGTAACCACGGTGAGCGGTTGCAACCGGATTTCGTTCTCAGGTTACCTGAAAACCGCAGCATAATCCTGGATTCCAAGGTTTCATTGACGGCCTGGACGCGCTATCAGTCGGAAGAGGACGAAGGGCGCAAGGAAACCCTGCTGGCGGAACACGTCGCTTCGATCAAGGCGCATATCTCGGGCCTCGGCAAAAAGAATTATCCGGATGTTGAAGAACTCAACGCACTCGATTTTGTGCTGATGTTTGTGCCGATTGAGTCGGCCTTGATCGTCGCCCTGCAACGTGATCCGGGTTTGCCCGAATATGCCCTGCAACAGCGCGTCGCATTGCTATCACCGGCCAACTTCCTCGCCACGGTGCGCACGGTGGCCTCTGTCTGGCAGGTGCATAAGCAGAATACCAATGCGCAGGATATTGCCCGGCGCGCCGGTCTGCTATACGACAAATTCGTCGGTTTCACCGAGAACATGAAAAATATTGGTATGCGCCTGGAACAGGCCAGGAAATCGTTCGACGATGCTTACAACCAGTTGAGCAGTGGCGCCGGAAACCTTGTCGGCCAGGTCGATAAGCTCAGCAAGCTGGGCGCCCGCCACGCCAAGCAACTGGAGGCGGGCCTGGTGGAAAAAGCCATGGAAGAGAGCCTCGAGGACGATGCACATCTGCGCCTGGTCAAAGGCGAAGACGAGACACCATAAGTTTCCTGAAGGCCGTTACCGGTGCTCTGCCCGGCTAGTCTTTCTCGCCAAGTGTTACCCGTTCATGTCCTTGCAGATCCCGCAGGGTCCTGATTTCGACAAAACCGGCCGATGCGAGCGTTTCGCGGCATTGTGTGCCCTGTTCCCAACCATGCTCGAGCATCAGCCAGCCGCCTTCCAGCAGCACGGAGCCGGCAAACTGACTGATTTGCCGGATTGCGTCCAGCCCGTCAGGTCCGGGCGTCAGGGCGGTTTCGGGCTCGAAGCGCAGGTCACCCTGGCGCAAGTGCGGGTCGTCCGCATCGATATAGGGCGGATTACTCAGTACTAGGTGAAATTTACCCTGCAGCGGTTCCCCCCATGAACCGCAGTGGAAATGTATATGGCCCAGGCCCAGTTGCCTGGCGTTGTCGCGCGCGATATCAATCGCCGCAGGGCTGATATCAGTCGCGTGGATTTCACACTTTTGCCGTTCTGAAGCGATCGCCAGTGCGATGGCTCCGCTGCCCGTGCCAAGGTCGGCGATTCGCCAGTCAGCTTCAGGTGGAATTCTTTCGAGTGCCGTCTCGACCAAACGCTCTGTTTCCGGCCTGGGAATGAGCACCGCCGGCGTTACCCTGAGCGGTAAAGACCAGAACTCACTCGAGCCGGTAAGGTAGGCAACCGGTTGCCCCAGGGCTCGCCGTTTGACCAGTTTTTTAAATTGCTCCGCCCGCTTATGGGTTAATTCGAGCTCCGGGTTGGCGTAAAGGAATGAGCGGCTGGATTCCAGCACATGGGCCAGCAGGATTTCAGCATCGAAGCGCGCAGAGGGACTCTCGGCCAGTTTTTGCCGGGCGATTTCCAACAGGCTTTTGATGCTCGAGACCAGTTTATTGTCCTTCTAGATATCGGTCGGTCTGCGCGCGACACCCACGCCGCCACCCCTGGCGTTTGCATCGTCTGGCCTGAACCGCCGCGGCAGGATGTGCAGCCACGCCTCTTTCCACCATTGCTTGAAGTCGTCGAGTATGAGGTATAGCGATGGTATCAGGAACAGGGTGATAACCGTCGCAAACAGAATACCGAAGGCCAGCGACGCGGCCATTGGAACGACCAGTTGGGCCTGCAGGCTGGTTTCGAAGATGGCGATCGGTGCAAGGCCGAGAAAAGTCGTCAGCGAAGTCAGCAAAATGGCCCGGAAGCGGGTTTTTGCCGCTCTCCTGACCGCTTCATCCAATGGGGTGCCCGCATCGCGCTCCCGGTTGACGAAATCAACCAGTATCAGGATGTCGTTCACGACCACGCCGGCCAGCGCGATGATGCCGAAGTAGCTGGTCATGCTGACCGGGATGCCCAGTATCAGGTGGCCAAGCAGCGCGCCGATGGTTCCAAACGGGATCACGGACATGATGATCAGTGGTTGCGCGTAAGACTTGAGCGGTATGGCCATCAGTGCATAAATCAGGAATACGGCGAACAGGCCGCCGCGCACCAGGTCCTGCTGAATCTCGACCTGCTGCTGGCTGGCGCCACTGAGCTTGGAACGGACACCGGGGAAATGCGCCAGTACCTGCGGCAATTCCTTGTCCATGATGTCGGCCTGGATTTTTCCAGGCTCGTATTTTTCCTTGTCCACTTCGGCAGAGACGCGGATTGCCCGTTCGCGGTCGAAGCGGCGGATAAACGCCGGACTTTCGGTCAACTCAACTTCGGCAACCGCGTGAAACGGCACACGGCCGCCGGCAGGTGTACGGATTTTCATGTTGTCGAGATAACCGACCGAGTCGCGTTCGTCCCTGGGAAAGCGGACCATGACCTTGACCTCATCCTGGCCGCGTTGAATGCGCTGCACTTCGGCGCCGTAAAATCCGGCCCTGACCTGGCTGGCAAGATCCTGCAGCGTGATGCCCAGTGCCTCGGCCTGCGGTTTGACGTTCAGCTTGATTTCGGGCCGGCCGCGCTCAAAAGTGTTGCGGATATCGTACAGGCCCTCATAGGTTTTCATCCTGCGCACCAGTTCCTGTGAAGCCCGCCCGACCTGTTCAACGCTGGCGCCGATCAGCTGGATGGAAATCGCCGCGCCGCCGCCGGGACCGGTTGCGGCGGAAAAACCCAGCTGTTTGGCGCCGGGGATCTCGCCGACGTTCTCACGCCAGCGGCGCAACACCTCGGTGCCTGAAATTACGGCGTTTTCGTCCTTGGCCAGTTCGGTGATGATCTGCCCCCTGATTTCTCCCTGTGCAAAGGAAAGCACGCTGGACACCACCGCCCCCGATTCAACCCCCTGTTCCTCGCTGACTTCGGCATCCAGTTTCCACAAACCATCCTGCACCTGGCGTATCGCGTCGTGGGTTCTGGCCGCCGGGGTTCCCTCGTTCATCAGGATATCGACCTGCAGGAAATCGGCCGTTATGTCCGGAAAAAACACCGAACGCAGAATGCCGCCTGCCAACAGGCCTATAGACAGGATCAGCATGGATATGAAAACTGAAAGAGTCAGGTAACGCCGTTGCAGGCAACGGGCGAGAAAGGGCGAATAATAATTGTCGATAATCGTATGCAGGCCTTCGCTGAAAAAGCGCTGGAACCGGACGAACTTGTTGTGGGTATCTTCACCGTATTGTTTGACTTTCATGTGAGCGAGGTGGGCCGGCAGGATCAGCTTGGATTCCACGATCGAGAACACCAGGCACAGCGTGACCACCCAGCCGATAGAGGCGAAAAACTTGCCCATGATCCCGCTGATCATCAATATCGGAATAAATGCCGCTATGGTGGTCAAGACCCCGAATGTCGCGGGCATGGCCACCTTGTGAACGCCCTCGAGAATATTATCGATCGAGTGTCCTTTAGCGCGCATGGAGGTATAGGCGCTTTCACCGATGACGATTGCATCATCGACGACAATACCCAGCACCAGGATGAATCCGAACAGGCTGATCAGGTTGACCGTGATACCGAACACGGGCATCAGGAAAAACGTGCCCAGGAATGCCACCGGCAAGCCCACCATTACCCAGAACGCCAGCTTCAGACGCAGGAACAGGGCCAGCGACAAAAATACCAGCATGGCGCCGATGACCAGGTTTTTAACCATCATATCGAGGCGGCCTTTGAGGTAATAGGTCACATCTGCCCAGGCTGAAAGGCCTACACCGGATGGCATCGACACCTGCTTGGAAGCCACGTAGTCGCGCACTGTCTGCGAGATTTCCAGTTCGCTCTGGTCACCGACGGAAAGCACCTGGATGGTAAATGCCTGCTTGCCGTTGAACTCGGAAAACCGGCCGGTCTCTGCAAAGTCGTCCTTGATGGTGGCGATGTCCTTTAGCAGGACACGCGATCCATCCGGGTTGGTACGCACCAGTATGTCTTCGAAATCCAGCCCGGTGTAAGCCTGGCCCTTGGTCCGCACCTGGATATCCCCGGCGTCCGAGCGGATGGACCCGGCCGGCAGGTCCAGGGAGCCGCGGCGGATGGCCAGGGCGACTTCGGCCAGCGACATGTCATATTCTTCGAGCGTGAACTCGCTGACTTCAATGCTGATCTCATAGGGTCGCGAACCGAGCAGCTCAGCGCGCGTGATACCGGGCAGGGCGACGATTTCGTTGCGGACCTGTTTTGCGTATTCCTTTAGTGTGCGCTCATCCACGTCACCATAAACGGATACCAGGTTGATCTGCTGCTGAAAACGGGTGCGTGCAACGATGGGTTTTTCGGTGTTGTCCGGGAACGTTGAAATGGCGTCGACACGGTTCTTGATTTCATTCATCACCTCCAGCACGTCATACCCGGCGCTGACTTCAATCTGCACGGTGCCGCTGCCGCGGCGACCGGTTGACATGATTTCCTGTATGCCTTCGATGTCCTGGATGGACTCCTCAATCTTTACCAGTACGCCTTCTTCCACGTCTTCCGGGCTGGCGCCCAGAAACGGCATATTGACCGTGATGTAGTTGGTTTCAATCGGTGGCTGACTTTCTTTCTTGATGGTCATAACCGAATAAAGCCCACCGACAAGGAGGATAATCATCAGCAGGTTGGCGGCAACGGCGTTCCTGGCGAACCAGTCGATTAGTGCGTAGTACCAGCCGTTACCGGAACTCACTGTGCGTCTCCCTCAGTAGCCTCCGCCAGCGACTCCCCGGTTTTCCTGATGGCAAGCCTGGTTCCGGGAATGGGCGCATCCAGCGTCGTGACGACAACCCGTGTCCCGCCCTCGATTCCGCCGCTCAGGTAAACCTTTTTGGGTTCGGCCCGTAACACGGTTACCGGCAAGATTTCGAGTTCGTCGTCGGCGTTGGCGACCAGGATAGTGTTGTCAGCACGTAATACATAACGCGGCAGAACCACCACGTTTTCAGCCGGCAACCCTTCGATTTTGGCATTGACAAACGTACCGATTTTGAGCTCCTGCTGGTTACTCTGGCCCAATACCCCGTAGGGATCGACGACCTGTGCCACGGCGTAGATAACCCGGCTGGTCTCATCAACGACTCCCTCAGTGCGAATGATGCGGGCCTGCCAGCGGACCGTTTCCCCGGCTCGCTCAGCGCTCAGCATCACGGGCGGAAAAGTTTTGTCCCTGCTTTTGACCTCGGTTTCAGAGGGCAAATCCAAATAATGCAGGTCGCTGTTGGTCAGGGGCAAGCGCACCTCTGCCGTATCGATGGCGAAGGTGACTCCAAGCCGGGTGCTCAGCGTAACATATTGGCCGATGTCCACCGCTTTTTGCCGCACAAGGCCGTCATAGGGAACGGTTATGCGGGTTCTTTCCAGGTCCCGGCGGGCTTTTTGCACATCGGCTTCGGCAGCGCTGACGTTGGCCCTGGCATCCGCCAGCTGCGGTTTGCGTAAACCGAGGTCAGATGGCTGGCCCTGCCTGCCAAGGTTTGTCCAGTCTTTCAGCGCCTGTTCAGCACGAGCGGTTTCATCCGCCAGCTTGGCCTGACGGGAAGCGAGCGCAGCCTCCGCCCGTTTCAAACCCGCTGCGTAATCACTGGGATCAATTTGCAATAGAACTTCGCCCTCCCGAAAAAAACCGCCCGCGACGAACTCCGGAGCGACCGAGACGATTTTGCCGGAGACCTCCGATACCAGCGTGGTTTCCGTTCTTGGCCTGACGGTGCCCTGTGACTCGACTATGAAGTTGAGTGAAACGACTTCCGCCACAATGGTATCGACCAGTACCGCCTTTTGCGTATCGTCCTTGCGTTCCGCACTTTTCGATTTTTGAATGGCCACCAGGGCGACAACGATGATGATCGAGCCGATGACCAAAACCAAAGGCAGGATAAACTTGAAAAACTTTCCCATTCCCTTAAAACTCCGTAGTCGCGATTAAGGCACGAGCAGATGATGCAGATGATTATCTCTCTTGTACAAGAATTAGTCATGGGGAAATCGTTGGGAGCGTTAATAGTTTTGATTGGGACCCGCCCGGGCATGTGCTGCAATACCCCGGCAAAAGGTACAATGAGTGCCGGCTATCGGTTTAGCGCCGGGTCCGGCTCAGGAACATACGGAATAAATTGATGGGAATTATTTTAAAAACCAAAGAAGAGATAGAAGCCATGCGGGTCGCGGGTCATTTGGCCGGTGAAGTTCTGAAGATGATCCGTGAACACGTGCGTGTGGGGGTAACTACCGGTGAACTCGACGATATCTGCCACGCGTATATCACCGAGGAACAACAGGCCATCCCCGCTCCACTGAATTACCGTGGCTTTCCAAAGTCAATTTGTACTTCGGTGAACCAGGTTGTCTGTCACGGAATTCCCGGTAACAAAAAGCTCAGGAATGGCGACATTCTCAATATCGATATCACGGTGATCAAAGATGGCTGGCATGGTGACACCAGCAAGATGTTCCTGCTTGGTGAGCCCTCCGTGCGGGCGCGGCAGTTATGCGAGGTGGCGCACCAGGCAATGGTTACCGGCATCGAAATGGTCAGGCCCGGTTTGCGCCTGGGTGATATTGGCCATGCCATTCAGAGCTATGCGGAGGGCAAGGGCTGTTCGGTTGTCCGCGACTACTGCGGTCATGGCATTGGCAGAGGTTTCCATGAAGACCCGCAGGTACTGCACTATGGCCGGCCGGGCGTGGGCGAGGAACTGGTTCCCGGCATGGTGTTTACCATCGAACCGATGATCAACCTGGGTAAGAAGGACACCCGCCTGCTGGGTGACGGCTGGACCGTTCACACCCGGGATCGCAGCCTGTCAGCACAGTGGGAGCATACGCTTGCCGTCACCGAGGACGGCTATGACGTCTTGACGCGGTTGCCGGGTGATGAGCTTTAATCCTGCCGGAATACGGGCTTGCCGGCCGTGAAGATTCGCTTACGGGGCCGCCTGAAAGGATCGCCGATTGCAAAAGCCTGCCTGGATGCCGATGAGCTTGCCTCAGGGGTCGAGGGCCAATCCGAAAAGCAACTGATCCGGACACTGAAAACCACACTGGCGGCAGCGGACGCCTGTCTGATTCAGCAGTTCGAACAACAGGTTGATGTCAACGAGCTGGTCAAGGCGCGTGCGTGGGTGGTGGAACAACTGATCCTGCATGCATGGCACAAGTTGATTCCCGAAGGAGAAAACGTCTCCCTGGTCGCTGTCGGGGGCTTTGGTCGCGGCGAACTTCACCCGCATTCCGATGTGGATTTGCTGATCCTGCTGGCAGAGTCACCTCCGGCCGAGGCTTTGCGCAGGGCCATAGAGGATTTCGTGACCATGCTGTGGGACGCCGGATTTTACCTGGGCCATAGTGTGCGGACGCTCGAAACCTGTGTTTCGGAGGCGAAAAAGGACATTGCAACGGCAACCAGCCTGATGGAAAGCCGGTTGCTCAGCGGCAGCAAGGAAATGCAGGCCGCGATGCTGGATACGACTTCCGCAAGCCACGTCTGGTCGGCTGCGGAATTTTTCGACGCCAAGTATGCAGAACAACGTAAACGCCATGAACAATTCCATGGCACGGCGTATAACCTGGAACCCAATATCAAGGAAAGCCCTGGCGGCTTGCGCGACATCCAGATGATTGGGTGGGTGGCTAAAAGACATTTTGGTACCCAGTCTTTACACACCCTGGTGGAACGGGGGTTTTTGACCGAGTCCGAACTGCAGGACCTGAAGGATGGCAGGACGTTCTTGTGGGAAATCCGTTTCGCGCTGCACGTCCTGGCCGGACGGGGCGAAGACCGTCTGTTGTTCGAGTATCAGCGTAAAATCGCGGAGCATTTTTTCGGCGTCGAAGATTCGCAGCAATCCAATGCCGCCGTCGAGCAATTCATGCAGCGCTACTACCGCACCGTGATGCAAAATGAGCGCCTCAACGAAATGCTTCTGCAACTGTTCAGTGAAGAGTTACTGACCGACAGGAACCTGCCCTCCGAAGACCTTGGCGATGACTTTCGCATTACGCATGGTTTTCTTGAAGTTTCCGATGACGGCCTGTTCGAGCGCCGCCCGGTAGCCCTGATGGAGTTATTCGTCCTGCTGGCCAAACATGAAAAGTTGCTTGGCGTGCGTGCATCCACGATCCGCCTGATCCGCGACAGCCTGCACCTGGTGGACGAAAAATTCCGCACCGACCCGCAGGCCAGGCGGTATTTTCTGGATTTGTTCTGCCAGCCCAGCGGCGTATACACCCAGTTGCAGCGCATGAACCGTTACGGCGTCCTGGCCGCATTTATCCCGGCATTTGCCAACATTGTCGGGCGCATGCAATTCGACCTTTTCCATGTCTATACAGTCGATCAGCATATTTTGTTCGTGGTCAGAAACCTGCGCAGATTTGCCTACGGTAAATACCGCTCCGAATTTACCCATGCCGCGGACATCTTCCGGCAGATCGATCACCCCGAAATACTTTACCTGGCAGCCCTTTTCCATGACATTGCCAAGGGTAGGCAGGGTGATCATTCGGAGCTTGGCGGCCAGGACGCCCGCGAATTCTGCCGGTCGCTCGAGTTGTCAGATGAACACTGTGAGCGGATAGCGTGGCTGGTGGAGCAGCACCTGGTGATGTCCCAGACAGCGCAGCGAAGGGATATCAATGATCCTGAAACCATCAAGGGGTTCTGTGAAGTTGTAGGCAATCAAACCCGCCTGGATTACCTTTACCTGGTCACGATTGCGGACATTGCAGCCACCAGCCCCAAACTCTGGAACAACTGGAAAGACAGGCTGCTGTGGGAGTTGTATTCAATCACCTCGCTGGCCCTGGAAGAACGCGGCTCCAACATCTTTGACCGCAATCACCGTATTGAACAATCCAGAGGTGAGTTGCAGGCGCTCTTACAGCAGCACGGTTACGATCTAGGGGCGATCGGCAGACTGCTGGACAGGCTGCCGCAGAATGTATTTTTGAGCTATACGATGGCGCAGTTGGAATGGACCACCATGAGCTTGCTCGACGCACCGGAAGACAGCCCGGTGCTGGTGGCGATCCACGAATGTTCGGGGCAGGGGATGAGCGAGTTGCTGGTTCACGCACCGGAATACGATGGCCTGTTTTCCGCGGTTACCCACGTGATCGATGAACTCGGACTCGATGTTTTATCCGCGCGCGTCGGGAAAACTTCGGACGGAATGTCACTTGACCTTTTCCAGTTGATGGCGACCAACGCACAAGCTCTGAACAGGAACGATTGCATGAGGCTGAAAAGCCGCCTGGTCGACGTGCTGAGCAAAGCCAGCGTGCCGAAACCAGTAAAACGCAGGCTGCCAAGGCGTCTGCGGGCGTTCAAGAGTAACGCGCGAATCGGTTTTTCAGCCGCGCACGGTGGTGAGAGAACCCTCATGGACCTGGCGTGTTCCGACCGCCCCGGCTTGCTGTCGCACATTTCTGCAGCCATGGTCGAGTGTGGCGTGCGCATCCATGACGCGAGAATATCAACCCTCGGAGACAGGGTGGAGGATGCCTTCATACTCAGCGATAATCAGGACGAACCACTCAGCCGGCAGTTGAGAAATGAACTTCGGGAAACGCTTAAAGAAACACTCGGACAGGACTGGGAAAACAGTGAACCAAAATGACAAGGTGGCCTATCATCGCGAGCTGATCGAGGCCGGCTATGAGCAACGCAGCACCATCACGCCAGAGTCAGTAGACAGGAAGCTGGTGTCAGCCATTGAAGCCTGTCTCGCCGGTCTGGAAGCAGGAAAGTTAAGGGTGGCGGAACCCGGTGACGATGGCTGGCAGGTTAATGAATGGCTGAAAAAGGCCGTCCTGTTATATTTCAGAATACGCCACAACGAGGTGCTTGACAGCTCAGAGAGCCACTACTTTGACAAGGTGCCGTTGCGTTGGGCCAGCGGGTCCGGCGATGACATCAGCCGGTGCGGCGCGCGGATTGTTCCGCCGGCCACTGTCCGGCGTGGCGCGTTTATCGGTCACGACGCCGTTTTGATGCCGTCCTATGTAAATATCGGCGCCTACGTGGGCGCGCGCAGCATGGTCGATACGTGGGCGACGGTAGGCTCCTGTGCGCAGATTGGCGAGCACGTACACCTGTCGGGTGGCGTCGGCATCGGTGGCGTGCTTGAACCCTTGCAGGCGACGCCCACGATCATAGAAGACGAGTGTTTTATAGGGGCACGCTCCGAGGTCGTCGAGGGCGTGATCATCGGCCGGGGCAGCGTGCTCTCGATGGGTGTGTATATTGGCAAGAGTACCCGGATTTATGATCGTGAGAGCGGCGAAATTATTTACGGCCGGGTGCCGCCAGGCTCGGTGGTTGTGCCCGGCAGCCTGCCGGCCAGGGACGGCAGTCATGCACTTTATGCCGCGATCATCGTCAAGCGCGTTGATGAGCAGACGCGGGCCAAGACCAGTGTTAATGAACTTCTCAGGGCGAGCGTGGAAAATTGACATGTTAACGGTATACGGCATCAAACAATGCGATACCTGCCGTAAGGCGCTTAAATGGCTGGAGGCGCAGGGTATCGATCACCGCTTTCACGACTTTCGGGTCGATGGACTGAGTGCGGATCTGTTGCAGAACTGGCTCGGCTCGCCATATGCCGGCAAAGTTGTTAACCGCCGCAGCACGACCTGGCGGCAGCTCAGTGACGAACAGCGCCAACTCGAGGGAGCGGAGTTGGTTGAATTGTTGCTCGAACGGCCGACACTGATAAAGCGACCGGTATTTACCCGGGATGAAATCGTGGCCATCGGCTTTAAGCCCGCCGAACTCGCGGAATTGTGAAGCCATGGCTGCAACTCTGGAATTAGCACGTGCCCTGATTGATCTGCCCTCGGTAACGCCCGATGACGCCGGCTGTCAGCGATTACTGGCCGCCAGGCTGGAGCCGCTGGGATTCAATGCGGAGTGGTTCCCTTTCGGCAGTGTTAGCAACGTGTTGTTTACCCATGGCGGCTCAGGCGACCACGGCGGGCCATCGCTCTGGTTCCTGGGCCACACTGACGTAGTGCCGCCGGGGCCCTTGGAGGACTGGACCTCGTCGCCATTCCGGGCGGAAGTCAGAAACGGCTTCCTTTACGGTCGCGGCGCTGCCGATATGAAGGGCGCGGTTGCCGCCATGGTGACCGCGGCGGAGGACTTCGTGCGGGAGCAACCCGGCCACGCCGGGCAGATAGGCATCCTTTTGACCAGTGATGAGGAAGGCGATGCCGTTGACGGTGTCAAGCAGGTTGCGGAAATACTCAGGCAAAGAGGTTCCGCACCACAATATTGCCTCGTTGGCGAGCCAAGCAGTGTGAATACCCTGGGCGATACGGTCAGGATCGGCCGGCGGGGTTCAACCCATGCCCATCTGCAGGTGCACGGCACCCAGGGCCACAGCGCGTTCCCGCACGCGATTGACAACCCGATTCACCGCCTCGCCGGATTTCTCAGCACGCTGGTTGAAACGCAGTGGGACGAAGGCGATGAAAATTTCCCGCCAACGCACTGCCAGGTGACCAATATTCATGCCGGCACGGGCGCGGAAAACGTAACGCCCGGCCATGCCGAGGCCTGGATCAATTTCCGCAATGCCCCCGCTTCACCAACAACGGATATTAAGTCCAGGGTTGAAGCCCTGCTCGAGCAGTCCGGCATACGCCGCTACGAGTTGGGCTGGAAGGTCTCCGGAGAAGCGTTTCGCTCCGCCGCCGGCGCCCTGCGTTCGGCAGTGCTGGAGGCCCTGGAATCCGAACTGGGCATCCAGCCCGAATTGAACACCGGGGGTGGAACCTCGGATGGCCGCTTTATCGCACCGCTGGGAACCGAGGTGCTTGAGCTTGGCCTGCTCAATGACAGTATCCACAAAGTAAACGAGAACACATCAACCGATGACCTCGAGGCATTGCACCGGCTCTATAGACAGATCATGGCCCGGCTTTTAACGATCTGAATTTAAAACAGAAAAATTGGCATTGGGGCAGTCGGTTTTAATTCCAATGCCTTGATATTGCATTCCCTCGACCGCAAATAGTCCTCATCAAAGTCCGCCTTTGGGCGGTGCTAAAATTTTTGAGGAATTTGTAATGAGAATGGACAAACTTACCAGTAAGTTTCAGCTGGCGCTGGCGGATGCGCAGAGCCTGGCTGTCGGGCTGGACAACCAATTGATCGAGCCTGAGCACGTCATGGTCGCCTTGCTCGACCAGGAGGGCGGATCCATCCGCCACCTGCTGACCAGGGCCGGGGTCAAGGTCAATGCGCTGCGTTCCCAACTGGGCGAACGGCTGGACGCATTACCCAGGGTGTCGGGTGCCGCCGGCGAGATCAACCTTTCCAACGACACCGTCAAGATCCTGACGGTGACTGACAAGCTGGCGCAAAAGCGTGACGACCAGTATATCGCCAGTGAGTTATTCGTACTCGCGGCGCTGGATGTGAAGGGCGCCGTGGCCGATCTGTTGAAGCAGACCGGCGCCAATCGTGATGCGATCGAAAAGGCGATTGATGAAATGCGCGGCGGTGAGCAGGTCAATGACCCGAATGCCGAGGAATCCCGGCAGGCGCTGGATAAGTACACCATTGATCTGACCGAGCGGGCCGAGCAATCCAAGCTGGATCCGGTTATCGGCAGGGATGAGGAGATTCGCCGCTGCATCCAGGTATTGCAGCGCAGAACCAAGAATAACCCGATACTGATGGGTGAGCCGGGCGTGGGTAAAACCGCCATCGTGGAAGGCATGGCGCAACGCATCGTCAACGGTGAAGTTCCGGAAGGACTGAAGAACAAGCGCGTCCTCTCACTGGACATGGGTGCGCTGATCGCCGGGGCAAAATTCCGGGGCGAATTCGAAGAGCGTCTGAAGGCCCTGCTTAACGACCTGAGTAAACAGGAGGGCAACGTCATCCTGTTCATCGATGAGATCCACACCATCGTCGGTGCCGGCAAGGCCGAGGGCTCAATGGACGCTGGCAATATGCTCAAGCCCGCGCTGGCGCGTGGCGAGTTGCATTGCATCGGCGCGACCACGCTGGATGAATACCGCCAGCACATGGAAAAGGACGCGGCCCTGGAGCGTCGCTTCCAAAAGGTATTTGTCGGCGAACCATCGGTGGAAGACACCATCGGTATCCTGCGCGGTCTGCAGGAGCGTTACGAAGTACACCACGGTGTCGACATCACCGACCCGGCACTGGTCGCGGCCGCGACGCTTTCGCACCGCTACATAAGCGACCGTCAACTGCCGGACAAGGCCATCGACCTGATGGACGAAGCGGCTTCACGTATCCGCATGGAAATTGATTCCAAACCGGAAAAACTGGACCGGCTCGAGCGCCGCCTGATTCAGCAAAAAATTCAGCGCGAAGCGTTGAAAAAGGAAAAGGACGAGGCTTCCCTGCAGAGGCTGGCCGACCTCGACGAAACCATTGCAAAGCTGGAGAGAAAATTCTCCGACCTCGAGGAGGTCTGGAAGTCGGAAAAGGCAGCAGTCCAGGGCACGACGCATATCAAGGAAGACCTTGAGCGTGCCCGGGCCGAACTGGAGACGGCCCGCCGGGCCGGCGACCTGGCGCGCATGTCCGAATTGCAGTACGGACGCATACCGGAACTGGAAGTGACGCTGAAGCAGGCGGAAGAAGGCGAACGTGGCGAATTCAAGCTGCTGCGCACCAGCGTGACCGAGGATGAAATCGCAGAAGTGGTGTCGCGCTGGACCGGTATTCCCGTGTCGCGGATGCTGGAAGGTGAGCGTGACAAGCTGTTGCGTATGGAAGATTCCCTGCACCAGCGGGTCATTGGCCAGGACGAGGCGGTCAATGCAGTCGCCGACGCCATTCGCCGTTCACGGGCGGGTTTGTCGGATGCCAATCGTCCGATCGGCTCGTTCCTGTTCCTCGGCCCGACCGGCGTCGGTAAAACGGAACTGTGCAAATCACTTGCGGAATTCATGTTCGATACCGAGGAAGCCATGGTGCGGATCGATATGTCCGAATTCATGGAAAAACATTCCGTTGCCCGCCTGATCGGTGCGCCTCCGGGTTACGTCGGTTACGAGGAGGGCGGTTACCTGACCGAAGCTGTCAGGCGCCGGCCATACTCGGTCATCCTGCTGGACGAGGTGGAAAAAGCCCATGCGGATGTCTTCAACATTCTCTTGCAAGTGCTGGACGACGGCCGCCTGACCGACGGCCATGGCCGTACCGTTGATTTTCGCAACACGGTCATCGTGATGACTTCCAACCTCGGTTCGACCCGCATCCAGGATATGGCTGACGCGGGTTACGAGGCCATGAAGACTGCCGTCATGGAGGTCGTTGGCCACCACTTCCGGCCCGAGTTCATCAACCGCGTGGACGACCTGGTGGTATTCCACCCGCTCGACCAGGCGCAGATTCGCCTGATCGCGGATATCCAGTTGGGTCTGCTGAGAAAACGCCTCGAGACTTCCGGGCTTGGCCTGGAGATTTCCGACGCTGCTCTCGACCTGCTGGCCGAGGCCGGTTTCGATCCTGTCTATGGTGCGCGTCCCCTGAAACGCGCCATTCAACAGAAAATCGAAAACCCGCTGGCACAGAGAATCCTGGCCGGTGATTTTACGTCGGGCGATACCGTGAACATTGAC
This sequence comes from Lysobacterales bacterium, assembly GCA_013042835.1. Lineage (GTDB taxonomy): Bacteria > Pseudomonadota > Gammaproteobacteria > Xanthomonadales > SZUA-36 > SZUA-36. The sequence goes on from JABDPJ010000163.1 coordinate 25,075, forward strand.
GCCGGTGACGGAGAGCTAAGCTTTACAAAATAGGACATGCACCGTCATCCCCGCCTGTGCGGGGA